>JAHDEB010000063.1 GCA_020629055.1 Chloroflexota bacterium
ACGCGCTCTAAACAAGAAAAGTCTAAATTACCTCTAGAAGGTGTGCCTTAATTTTCAAAGACTTTTCTTGTTTTTGACGGGAAAGCGTGTAACAACAGTTCGTTATTTGAGTTTGGCCGTCTTGACAAACTAATTAGATTAGTTTATAAATTAATCTAATTAGCAAAAAGGAGATTGCCCATGGCAGTAAAACAAATAACCGACAGCTTGGTTCAAATCAAAAATTTTGGAATCATGAACGTTTATATCGTTAAAGAGGTGGATGGCCTTACCGTCATCGATACCGGCATGGCCGGAACCGCAAAATCTATCATGGCAGCGGCCGAACAGATAGGAAAACCGATTAAACGGGTCTTGCTCACCCATGCCCATTCAGACCACATCAATGGATTAGATCCCCTCAAAAAAGCGTTGCCAAATATTGAAGTCATTGTGTCAGAGCAATCGGCCCGCTTCATGGAAGGAGATATGTCGCTTGAGCCAGGTCAGGCAAATGTAGAGCTAAAGGGTGACTTCCCAAGCGTAGAAACAAGAGCGAACCGCACTGTGGCTGATGGAGACATGGTTGGATCACTCCAAGTCATCGCATCACCCGGTCATACCCCAGGCCATATCGCATTTTTTGATCAACGTGATGGCTCATTAATCGCTGGGGATGCGTTTCAAACCTTAGGCGGCATTGCGGTCGCCGGAGTTATTCGCTGGCTGTTCCCATTGCCCGGATTCGCCACGTGGCATAAACCAACTGCGGTCCAATCGGCCGAAAAGCTGTTAGCATTAAACCCAAAGCGGCTAGCGGTTGGGCACGGCCGTGTGCTTGAAAACCCGGCCGCAGCGATGCGAAAAGCGATTACAGAGGCGAAAAAATAACCATGGCGCGTGATTTAACGAAGGAAAAGGTGGTCGCCACAGCGGCTGAACTGGCGAATAAGCTAGGAGACATCCAACAGCTAAAGCTAAAAGATTTAGCGGCTAGGCTCAAAATCAAGGTCCCCTCTTTATACAACCATGTTAAAGGGTTAGATGGGCTGGTACATGCCTTGCGCGTGCATGCACTTAGAATTCTGGAAGAGGAATTGCGCAATGTGATGGCGGGCAAAACCGGTCGAGACGCCCTAATGTCGGCCGCAGACAGCTATCGGGCCTTTGCGCATCAAAACCCGGGCATCTACCCGCTGATTATTCAGGCAAAAGGGATTGATGCTGAGACAGAAAAGGTCAGCAGGGACATCCTCACACTGTTCCTGCTGATTTTAGGCTCGTTTGGTTTAGAAGGGGATGAAGCGCTGCACACGGTGCGAGGATTGCGGAGCCTTCTGCATGGTTTTGTCTCCCTCGAATTGGCTGGTGGGTTCGCTTTAGGGCTAGAGCTGACCGATAGCTTTGAACGTCTATTGTCTACCTTTATTGACGGGATTGAACCCTAAGCCACCGAGTACGGTGCTAAAAAGCTAGCGTAAAATTGACAATGGGGACGCATGCATGTCGGTAATAGTCCGGCCGGTATCGCGACTGAGCATTTCCAACACGACGGGCAGTGCATCATTGAGCCAAAATTCATGCTCGTAAACGACTTTGTACAGTCGTTCCCGTTCCGCTTCGTTTTCAAAGCGACGAATCCAGATATATTGATTTTTCTCGCGTGAATACCAGCTGCCTACGACAACGAAACCGAGTGAGCGTTGAAAAGGAATAATGGTTGAGTCCATATATTCAACCCAACGATCAAGCTGGCCTTCAAAAATATCATACTGACGGAGTTCAAAAATCGGTTGGTTTTGTTCTTGAGTCATCTTAAATACCCTCTTCAGCTTTATTCGGCCACGGCCGCTACGATCGATATCTCAACAAGCAGTGCTGCCCGTGCCATATGCGCCTGAACACACGCCCGTGCAGGGGCATGCCCCTCGGGAACCCATGCGTTCCAAACTTCATTCATCAGAGCAAAATGATTCGCGATATCTCGCAAGTAAATGGTGGCAGACAAGATATGTTCACGGCTGCTGCCAGCTTCGGCCAGCAATTCATCAACCTTCGCCAACGTAGAGCGTGTTTGATCTTGAACATCCGCATCAGGATCGGCCGCCACTTGGCCTGCTAAATAGATAATGCCGTTATTAATCACGATTTTGCTAGCGCGAGCGCTGGTGTGTTTTCTTGTTATGGTCATAGTAACTGTTCCTTCATCTAAAGAAATTAAAGAAATGATTTTCACGAGTGTATCAGTGACAAAGAATTGATCCAAGAGCCCTGGCAACCAATCCTGCAACCAAATTATTTGCCTATTAGTACAACCCAATTCAATCTACAGTTAAATCAAACAGCTAAGATCGCGCGGGAAAAATGGGGTTCAGAAACGTACGGCCGAATGAAACACTCGGCTAAAACAGCCCTTTTGAAGCCCCTTCCCAACCCATCTAGTACGATTTTCATGCATGACAGAAGTCATGACCCATATCTATTTTGTACAGAACTTCCTTAAGCCGCTCTCTGTAAGATGACCTTATCACTTGAGTGATGCCCTCTTGAACCGGGGAAATATCTTTTTCAATTTAACTTTAGTCGCTAAAAACAGAGACCTTGCACATCGATTTTTTTATTCCAACTTTCATTATTATTTTTTTTAGTTTTTAGTAAGGTACACGGTCGATTCGCTTTTATTGAATTGGCACCATCTGCGACTTGGTTGATTTATAGGTTATGAAATGAGTGTAAACAGTATCTTAGTCGTCTATAGTGAACAAGCTCAGGCAGATCACATTTGCCAAGGCATTCAAGAAATAGGAGACGAGTATCAAATCGAGTCAGTCAACAATGGCACAGACGCCTTAAGTAGAATGGAACAAGTAGACTTTGATCTAGTTATATCCGGCTGTTTTTTGCAAGATATGACCGGTGTCAATTTAGCTCGCTCGGTCCATGATATCTCACCTCACGCAAAGCTCTTTTTGACAATTCCACCAAAATCGCAAGCTTTAGCAGATGCGATGATCACTGAAGATGTTGATTATGTTTTAGATGAACCATTATCAATTGCCCATCTTCAATACTTGGTTAAAAAGACCTGCAAAGAAGCAGCGCGTCACAAAAAACAATTAGGGAATATCAGCCTAGGAAACATGCTTGCGCCGGATCTTGCTCGAATTCCAGAGCGTCCCGATCCTACATTGCCACTAGTAAAACCGCAATCGATGGAAGTTACTCCCAACCCTACAAACCAAACGGCTGAGATCTTTGAAGAGCTACAAACCTTAAGGAACAATACCAACAGCCGCTGTGTCTTATTGCTAAGCTCGAGCGGTCACATTATTGAGCATGCCGGTTCTACACATCAGTTGGACATCGACAGTATTAGCGCTTTAGTTGCGGCAAACTTCATGGCAACCACCGAGCTTGCCCGCCTCGTAGGCAATGATGCGATCTTCAAATCAACCTATCACACGGGTTCTGATTACGACATCTTTTCTAGCGGCGTGAGCGAAGAGTTCCTTTTGGTTAATATCTTTGGCAAAAACGCCAAAATCGGTTTGGTCCGGTTTTATGTGAACCAAGCGATCGAAGTGCTGGCAGAGATGGTTGGGAACGACCTGTTCTCAGTTGACTTCAGTGATAGTCAAATCGAAGCCCATGTCAAAGATGAGCTAGACGCACTATTCATTTCCTAAAGCCTGTGTCAACTTCTAGTTGGATTTGAATCCAGCCTTATTCCAAAACATACACCAGTCCAAATTCACTATTAACGAGCAAAAAACTATTCAATATGATTCATGAATGGTAGTTTGAAGAATCGATAGTGGCCTCAGGCAAAATCAAGCTAGATGGGTTTTCCATCGAATAGATTCTGCTATTAATCCGCCACGTGCTAAGACGCTTAGCTATTCTTCGATCTATGTTTCAGCGAATCTAACCACAAAATATGTTTATAAATTGGCGCAAAAAAGAACTAAATCTGAAACTAATTTATTACGGGCCACCACTGAGCGGAAAAACAACGAATCTTGAGCAAATTCACAAAAAGATTCCTATGCAAAAAAGAAGCGATTTAGTTTCTGTGAAAACCCGCGAAGATCGGACGCTTTTCTTTGATTTTATGCAGATGGAGCTTAACGAAATCAAAGGGCTCATCCCTAAATTCAAGCTTTATACCGTACCTGGACAATCATATTATGCGGCCACACGAAAGTTGGTACTGAAAGATGTTGATGGGCTCGTTTTTGTGGCAGATTCAGCGCCAAACAGAATGAGTGTGAATCGTTATTCATTCGTAGAAATGGTCGATCAGTTAAAAGAAACCAATCGATCAATTAAGGATATTCCGCTCATTTTGCAATGCAACAAACAAGATTTACCAAATGCGGTCGAGGCTTCAACCATTAGCCAGATGTTACGAATCCCAGAATCGATGACGGTATCTGCGGCCGCAGTCAGTGGGACCGGCACCACAGAAACATTGAAAAAACTGATTGGCAAAGTTATTTCACGCCTTTAAGTCGTTTTCATTCACTGGCATACCCTTCTAATTTATGAATCAGGGAACTCTCGCTAAATACCCTTTAGCTTTTACAGCTGAACAAACACGGCTGCTTAAAGTGTATTTAGAGCGTTTAGCAAAGAGGGTCTCCGCTTCACACGTGATGCTAGCGGATGTCAGCGGCCGATTAGCGCTTTCATTTGGCTCTTTGCAAGCCCACCACAGCATCGAGTTGGCAGCGATCGCTTCGGGCAGTTTTGCGGCCGGGATTGAAATTTACAAAGTTTTGGGTGTTTCCAACCAGCAACAGGTAAGCCAACTGCTGTATGAAGGGAAACCGGTCAATATCCTGACAACCCAAATCGACGGTGAATTATTGTTGATTATTGCGTTTGAAGAGAATTCGAAAATCGCTTCAGCTCAAATTCTGGCAGAGCAAGTTTGCGTGGAAATTTCAAAAATAGTCCAGACCGCCCTTCTTAATAGGAATAAAGGGCCAGGTCCCAATTAAGAACAGGACTTCTTCTTCAGACTCTATGCCTTTAGTCCAATTGACGCTGGTTACCAGAATTTGGTCAAATGAGTGGGCAACACAGAACGTTTACGTTCACACAAAAACGGGTGGTAAAGAAAGCAAAGCATGGATATCGAAGGCAATCTAGAAGCAATGGACCTCCCGACCTTGATCCAATTTATTGGACAAGAAGGCAGTGAAGCGGTTATTCGATTAGAAAACGAGCTTCATAAAGGCTGCATTTATTTAAAAAATGGACTTCTAAACCACGCAGAATTAACTCAAAACGATGAGATTGAAATTGCCGGTGAAGAAGCAGTCTATGCGATGCTAGGCTGGTCTAACGGCCGGTTTAAAGTCGAAAAAGAAATCGAAGCGCCCGAATCATCTATCGGGCAACCGTGGGATTTTATCCTCATGGAAGGCATTCGCAGACTGGATGAAGAGCAAGCAAGCAGTGAAGAGCTAGCTGGCGATCAACTTGATTTATCAAATAACACATCAGCGGAACCAAAACTTAATTTGGTTGCATTGAAAAAATTTAAGGAAATTATAAACATGGCAAACTTAGAAGAAACTCTAAACGAAATTATGAGTATTGGTGGCGCAAAAGCCGCAGCTTTGGTCGATTGGGAAAGCGGTATGACCCTAGGCACAGTTGGTAGCGGCATGGACATTGAACTGGCTGCAGCCGGAAACACAAACGTCGTGCGTGCTAAACTTGCCGTTATGAAAGACTTGAAAATCAAGGGTGGAATCGAAGACATTCTCATTACTTTGACAGATCAGTATCACATGATCCGCCTTTTAGATGAACATACCAACCTGTTTATTTATGTGGCGCTAGATCGTGCGACTTCAAACTTAGGTATGGCTCGACACAAACTGTCTGCCCTAGAGAAAAATCTAGACGTCTAAGTACAAAACAGACAAATTAAAAAGCCCACGTCAAGATTTAATCATTTTGACGTGGGCTTTTTTTATGCCTGAATCTCAGCAAAATAAAAAAGGGCTGAAAGCGTATCGCCTTCAACCCTTCGTCTACCTAATTACCGGGAACTAATTTGATCAGGTTATGAGCCCATGTGCTCAGCCATCCAATCTTGGAAAGTGGCTACCCGGGTATACACACCGTAGTAATTTTCCAGACCGCATCCTTCGCCCCAGCTAACAACGCCTACTTGTACCGGTTCGTCACCTTCATTTGTGACGAGTGGGCCACCACTGTCTCCGTTACAAGAGTCTTTGCCACCTTCTTTCTCGCCAGCACACAAGACGCTGTTGTTGATGCTGCCATCATAAGCGATGTTACACTCTTGATTCGAAACGATCTCGGTGTTCACTGCGTGCAATTTGTCTGGGCTAGTTTCATCAAATTCATGTAACAAACCCCAGCCAGAAACTGTGACATCAACACCGTCGTCATCTAAATGTCCATTGGTATTGTTATTTACCGTGGCGATCACTTGCCCTTTTGTTGCAGGGCGGCTTAGCTTAATCAGGGCGATGTCTGCATTTTCATCGTCGCCGTTCATGTATGCACTGTGCAAAATGATCTTTTCGGCCGGGATCCGTTCACCCGCATCGCTGCTCAGCGTATTGCGGCCGATCACAACATCCACATCCTCCGCAGTATCTTCTTCTACGCAGTGTGCTGCGGTCAAAATCCACTCTGGTGCGATTAGCGAACCACCACAGAACTGACCATCATGTGCATTGGACTCTCCACGATAGACAAGAGCTACCTGCCAAGGGTGGTCACCCGCTTTAGCAGGGGTTTTGCCGGTGGCAGACTCTTCACGAGCAGCCAGCTCTTCTTCAGTGAAATCATCTTCAAAGTTGAAGTCATCGTCTTCATCGCCGGAAAACTCTTCCCAATCGTCGTCGTCGAAATCGTCCCAGTCGTCTTCATCGCCCCAATAATCGTCATCATATGACGCGTCATCAAAAGAATCCCACTCATCCAATTCGCCGACCGGCACGTCGTAGTACCAGCCATCTTCATGCAAATACCAAGTTACGCCGTCTTCATCAACAAATGAGTCTTCATCTAAAATATCACCCGATTGACGATAATCCCGATCGCTGTTTGTTCCTGTGACAGTCCCATCGGCCGTATGATCGGCTGATGCGATTGCGGCCGTTAAAAAGGTCGCTAAGATTGCTAAAATTGTTATGTGTTTAAATTTATAAGTCATTATGTCCTCGTAAAAAATATGATGGACACAATGTATCGAAATCGATCCGCTTTAGATACGATTTTTGACTATCCGGTATTTTTTCGAGGACAAGCGGTAACGCAGTGCGTCATTTTGGGATTTCAGCTCACTCTTCTATCTGCGCCAGCAATCGATTGGCATCGGCCGCAGTATCATCATGCTCGGCCATCCACCTCTTTAAACGATTCTGCATCTCGGTCAACACCGGCCGCAGAGCCTCATCATTGATCAGATTCCGCATCTCAAACGGGTCAGCCTCAATATCATACAGCTCCCCCAAGTCATCTAAATGGGCCACATACTTATAGTTGCCCCAACGCAACTGCCGTTGAAAATGAGTCTCTCCATAGTGACCATGATGTTCCAGCATGATATCGTCGCGCCACGCCGTTTCGGCCGGTGCTTGGATCAGGTCAAGTAAGCTGGTCCCGTCTGTCCCCACTGGTACAGCTGCCCCGGCCGCCTGTTGCGCCGTGGGGACCAAGTCCATGTTCATCACAAACGCATCGCTCGTCGATCCGGCCGTAACTTTACCCGGCCAGCGTACCGCCATCGGAATGCGCATCGTCTCATCGCTCATCATCCACCCTTTATCCACCAGCTCCCCATTTGAACACAGCGCCCCGCCATGATCGACGGTGTAAACGACAATCGTGTTCTCTGCCAACCCCAATTCATCCAGCCTGTCTAAAATGCGGCCAAGCGCATCATCACACAATGTGGCATGTTCATGACAGCGGGCCAAATACCAGCTCCAATCGTCCCAATTGCGGTGCGGGTCAAACTCTCGCCGATAGGCCAACAGGTCACGATGGTTTTGCGGCCGATGCTCTAAGTTTGAGTTAAACGTCGGGTATGGGGGCAAATCGGCCGGGTCTATCGTGTTTAAATACGGCTCTGCCACCCAAAACGGATGGTGCGGCCCCCACAGGTCAACCCGCATACAAAACGGATCATCCCCCTGGGCAACTTCATCCAGCCAACGATTAGACAGATCAGCCAAGAAATAAGCTTCATGGCTTTCAAGCTCATTCAGCACCCCGCTCGCTTCCATTAACTGATACGGGCTTTCATACGGTTTATCAAAATCCGCCAGTCGAATCTTGCGCCCTTCCCATCCGGGATGCCCCACCCAGCGTTCAATCGTCACCTCAGCATGGGGCAAATTGTGCCGTTCTAAATAATCTTCGTATTCTTGGGTCCAATACGGGTGCCCATAGCCGGGGCATGAAAACCCTTCAAAGCCAAAGTCTTCAGCCGTCCGCTCAACCCCGGTGTGCCATTTGCCAAAATACCCCATCCGATAACCGGCGTCTAGCATCGGTGTATTAAAAAGCTGTTCGTCTACATCAAAATCAAGTTTGGCCCCTTGCAAGCCATCGTTTTGCAGCATACCGTGTTTATGGGCATATTGCCCGGTTAACATACTCGCCCGGCACGGCTGGCACAGTGGCGTCACTGAAAAGGCGTTGTTAAAGGTTAGCCCCTCGGCCGACAATCGTTCCAAAGTCGGTAAAACCGGATATCCGGTCAGCCGTTTGTGGTGAGCCCACACCATATGGTCGCTGGTTAGCCAAACAATATTAGGTCGTTTCATCTTAATCTAGTCCTCCACCATACAAGGCTTGAAATCTCGGGTTTAGAAAGTCCCAATCTTCAACCCCCATTTTTTCCGCCCATGCCCCGTATTCTTTTATCAGATGGGTAGCCTGCGGCCGATTTTTATCGCGCAAATCATGTCGCTCCGTTCGGTCATCTACCATGTTGTACAGCTCCCAATCACCACCATAGCCACGAACGATCTTCCATTCGGCCGTGCGCAGGGCGCTGCTACCCTGATGCTCAAAATAAAGCGGCTCATCCCTAACCCAACCCCCTTCAAGGATAGCTGGCAGCAAGCTTTCACCTGCGACCGGCTGAATGTCATGCTCGTTATACGTCGACGGGTAGTTCACTCCGGCCGCATCTAAACAGGTAGGCAGCAGGTCGATGACGTGGCAAGGTGCATGCTCAATTTTGCTCTGGTTAATTTGGGCCGTCCACTGCACCACCAGCGGTGTCGAAATCCCCCCTTCGTGCGTCCATCGTTTGTACTTGCGAAACGGCGCGTTCGACACATTGGCCCACGGCAAATCGTAGCTCATAAATGTCTCGGCCGAACCCGGCTCAATGTCTGGTACATTCCCCAGCTGCACCGGCTTACCGTCCAGCGTCGTTGTTGGATAAAACTTCGCCCAGCCATCTTCTTCTAAAAACTCGGCACATCCCCCATTGTCAGACAAAAACATCACGATGGTATTGTCTTCGATCTCATGCCTGCGCAATGTCTCAAGTATCCGGCCGATCCCTTGATCCATGCTGTCAACCTGGGCCGCATACACCGCCATCCGCAAATCTTCCCAATCTTGCCTTTCTGAAGAAAGATTAAGCCAGTCGGGTGCACTTTCATCTCGGGGGGAGATATCCCACGTCCGATCGATCAACCCCATCCCCCGCATCTCTTCATGCCGCCTTGTACGTAAGCCGTCCCAGCCGATATGGCGATACCGCCCCTGATAGGTGGCGATATCGTCCGGCCGAGCGTGTAGGGGCCAATGTGGGGCAACATGGGCCACATATAAAAAGAAAGGCTGCTCAAGCTCAACCGATTCATCGATCATGTTAACCGCATGGTTGGTGATCTCTTCGGTCATATAAAAATCACTGTTTTCAGGGTAGACCCGCTCATCGTTTTCCATCAGATAATGGGGTGTATAAAAGCTCATCGCCCCGTCTAACACCCCCCAAAAGCGGTCAAACCCCCGCTGGGTGGGAATCGGATGTTTGGCATCGCCCGGTGTCCAAGCATCTGTATAACGTGGATCATAATCACCCCCCACGTGCCACTTGCCCGACATCAGGGTGCGATACCCGGCCGGTTTTAGTGCCTCTGCTATCGTCACACAGTCATCTCGCAGATATCCCTGATAAGCCGGCAGCTGCAAATCTCCGATCATATGTCCAATGCCGGCCTGATGCGGATAGAGACCGGTCAGCAGCGAAGCCCGAGTCGGGCAGCAGCGGGCGCAGTTGTACATTTGAGTAAAGCGCACGCCGTTTTCGGCCAAAGAGTCAATGTGGGGCGTCTTGATCTCAGAGCCAAAACAGCCGATGTCTGAGTACCCCATATCGTCAGCCATGATAATGATAATGTTCGGTTTAGCTTCTTTCATAATTTAAGGTTGATAGGACCAATGTAACCCCACAAGAGAGGGTTTCGAGACTTAAGCCGTAAGGCAGCATCCATAAAATCACTTTGTTGATAAATGGAAATGAGCAATCGCTCAAAAATAAAGCACCACTATGCACTTGGAAGGACTATGCAATTGGTGAACGAGACAATCAAATGGACAAACTACCTGAGAAAACAACAATTGAGATTTATTGGGAAAGCGACCCACCCACAAAAGATGAAGCACATGATCTATTCATGACGATGGGGTTATGTGGATTTTCTAGAAAACCGTCCGAAAACCGGACAGATGCAGATCTTTGGGTTCGCGAAAAAGCGGGCAAAATCGAAAGCTACCGATGGCTTGATCTGCTCTGTACGCGGTATCGGGCCAAAGACTTTTATATCCGGCCGGACTATAGCATTTAAGCAAAAGGGGTTAGTTTCGATACGCTTCAACCATCGCCGAAAAGCGGTTGCCGGTTTCAAACGCTGTCGCTAAAAACGCGTCTTCATTCTCATCCAACTCACTCACCATCACTTCTAGCGAAATCGGTTTGGTATACGCAGATTGGGCGATCATCTTGGCCAAGTTCTCCCAATCTAAATCGTTAACAAACATGTTTCGGTGCTGATCATTGGTTCCATCATTGCCATGCAGATGGAGAACGAGCAAGCGGTCAAGAAATGGCACAAGCCCGGCCGAGCGGTCACGCCCCAAATTGGCATGGCCCGAGTCATAACACAGCCCCACAAATTCGGCCGGATAATGGTCAAAAATACGGTGAATCAGCGGCCAATTATCATCACAGGTCTCGATCGGCATATTGTCAAAACGAACCCCACGAAAGTCGATCAAGTTCTCAACAGCGATCTTGACCCCTCGATCCAACGCATACGGCATCAAATCATCTAAAGTTCTACGAAGCGAATCCCATTCGCTTTCAGCCTTCATCGGGTAAGCGTGCATCACGAC
Source organism: Chloroflexota bacterium (assembly GCA_020629055.1). Taxonomy (GTDB): domain Bacteria; phylum Chloroflexota; class Anaerolineae; order Promineifilales; family Promineifilaceae; genus WTJY01. The sequence continues at coordinate 11,392 of JAHDEB010000063.1, forward strand.
CGCATCCCCACCAAACCGTGCGCAAAAATCGATCCGGTTTTTCACCAGCTCAACCCCAGCCTGCCGCGCATATTCTTGTGGCGAATACCAAAATTTTTCACGCCCTTCAGAGCCATGCAAATCAGCAACAATCAAGTTGTACTCTTCCAACAAACGGCCGATATAAAGCATTTCTGATTCCCCGTATACAAAATCACCACTCCAATGGTGACACCAATGCACGTGCGAGAATCCAGCATCCGCAATCGCTTTCAAAAACGGCTTTGGATTACCAATCCCAGCCCTCATATCCGCCATCGATTCAAAACGATGTATATTCGGACTATAGTCAGTTGCCATCGATAACATTCTGATCTCTCCTTCAATATGGGTCGGTTGAACAAATTTTCCAAATTAGAGCACAATTCTCAACCCTTTGCTAAAATCTCGATATGAAAGCACTTTACATCATCGACATTCAGAACGACTTTTGCCCCGGCGGCGCTCTTGCCGTTGATGAAGGGGATCAGATCATCCCTGTGGTGAATCGGTTACAAGACAACTTTGACCTCATCATCATGTCACAAGACTGGCACCCGGCCGATCATGGTAGCTTTGCCGCTAACCACGAGGGCACCAATCCGGGTGAAATTATCGACCTGCATGGATTAGATCAAATTCTGTGGCCCGTTCACTGTGTCCAAGGGTCCCATGGGGCTGAATTTGTTGAGGGGCTAAATACACACAAAGTAGCCGCCATCTTCCGCAAAGGGACCGATGTGACGATCGACAGCTACAGCGGTTTTTATGACAACGGCCAAAGGGCTTCAACCGGTGCGTTTGGATATCTCAAAGAACTCGAAGTTACGGACCTGTATCTGGTTGGGCTAGCAACTGACTACTGTGTCAAATTTACAGCCATGGACGGCAACCGGCTCGGTTTTAATACCCATGTCATCCAAGACGCTTGCCGTGGTGTGAATTTACAACCGGGGGATGTTGATCGCGCCATTGAAGAGATGCAGGCGGCTGGGATTAAGGTTATCAACAGCTCTCAACTCGTGTAGAGCAAACAACATATGGTTGAATATAACGATGAGTTATCGGCCGAAACTGAGCGTGCCTACCAAATGGCTGAAATCATTCGCCAACGCTCCCAAACAATCGCAGCCCTAAATTTACGCGCAGGGGATCGGGTCGTCGATGTCGGATGTGGCCCTGGACTGCTAACGCGTGAAATCGCCCTCGCTGTAGGAGAGTCTGGATACGTGCTCGGTATCGATGTGAGTGAATCGATGCTTAACCTAGCACGGCGGCGTTCCAACGATTTAACTCAAATCGAGCTCAAAAACAACTCGGCCGATACGATTTCCGCCCCGGATAACAGCTTTGATGCGGTCACCTGTACCCAACTCCTTCTTTATCTACCAAATGTCGCTGAAACCATTCAAGAAATGGCGCGCGTCCTCAAACCGGGTGGGCGTATCGCCATAATCGAAACCGACTGGCGCAACGTCCTGTTCGAATGTGACGATCAGCCGTTCATGCGCCGTTTGTTTGCCAGCTGGGAGGCATCACTTGCCAGCCCATACCTGCCCGGCAAACTGCAAGCGCTTTTATCAGATGCCGGTTTCTGGGGGATCAAAGTCGAAGCGATTCCGATTATTAACACCAGCTACCTGCTTGACAATTACTCGGGGCAAATGGTTGCTTATTCATTGCGTGAAAGCAAGAAAAACGGCACCCTCACCGACCAGCAGGCCGAAGCCTTTGTGGCAGAATTAAAACAAAGGAGCGCTGAAAATCGATACTTTTTTTGTGTCAACCGCTTTCTATTCACAGCTGTGAAATATTAGTTTCCAATTGAATTTATAAGCGCCAATCGAGTTTCAGGTACAATGCACCCGGCCTACAATCCAACTTTAATACGAGGACAATAATGTCAGAAGCACAAATTGAATATATTGAACATGAAAAAGGGACCGGACCAGCGGCCGAAGCAGGCGATACTGTATCGGTTCACTATATCGGCACCCTAATGGACGGCAGCGAATTTGACAATTCACACAAGCGGGGCGACCCGATTAAATTCCCATTGGGGCAAGGGCGCGTGATCCAAGGTTGGGATCAAGGAATAGCGATGATGAACGTGGGCGGCAAAGCGACCCTCATCATTCCACCTGAACTCGGCTACGGCGAACGAGGTGCCGGTGGCGCAATTCCACCCAATGCAACCCTAAAATTCGAGGTTGAATTGGTTGACGTAGAGAAACCACGCAAACCGTCTATCGTCGACTCAGTTGACTTTACCACGACCGAAAGCGGCCTAAAGTTTGTCGACCTGGTTGAAGGCAGCGGCCCGTCACCCAGCCCGATGCAAACTGTTTCAGTTCACTATTCTGGCTGGCTAGAAGACGGCAGCATGTTCGACAGTTCGGTAGAACGCGGTCAGCCGTTCCAATTCCCCATCGGCGGCGGCCGAGTCATCCCAGGTTGGGACGAAGGTGTCGCAACGATGAAAATCGGTGGCAAACGGCAGCTTGTTATCCCTCACGACTTGGCCTACGGGGTCCGTGGGTATCCACCTGTGATTCCCCCGAGCGCAACCTTGATTTTTGAAGTTGAGCTCCTCGGCGTCCAGTAAATCAATCAACCGACATTCTAGATTGAGTTTATTTGTTATTAAACGGCAGGCAAACGCAACAAAAACGACAGATTAAATAAGTTCAAAAGAGCGACTGTGAATTTCATAGTCGCTCTTTTTTGTTTGCTATAATCCGCAACATGACCAAAACAACCAACGGACAAAAAATCAAAGAGTTTCACGTGACGATGGGTGCCGTGGCACCTGATCGGCCGACTTTGCCAAGCAAAGCATTGCTCGACCTGCGAAAAACGCTTATTCGGGAAGAATACAAAGAGGTTAACGAACAATTCGATCGATTAATCAATGGAGAAACCGAGGACATGGCAGCGCTTGTCCACGAGCTAACCGATCTACTTTATGTGGCTTATGGGGCGATTTGGGCCTGTGGCGTTGACCCTGATCCGGTCTTTGCCGAAGTACACAGCGCCAATATGCGTAAGCTAGATGGACCACGCCGAGTAGACGGGAAGGTTTTGAAACCTGAAGGATGGCAACCGGCCGATGTTGCCGGTGTGATCGAGTCACAGAGAGGCCAAGATGAAGACTGTTAAGGCTCGCGTTTTTTCTGGCGGGTATCAAGAATTTCCGGTCTCACGCATCGAAAAGTTCCGGCCGAGCACGTATGGCATCACGGTTCACGAAAACAAAATATTGTTGCTACACAATAAAAACAGTGAGGGGTTAAGCCTGCCAGGTGGGGGCATAGATTTGGGTGAAACCAATCAAGAAGCCTTAAAGCGTGAGTTTGCAGAAGAGACCGGGCTAGATGTCGAAGTCGGCCGTTTAATCATAGCGTTGCAAGATTTTTTCTATTACGGACCCACCGACCAGCTTGTTCACACATTCCTGTTTTTCTATGCGTGCTCTCCATTATCATGGGACCTGCATAAGGATACCGATGTAGATGATGAGGAAGCAGAAAAGCCAAGATGGATACCGCTAGCAGACCTTACCCCTAGTCATTTTGTCTCCCACGGCCGGGAGATCCTCAACTTTGCCCAAACAGGTGTTTGGCAATAAAAAAGCAAACGGGATTAGTCGTAAAACAGCTCCGCTATGACCGGGGCAACGGTTGAATTGATCAGCACCAACACCTGCTGGTTGTCTGGGGTGGTGTAATTCACAAAATATTTGTAATCAAGTACAACCGTTTTAATATTTTCGCGCGGCATGTTTTTCGCCATCACGGCCAACGTGTACATATCTCCAATCGATAGGTCGGTCCGGACCCCCTCATTAACCTCGCTATAAAGCCTTGGCAATTGAATCAACAATTGATCGACCCCCAAGCTAAATATTTTGTCACGGGCCGCTAAAACGACCTGCTGCTGCCTTTCAGACCGGTTAAAGTCGGTATCACCATGCCGAGTACGCGCATACTTCAGCGTTGTTTCCCCATCAAAATGGTTAAAGCCCGCTTTTACTTCAAACAGCTCGTATCCATAATCCATGGTGGGATAGGTCGCATCATAAATCGGCTGGGGCACATTAATGTCAACGCCACCAATCGCGTCAATAGACCGAATAAAGGCGGTAAAGTCTACCAAGATATAATGATCGATTTTAATCGCGAGGTTGCGTTCAACCGTTTGCATCGCAAGGGCGGCACCACCGGCCGGCCCCCCGTTGCCATACCCAAAGTTAAAAGCGGTGTTGATTCGACGACGGCCGTAAACGCCTGGAATTTCAGCGTAAAAGTCACGCGGAACATTCATGATCGATGTCGTGTTATCGATCGGGTTTAACGAAACCACCATCATCGTATCTGTCAAAGACTGGAACTCTTCCCCCGGCCGCCGGTCAATCCCCATCACCAAAATCGTAATCCGGCCGCTGGCTTCTACCGTTTGCTGAATCGATTCTCGCGTTTGTTGCAAAGCGATCTCAGCCGCTTGGTCCGGCGTAGGAAAAGCGGTCTCTTCAACAAACACAACGGCTGGGGCTGGTGCATTGGGGTCTGGTGTGGCGGTCTGCTCTACGACAATTGAAGGGGGTTTCTCCCCTAGTGACGGGGCCTCGGCCGAAAGAGGGTTAATCGGTGCAGCTAAGAATGCCTCGGCCGTCCACCAAACAAACATAGAAACAAGAACACCGCTCAATACGAGCGAGCTGCCCAAGAAAAATACGAGCCACTTAGGTAATACGGTTGAAGTTGTCTTAAACAGAGTCAGTTTCTCCTAACGAAATTTACTGGATGATAGGCGCGCAACGCGGCCGATTATACCTATTGGAAATGAAATATAACAGACGCTTTGCCTACGTTCAGGGCATCCTTAGGAACTAATCATCCAGTCGAATCGAAAATTTTAAAATACACTCACCGGCTTTGGCCCCGAGACAGTTATTAACCGTTCAGCCTTAAGCCTCTCCCCGTTCTTCTAATCCCCAAGATCGATCAACCAAATACAGCGGCCGGCCTTTCACCTCATCGTAGATGCGTCCCAAATATTCACCGATAATGCCCAAAGAAATTAGTTGAACCCCACCTAAAAAGAGCACGGTCACCAACGTTGTCGCCTGCCCTGTAAATGCTTGCTCTGCCCAAAATAGGCGTAAGAAAATAACCAGCATAATCGCTAGCCCACTAATTGACGCCATGACAAAACCAAAAAAGGTCGCCAAGCGGAGCGGGAAATAAGAGAAGCTGGTGATGGCGTCCATGGCAAACCCCAACATTTTACGTGTTGAACTGTACTTCGATTCACCCGCAAAACGCGGTTGCCGCGCATATTCAACACCGATCTGCTTAAAGCCGACCCAAGGAACCATGCCGCGTAAAAATCGATTGCGCTCGCTCATATTGCCAATCGCATCAACCACCCGACGGTCCATCAGCCTAAAATCACCGGTATCTAGCGGAATATCAACGCTGGTAATCCGATGGATCAAGCGGTAAAACAATTTGGCCGTAATCAGCTTCCACCAAGTTTCCCCCTCCCGCGAGTTCCGCACGCCGTAAACCACGTCATATCCTTCTTTCCATTTGGCGATCATTTCAGGAATCACTTCTGGAGGGTCTTGTAAATCGGCATCGGTTAAGACGACCGCATCCCCTTTTACATGATGCATACCGGCCGTTACCGCTTCTTGAAAACCGAAGTTTCGCGAAAAGCTTAAACCACGCACGCGCCCATCCCTCTCGTGCAGCTCCTGAATCACCTCGGCCGATCGATCCCGACTACCGTCGTTGACTAACATCAGCTCCCATTCTTCCCCAGTTCCTTCCATGACCTCGCTAATGCGATCGTATAAAGAATGGAGAACCTCTTCCTCGTTATAGACGGGGGCAATAATTGAAATCATCTTTCTATTTTAGGCGATTTCAAGAAATAAATCACCCATTCACACATCAAAAATCGCCCCAAGCAAACTGCCAAATTATTTTGCTAAGCGTATATTTTTTAGGGTTGACCTTAGACAACCTTATCCAGAGTAAAAGAAGCTTCTATACCAACATGATCAGACATGAACAAAGTCTCATCTTCTGGATGTATTTCATTCCCAAACATACGGGCATTATTAACTGAAAGATTAGATGTCGCGAAAAGATAATCTAGACAGCCGGTCCAGCTAGGAAATTGCCCACCAAGCGCTGTCGGCCATGTCGCAATCGGTTCATGCCCATGGGCCGTTTCCCAAGCCGACCCATATCGTTGTTTCATTCTTTTAATGGTCCGGCTTTCAGGAACATCGTTTAAACCGCCCGCAATGACCTGGAATGGAGACCGGCCGGGGATCGAGAGCCAACCTGTCAGCTCCATTACCTGCTGGTAACGCACTTCGGGCAAACGAACCCCAGAAATAAGATGGCAGTTCACAATATCAACTGTATCTCCGCTGGGCAATTCTACATTTAAGAGCAAAGCGGTCCGTTTTTCCGGCAAACTCAGCGTCTCATAATAAACAATGGGATATTTACTCAAAATAGCAACCCCATCAAACAACGACCCTAACCCACGATGCCGACGCTGAACACCTCGGTAAAGTCTTTCCCCTACCCGCGTATGGGTTTGCCGCAGCAGCCATTGCACTTGCCCACCCCAGAAATTAGCCCGCTGAAAAGCGATAATATCAGGCTGGCGATCTACCAAACCGGCCACGATCAGCTCCCGTCGGCCCAACCAACGGTCAATGGTGCCGTGCAGATTTAAGGTGAGAACGGAAAATTGCATATACTTTCAAAATCAAATTTAACTGTTTGGTAGCCGGTTTTTATATAAATACAGCTTTGCGGTCCCGACCATATGTAGCTGGTCAGATGTGATGCTTAATGCGCGTAAGTCATATTGAATAATCGAATGGGGTGTTAATCGGCCGGTCCAAACAAACGAATTTCTTTCGGGCAAAATATTGTACTGAGCCGTACCCGCCAGCTGTGCGCCATTAACCGTCTGCCCTTGATATGTCACTGTAGACCCTGGCAACTGACGTCCTAAAGGGATCCGATAATCGATATTAATCCCTTCGTATACGAGATTTGCTTCTGGTGGATTGATAACACCGATCAGCTCAACCGGGGCCGGATTGAAGATTGTAGCGGTGACATCCCCCACTAAACGAGCGCTTGAAAATGCAGACGACGTCAAATTTAAGTTATATCGACCGTGCACCCCAGGCACAAGCAGGCTCGACCCGGCGATCACATCACCAACTCGACGGGTGACCGGTTGTCCATCGATTTCAACAAAGATATTTTCCCCATCAGCATTTTGATAAACGATTGTCGTGCCTGGAACCCTGACGTTTTCTTCTAATGTATGGGTAAATTGCGGGGCGGTAAGCACCAGCATATCTCCCGGTGGGGTAACCGAAGGCACCGGCGTTGGGTCATCAGCTGGCGCTAACAGACAGCCGGTCAAGCCAATGCCGATTAAACAGATAAGGGCCACATAGATGAACCCGATATCTTTCGCGTTATGAAAAGCAACCTTTTTTCCTTTTTTTCCCATTTGAAATATTTAGACAAGACCAAAAAGATCACCAAGGCAGAATGTCCGGTCTCTTTTTGATCTTGTCTGAATGATTGTGCGAAGGCGATCGACTATTTGGTATCGATGGTTATCGACTCGATCACATCACCTTCAGGCAAATCTTGCCCTGACGAAGGATCACGCGGCGTTATCCCTTGGACAACGTCCATACCCGATGTTACTCGGCCGAAGATCGTGTAACCACCATCTAGCTGAGCCACATCACCAAGGGTAATGTACCACTGACTGCCGTTGGTGTCAGGTCCAGAGTTCGCCATAGCGACAATGCCGGTTTCAGAATGAGAAAGACTCTGATCGATTTCGTTTGGTAGCTGATAGCCAGGTCCACCCAGTCCGGTCCCGGTGGGGTCGCCTGTCTGAGCAACAAAGCCGGGTAATACCCGATGGAAGGTTACCCCATCGTACCAACCTTGGTCAGCCAAAAAGACAAAGCTGTTTACTGTCAGGGGTGCTGATTTAGGATACAGCTCCATTTCAAACTGATCGCCGCTGCTCATTGTGACCGTTGCCACATAGACAGCTTCATCATCAATTGTAAATTCAGGGGCTGAATCGAACTGCATACCGTTCAGGACTTCAAGATCGCGCAGTTGGGCCAAGTATCCTTCCCATGCCTCTAAAGGCGGTGTACCACCATCGAGCAAATTGCCATTAACGATCAGCGCAGGGGTGCCTGGAAGGCCAAGATTGCCAGCTTCGTTCATATGCGCTTCGACGTATCCGCGATATTTGCCAGATTCAAGGTCAGCTTTTAACTGATCCCCATCTAAGCCGATGTCGGCCGCTAAATCTGCCAAGAAGCCGATCGCCCCTTCTGCATTGGTTGCCGCAAAGTCGCCCTGCCGGGTGTATAACGCTTCGTTAAACTCCCAGAAAGCACCTTGGGCGCCGGCCGCCTCAGATGCTTCTGCGGCGATTTTGGCTTTGTCATGGATATTTACAAGTGGAAAGTGACGGTAGACAATACGAACTTCGTCGGGGTATTTTTCAACCAGTTCACGTAGCAGCGGTTCCACCGCTGCACAGCCAGGTCATTGAAAGTCGCCGTACTCAATAATTGTGAGTAACGGATCGTCGGCCCCTTTAGCTTGGTCATATGGGCGTTCTACCAAGGCATCTTCAACCGTTATTGCCGCTTCGTGTGTGGGTCCGTCTGTTGCAGTAACAGGGCTCTCTTCCATCACTTCTTCAGCTGCTTCAGGTTCAGGCTCTTCCATTTCTTCTACAACTTCTTCTTCGGCCATTTCGGCTTCCGGTTCTACTTCCGGTTCAGCCTCTTCGACCTCGGCCGCGATCGTTGGGGGCGCAACCTCTTCAACCACCGCTTCGGGTGATTCGGGCGGTGTACTACACGCGATCAGCAAACCTGAAAGCAGTGCAAGAATCACCAATTTTAAAAAATATTTCATCAATCTAATTCTCCAAATAGGGGTATTTTCCAAAATTAAGTTTTACTTTTGTTAGATTATCTCGTATTTCTCAAGTCTATGCGCAAATTTCGAGACTTTTTGCAGAAACCTTTCTCAAAAAGTTGACGTAGAGACTTGCGAAAATAAAAAACTCTGATTTCATTAGTGAAGACTTTTATATCTTAGAAGTTTTATGCAGAGAAATTGTAACTGTGCGGACTTGATTGTGTCCACCGGATTAACCGGACTCTTTGAATAGAATTGTGGGCTGTAAAGCAATTTAGACCAGCAGAAATATTATTAATCGTTCCAGCGAACGTAAAAGGAGAAAATTAATAGTGGCAACAAAAGCAAGCTTTAATGCGAATGAATGGGCGGTTCTAAAAGACGCACCATATTATGTACAAGCAGCAATCAACGCGGCCGAAGGTCGTATGGGATTGATGGAAGTCAAGCGTGAGAAGAAAGCGCTACAAACGTACTTGGCTGGGTACAAAGGGAACAACTCGCTTATTAAAGCGGTTATCGCTGATGAAGGCGATGCCAATGCTGGTAAAAAAATGTCAGCTGAAGAAGTTGGTGATGTTTTGGGCGACATCGCTGATATGGTTGGCGACAAAACCAACGATGGCGAATATGACGACTTCATGGACTTTTTAATCGGTGCGGGTACTGCAATCGCAGACGCAGCATCTGAAAAGCTCTTGAAGAAAGGTGACAACATCAGCGATGAGGAAGAGGAAGCTCTAGACTTAATCGCAGCGGCTCTTAAAGCGACCGAAGATGACAAATTGGCACGTTCTCGCACAGCAGCAGCAGCTCGCCGTGCGGAGCTCAAAAAACGTCAAGATGCAGCTAAGAAAGTTGCGGCCGACAAGAAAAAAGCGGCTGAGGCTAAAAAAGCCCTTGAAGAAGCTCAGGCTAAAGTAAAAGCGGCTGAAGAAGCTGAAGAAAAACGTAAAGCAGCAGCACAACGCCAAGCAGCAGCCCGCGAGCGTCGTCGTAAACGTTTAGCTGAAAAAGCGGCTAAAGAACGTGCAGCGGCAGCGAAAGCAGCAGCGGTAGAAGCAGCAGCAGCGGCTGAAGCGGCTAAAAAATACGTCGTTCAAGCTGGTGACAGCCTTTGGAAAATCGCAGCTGACCGTTTGGGTGATGGCAACCGCTATATGGAAATCGCCAAACTCAACAATCTGAAAAATCCAAACGTTATCTTCCCAGGTACCGAATTGGAAATTCCAGAAAAATAAAGAGTCGGTTGAAAAGAGTAGAGAGGCATTCCCGTGCCTCTCATTTCTTGACGTCCAACTTTGGTCTTAAAAAAAAAGAGGCTCGATGCATTCTGCGTCGGGCCTCTTTTTTTTGGTAAAATGCCCGCTATGGAAATTTTAGGTGGACCGATATTCGGTGTGGCAGGTGCAGGTGAATCGCACGGCCCAGGTATCACAACAATAGTTTTCGGCTGTCCGGCCGGTGTGCGCATTAGTCGGCAAGAGGTGCAAACCTATTTAGACCGCAGGCGGCCGGGTGGCAATAAACATGGCACCCCGCGCAATGAAAAAGACAAAGTCCTGTTTACGGCCGGTCTTTTTGACGATGCAGACCATGAGCGTTTATTATCTGGGCCACCCATCACAACTGAAAATGGCTCGGCAGTAACCTATGAAACCGGTTACTCAACCGGAGAGCCGATTGCCGCCCTAGTGCTTTCTACATCAAGTAAATCGCGCCATTATGAGCAATTTTCGGGTGATACGGGGGCTGTACGGCCGGGGCACACCGATTTGGTTAAACATCACAAAAGCCAAGGATATGTCGACTATCGTGGGGGTGGCCGATCCAGCTATCGCTCTACAATTACAGACGTCATCGGTGGGTCGATCGCCCGCATTTTCTTGCGCGAGACGTTTGGCACCGTGTTCCTCTCGTCCATTGTGCAGGTTGGCGATTTAAAAAGTGATAAACGGCTGGCCGACCTATTTACGGGTCCAAAAGCGGACCAGAGCGATATTCAAGCGGCCGAAGCATTGATGCAACAGGCAGAGATCCCTTCAGTCGATATTGAGTTTGCAGCAGAAGCGGCCGAACATATCAAGCAAACACGCATCAAGGGGGACTCTATCGGTGCAGTTGTTGAAGTTATCGGGCTCAATGTTCCAGCTTTGGTGGGTCAGCCGTTGTACAACAGTTTAAAAACTAAATTGATGGGATCTTTGGGCGGGTTACACGCGGTGCGTGCGTGTGAAGTTGGGGCCGGGGCAGATGTGGCCCGCCGGTTGGGCAGTGAAAACAATGACCCGATTCGGGCTGATGGGTATCAGTCGAACAACCATGGTGGCATGTTGGGTGGAATCACGACCGGTCTGCCTTTAGTGGCGCGGGTGTCGTTTAAGCCCACGTCAACGATTACCCATAAACAGCAATCGGTACAGAAAAATCTTGAAGAGATCGATTTTGAGCTAAAGAAAGGGAGGCATGACCCTTGTGTCGGTGTTCGTGCAGGGGTCACACTTGAAAGTCGCATGGCGATCGAGTTGTTGAACGGGGTTCTGATGCAGCAAAGCGGCCGGGTAAGCACAGACTCCTTCAAATTATTTTAGATTGACGACCCGCAGGTTTAATCGTCAATCCAAAATTTAATAGGCGGATGGGCTACCACCATTGGTCTTTCATCCATTCGCCGAGCTCTTGTTCCATTTGGTTCATCGCTTCTAGCACAGTGGCAAACGGCCCTTCTTCATAGACGGTGTCTTCTACTAAAAATCCCGGTTTTTTCGCCTCTACAACAACCCCACCAGCATCTTGCTTGAGCTGAATGGTGCCATATTTCCTGGTGAATTTTTGTATATTCGAATAGCTTGGATGTGTGTTCATATGATTCTCCTCACCTGCGAATAGCCCCCTATCCACAGATGAAACTTGGTGTGAATGGTCTAACGCGTGCCCCTGCGTGAAAAAAGCGTTAGGTATGTTAGGATACAATCAACTTGGGTATTATGGCCCCATGACTCCTAGTTGGGTTGACAACTTATGGCTATTGCTTGAACTTTATTTTTGATGTATAGGGTTTTGAGGAATTTCTCGGCCGAAACGTTTTGGGAAAGAATAGATTTTTAAATTTACCCATTCTGTAAAGACGTTTGTCTTAACGCTTTGATAATCTGGTCCACATGGGCCGGTTTTTGTAGGGCATCGTTCATTCCAACCGCAGTACATTCAGCCACGATAGAAGGGTTTTTCTCGGCCGTAAGCGCCACAATCAACGGCTGAGCAATTTGATCCCCGAAAGCTCGAATCGCCTCGGTAGCCTCCATCCCATTTAAGTTAGGCATTTGTACATCCATAAAGACAATATCGTAAGTTTGCCTTTGTACGCTTTCAACCGCCTCAACCCCGTCCGAAGCAAGATCAGTCATATACCCCAACTTATCTAACATTCGGCTGAACACTTTTTGATTTACCACATTGTCCTCGGCCAAAAGAATCTTTATCTTTCTTTCGGGGTCAAACTGATCCGGGTGCAGATTTTCAACAGCATCGTCCTGTCCCACCTCAAGATTTTGTAGGACTTGGACGATTGTCTTTTTCAGGCGATCAGGCTTAATCGGTTTATACAACCAGTTGGTAATTGTTTTCGGCCGTTTAAGATGGGTCACATCGAAACTGCTGCTAAGCATAATCGCAGGGATCCCTAATCCTCGCTTATCCATGGTAAACCCAAGCCCTAACCCGTCCATTTCTCCCGGCATTTGATAATCTAATAAAGCGAAATCGAAGTTTTTGTCTTCCTCTAAGATAGCGAGCGCGTCTGCGGCCGAAGTTGCTGACATAAAAGAGACCTGCCACCCTTTTAAGATGTAAGACAGCACTTTTAAATTGGTCGCATTGTCATCGACGATTAAGGCCCGTTTTCCAACGAGATACTGGGTAAGGTTTGGCTCCTCGACAGGTTGTGCATCTTCAGCCGCATGCTGAGCGATAATATCAAATGAAAAAGTAGAGCCTTCTCCTTCCGCACTTTCGACCGCGATTTCACCACCCATTAAATTGGCCAACCGTCTGCAAATAACAAGCCCAAGCCCCGTTCCACCATACTTGCGCGTCGTTGACGAATCAACTTGGCTAAACGCCTGGAACAATCGGCCGATCTTGTCGGCCGGAATCCCGATACCAGAGTCTTTGACTGAAAAATGGATTTGCACACTGCCATCATCACGTGGTGTGGCGTTCACACGAACAAATATCTCACCTTCTGAAGTAAATTTAACCGCATTAGAAAGTAAATTGACCAATATCTGACGAATGCGGGTCGAATCAGAGACGATCATTCTTGGGACGTTGTTCTCGATTAAACTAATCAGCTCAACACCCTTTTCTGAAGTCTTTTGTACCAACAAATCTAATGCGCTTTCAACAGATTGATACAGATCAAAGGGATGCTGTTCAAGCTCAAGCTTGCCTGCTTCAATCTTAGAGAAGTCCAAGATGTCATTAATAATCGTCAAAAGCGAATCGCCACTATTGCGTATCGTTTCGACAAAATCAGCCTGGTCTGCATCTAATTCAGTCCCTCTGAGCAAACTTGACATCCCGATAATTCCATTCATCGGCGTCCGAATTTCATGGCTCATCGCAGCCAAGAAGTCGCTCTTTGCCTGATTTGCACCTTCAGCCTCTTCAATAGCAACCTCGAGTTCGGCCGTCCGGCTTTTTACTTCATCTTCTAATTTGTCTCTGTGCTGCTGCAATTCGTAATAGGCCGCGCTTGTTTCTTTTTGAGAAAAGAGAAGGTCCTCTGAAAGCGCTTCGACCCGACGAAACGCCTTGGCAAATCGCATGGCCAAAATAATCGACTGCATAAAAATAAAGAAGATCAACCCAAAGGTAATTAAACCGTCAATTCGGCTAAGACCATTGGTAAACAAAATATCATTGATTGAGGTAGCAAGCAGCGCAGCTGTGCCTAGCATCACAAAAGTTGCTCCCTCTTCTTTGTGCTTTATCGCAACAGCAACGGTAAATAATCCATAAAGGGACGCAACAACAAAAAACAATTGATAAATTTGCAGTACACCGGCAAATACAGATACTGGAGTGGCTAAAGTAAGTATTGAGAATGCGCCACCCACGACGAGAACCACGTTCAATATCCAAGTTTTGAATTGCTTCGGGTAAAGGGCATGCAAAAATAGATGAAAGATAGGGAAACCCATATAGAAAGTTAAGAAGTTCAACCGCATGACGGCTACCCAAGGGATCGCCGGAACAATCTCAAACATGGCGTAGTTGCCGGTCACCAACACGCGCAATGTAATGAGCAGTGCAAAAATGCCGAAATATAGCGGGGAGAGGTTTTTGCTCTTGTGGGTAAAGTAGAGGCCAAAATGATAAAGGCCCATCATAAAACAGGCTCCGATCAACCAGAATTCCAAGATAATTGAACGCTCTTTTGCTTCAAACAGTTGGTCATAACCCCCTATTTCTATCGGCCGATGAAAGCCCCCTTGGTTAAATTCATGGTTGGCCAGCTGTATCACAATCTCAATTGATTGATCAGCTTTCGGTGTGATGTATAGGATTTCAGGCAATGCCCCTGCCTGATAAGTAGATCGGTCAGCTGAGACGACGCCGCTGTTGATCAAGAGTTTGCCGTTTAAAAAGATGCGGTACGCAGAATTAAGATCTGGAACAGACAGACCCCACGGCCGATCTGATTCAGGGAGTTTGGCAGTTAAAGAGTAAGTTGCATAGCCGTATGAAGAATATGCTTCAGGGTCCACTTGCACCCAGGCCAATGGTGCTTCGATATAGTTGGTTAGGTCACTTGATTTTTGCGCAATTTCGTCAGGTGTAAGCACCTCCTCCCAATAAAACTCCCATTCACCGTTTAATTCAACAACCTCATGCTCCTCAAAACGCCAAGCGGTTAAATCTAAATATCCCTTCTCAGCTATCGGCCATTCGGGCACAGTCTCAATTTCGGAATTGAAAGACGAGCACCCCAATAAAAAGAATGCGATTGATAGAAACCACCCCAAATAGATAACTTGCCTAACGCTTCGGAAAACGCAGGTTTTTTCCCAACTATTGCTCATCCATTTATCGTAACAAGAAGGGCTAGCTAAACCGTTAGCCCATTTGACCTAAAATGCTTTTTTCAGGTAGGGTGCTAGTCCTAAACTAGCTCTTCAATTTAACAGGATACATGTGCATATCCAGGTTGCAATTTAAACCAAGCGGCCTATAATTCAAACGCTCGTTTGAATTTATCAAACGTCACTCAAGAAATATGAAGGAACGTAAAAAATCCCGACAAGAAGAAGTGTATGCGGCCGCAGCCCGATTGTTTGCCACACGCGGCTACCACGCGACCCGCATGCAAGACATCGCAGACGAGCTTGGCATGCTAAAAGGCAGCCTCTACTACTATTTTGATTCAAAAGAAGACCTGATCGTCAAACTCACCAGCGGCCGGATTGAAAAGCTGCTCAATGCGGTACAAGCGATTGTAGACACAGGGTATTCCCCCACCCAGAAGTTAACCCTTGCCATCGACGAGCATCTCCGTTTTTTCCAAGAGCATGTGCACATTTATACGATTTTTGTTCGTGAACATCTTGCGGATATCAATGATGGTACCGCCAACGATGCCGACATTCTTAACAAAAAATATCAGAATCTTTTTCAACAAATCCTAACAGAAGGGATAGAAGCTGGTGAATTTTCACCGGAGACCGACACTCAAGTCGTCATGCGTGCCATTTTGGGAATGTGTAACTACACATGGTCTTGGTACGACCCTGACGGCCGAGTACCGGTACGTGAGTTAGCCCGCATGTTTACACAATTGATTTTGGGTGGGATTAGACAGTGATTCAGTAGATCAGTTGGTCAGTAAATCAGGGTTCAAACGCTCGCTTACTGAAAAGCTAAACTACTAAAAAACTGAAAGACTAAAAATGAATTTCGATTTAACTGATGAACAACGGGAATTTCGCCACGTTGTACAAAACTTCATGAAGAACGAAGTCGCTCCCATGGCGGCTCATACCGATGAAACAAGCGAATACAACTGGACCGCAACCAAAAAGATGGCCGATTTAGGGCTAAAAGGGTTGCAAATTCCGGAAGAATTCGGTGGCGCAGACATGGACACCGTGAGCGCAACAATCGCCACTGAAGAGCTGGCCCGAGCCTGTGGCTCTACCTCTTTGGCGATTTCGGCCCACAACTGTTTGGGGATGGGGCCGATCAATGATTTTGGCACCCAAGCGCAAAAAGAAAAATGGCTGCCGCTGCTCACTTCAAAAGAAGGGCGTTTGGGCTGTCTAACACTCACCGAGCCAGGTGCAGGCTCTGACTTACGCAACATCAAAACCAAAGCGAACCTTGTCGGGAACGAATGGGTTCTGAACGGATCGAAGATGTGGGCGACCAACGCGGGCATCGCTGAAACGATGGTTGTTCTGAGCCGCACAGACGGCGACTCTGGGTCGCAGGCGCTGAGCCATATTTTGGTTCCAACCGACACCCCGGGTGTCATTATCGGCCCACCCGAGAAGAAAATGGGGCTTAACGGCTCTCCCACCCATCTGGTGACATTTGAAGATGCGCGAGTCCCGGCCGAAAATCTGATCGGTGAACGGGGCAAAGGGCTCACCCAAACGCTGGCCACGCTCACCAAAGGGCGCATTTCAATCGGGTCATTGGCCCTAGGATTGGCACAAGCCGGGTATGACCATTCGATTAAATATGCTCACGAACGGGAAACGATGGGTAAACCGATCGGGCAACATCAGGCGGTTGCATTTATGCTGGCCGATATGGCAACTTACATCGAAGGGACACGGCACATGATTTACTGGTCAGCTTGGCTAAAAGATCAAGGTCGGCCGTATGCGAAAGAAGCGAGCATGGCGAAGCTCATGGCGACAGAAACGGCTGAAAAGGTTTGCTACAACGCCATTCAAATCCATGGCGGATTTGGCTATTCGGCCGAGTTCCCGGTTGAGCGCATTTATCGGGATCAACGCTTGATGGCGATTGGTGAAGGGACCAGCGAAATTTTAAGAATGGTTATTGGTCGACATTTGATGAGCGCTTAAGCGCTCACGTTATAAGTTGACCGTTGACTGTTATTAGTTGATAGTTCCGGCTAGATTTGCCTGCATGCAATTAATATCATCTTTAAAAACAAACAACATCGCAAAGTAAACAGTTCAGTTTGATTTTATATTCATTCTGGCAGTTGATACATAAAAAAAATCATGGAAAAAAGTGACAAACCTCCAATAATCAAAACAGTTTCCTCCGCACAGGCTGTTCGCCATCGCCCATCAATGTATTTCGGGAAATGTATCGAAAGCAAATCTCTAGATATACTACCTATGGAAGTTGCCTGCCATGCAATCGATGAAATCATTGATGGAAAATGCACAACCTTAAAAATTTTCGTCCACAAAGAATATTTTTCGATTCAATATGACGCTGGAATGTCATTAAAAGTTTTAAAGAACTCGGATGGATTAACCGAAACTGAAATTATTATGACGCAAATAATGGCTTGCTCGAATCTCAAAAAACATCTTGAGGTCGGCGAGGATTTATGCAGAATTGGAATGGCGGCAATCAACTTCGCATCTGAGTGGTGTGAGGTAGAGACCGTATCAAACAACAAAAGTGCGATTTTTAAATTTAGTCAAGGTCAAACTATTTCAAAACAAATCAGGGATTCAGATGGAACAGATAGAACCGTGATTCGATTAAAACCGGATAAATCGATATTCGGGAATTTGTTGTTCAGTTTTAACGGGATTGTTTCTGAAGCTCAAAAGCTAAGTGCAAAACTTAATGGTTTTGCGATTGATGTTGAAGAAATTTAGCAGTATGTGTAATAAACAGCTCAACGACCTAGGATGTCTAGCTGATGACCCTCAATCATAGAACAATTGCACATTGTCCGTTGCTTGTTGTCTATCTCTGAGCAAATCGCCAGCATGCAATTAATCTCATCTTTAAAAACATCTCTGCTTGGCAGAGTTCTGATTCA
>JAHDEB010000313.1 GCA_020629055.1 Chloroflexota bacterium
CTATTGCAATTTGGTCGTCATTTTTTGTACAATGCACCATTATACGCAACGCAAGTTAGCCTTAATTCTGACTCAGAGTGAGCCTTGTGGAGCTACAATCCTTTTCTGACAACGAACTGTAAATTATGACCAAACATTTCCTGGCTGACATCCCCCTATTTAACGGATTAAACTCTCAACAACGCCGCCGCATGGTTGGGGCTTTGCGAACCCGAAATTTCTCGGCCGAGCAAGTCATTTTCAACGAAGGTGACCTTGGGGACAAGCTCTACATCGTTCGGGAAGGATTGGTACGCATCTACACCGGGGATCTCAACAAAAAAGAAACATCTGTCATTATGTATGGCCAACCAAAATCGATTTTTGGGGAGTTGGCGATTCTAGACGGGCAGCCACGCTCAATCAGCGCCCAGGCGATGGAAGAGACGGTGGTTTACACAATGTCGAACCGCCGCTTCAAACACCATCTCGAAGGCATCCCACAGCTGTCGATTAACTTGATCCAGCAGATGTCCTACAAAATGCGTAAAACAACCGGTCATATTCACAGCTTGGCGTCAAAACCTGTTATTGCGCGGCTTTCGATCCTAATCTCCCAATTAGCACAAGAATATGGGGTTGAAGAAAACAATCTAACAACGGTTAAGTTCAACTTGAATCAGACCCAAATTGCCAACATGATCGGTGCGACCAAAGAAAGTACAAATCGCGCTTTAATGCAGCTGTCTCAGTTCAAGGTTCTGCATCAAGACGAAAGTCGCATCCATATTTTGGATCTAAAAACCCTGCATAGTTTGGGCGGCTAAAACCGCCCGCTCCATCTCCCTCTCGACACAACAAAAATAGCTTTTAGACGGCCGCAAATGCCTTCTTCGCCGCGGCCAATGTCTGCTCTACCGCCGCAGTGTCATGGGCGGCCGAAACAAATCCCGCTTCAAACTGGGCCGGAGCCAAGTACACCCCATTCTCTAACATGCTGGTGAAAAAGCGGCCGAATGCATCAGTATCGCTGCTCGCGGCCGAGGGCCAATCAACCACCTGTTGATCGGTAAAAAACGAACAAAACATCGTACCGACTTGATTCTGTGTGATCGTCACCCCAGCTTGGGCGGCCGCTTCTGCCATCCCCTGCGCAATTTTAGTCGTGGTTTCCACCATCCCCGCAAATAAACCTGGGGTTTGCAACGCGGTTAATGTGGTGATTCCGGCCTGCATCGCCAATGGATTGCCGGAAAGTGTTCCCGCTTGGTACATCGGCCCGAGAGGAGCCACTTGCTCCATAATCTCACGTCGGCCCCCGTATGCCCCGACCGGCAAGCCGCCACCAATCACCTTGCCCAAAGCTGTGATATCCGGCTGAATGTCGTACAGCCCTTGTGCACCTCCCAAGTCCACGCGCCAGCCGGTCATTACCTCGTCAAAGACCAACAGTGCACCGTGTTTGTGGCACAGCTCTTTTAGACCGGCCAAATAGCCAGGATTAGGAGGCACAACCCCCATGTTTCCCGCTACCGGCTCGACGATGATACAGGCGATTTCTTCTGGGTAAGCGGCGAACATCTCGGCGACACCGTCTAAATCGTTAAATTGGGCCACAAGCGTATCTGCCACAGCGGCCGGGGGAACCCCAGGTGAGTCGGGTAGACCGAGTGATGCCACGGCCGAGCCCGCCTGCACCAACAGCATGTCTGCGTGGCCATGATAGTTCCCTTTGAACTTAATAATTTTGTTCCGGCCGGTGTATGCTCGGGCCAAACGGAGCGCGCTCATCGTCGCTTCGGTGCCGCTGTTCACAAAACGGATCATCTCGATCGATGGCATAAAGCTCATCACAAGTTTAGCCAGTTGAGTCTCTAATTTGCTGGGCGCCCCAAAACTGGTCCCTTTGGCGGCCGTCGCAGCCAAATCTGCCAAAACTTGTGGATGTGCATGTCCTAAAACCAGTGGCCC
Source organism: Chloroflexota bacterium (assembly GCA_020629055.1). GTDB lineage: Bacteria > Chloroflexota > Anaerolineae > Promineifilales > Promineifilaceae > WTJY01. The sequence continues at coordinate 1,951 of JAHDEB010000313.1, forward strand.
AAATGAGAGGACGTAATCAACAAAACGATTGCCGTCTTCGTCAAAAAGATACGGTCCCTCGCCCCGTTCCATAAAAAGGGGCTGACCACCAACCGGTCGGAAGGCACGCGCTGGGGAATCAACCCCACCAGGCAATACTTTCTGGGCTTCAGCAAAAAGTTCAACAGATTTCGAGATGTTCAATTTTGAAACAGTCATAATAAAAAGATAGAAGGTAGAAATTAGAGGAAAGAGATTAGAGATCACACAATCAAAGTTTTATGTTTTTCCGCACTCTCGTATTATTATAGTATTCGTCATTCAATTATGAAAAACTCCTACGAGACCCACTCACTTTTTACTTACTTGCTGATGTTACCCGCTTGAGTCCAGTCAGATTTCCATTTCCCGCTGTTTTTCAGAGCAGTTATTCGCAAAATCCTGACCGATCGTTATCAAGAAAACATATAACATGAACTACTTTTACGGCAAGACTTACAACAAACGGCGATTGCAACCTGCAACCTGCCACTAGCAACCTCCTCCATGTCAAACGCACCTGATTCAATTGAAGCTCCCCAACCGATCTTAGACAATAAAGCGGCATTCTTCAATGTCTTTCCCCCAGATGGCTACATCCCGGCCGAAAGCGACCGAGACGGCGTCACCATTTTTATCCCCGCCCCAGAAAACCATAATGACCATCAAAAGGTGGTTGAGTTTGACTGCCCACGCTGCAGCGGTGACTCTGCGTTTAGCGCTGATTCTGGGGTATTGGAATGTAAATTTTGCGGCTTCCAGCAGGCACCGGCCGGGGTAAAGGTCGGCCGTCAGGCGAGCGAAGAGCAGTTTAGGGTCACAACGCTCAAAGCGGCAAAAGAGGGTTGGGGAACCAATGATCGGCACGATGTGGTTTGCCAAAACTGCGGAACGCACGAGTCGGTCTCGGCCGATATGCTGACCCACAACTGTGCATTTTGCGGCTCTTCCAGGGTTGTGCAAACTGAAACAATAGAGGATGTCCTCAGACCATCCGCCCTGATTCCGGTTGAAGTCACGCAAGAGCAGCTTGAAGAGATTTTAAACGATTGGTTTAGCAGCTCTTGGCTGCTGCCCGAAAAGCTAAAAAATATCGTGGCCAACGTCGAACCGGACCGGGTCTTTTTACCCTTCTGGACCTTTGATGCCCACAGCCAAGCCAGTTGGCGAGCCCAAGTGGGGCACACCGTTACAACCGGCACCGGTAAAAACCGGCGTACCAAAACGGTGTGGCGTTGGGAAAGCGGCAACGCCAGCCTCTCTTTTGACGATCATATGGTCTCTGGGTCTAAACGGATTAGTGAAAACCTTAAATCGGAGCTGGGCAGCTACAACATGCACGGCTTGGTCAACTATGATCCAGATTATTTGGCGGGCAGCATCGCCCAAGCGTATGACATCGAATTGGAACACGCTTGGCGCATCGGCCGGAAAGCGTTCCGCGAAGCAACCCGTCGTGCCTGCCGCCAGCAAGCTAGCAGTGGCAAAATACGCAATTTCAGCATGGAGCTTGAATTTGACAATGAATCTTGGCGCTACATTTTGCTACCGGTTTTGATGGCCAGCTACCAGTTTGATAATCAAACCCATCGCATTGTCATCAATGGGCAGACGGGGAAGATTTTTGGGCAACGGCCGGTTGACTGGCGCAAAGTGCGCAACGCCAGCTTAACCAGCGGTGCGCCTCCGATTTTAGCCTTTATCACGGCCGGCATCTTAAATTTGATCGATCTGATCGAAGCGGCCGGGGTTGCCTTCGCGGTCGGTGGCTTCTTGTCTCTTGTTGCGGTGGTCTTAACCGGCATCTTTTACTTTATGGGGTACAACTTGCAAAAACAAAAATGGGGAGACGAGCTATCATCTGGGGCCGATTTTTCTAATCCCGATGATTATGCAGATGACGATGGGGGTACCAATGGCAACTAACTACCAAGATATGCTAAAAGATTTAGGCTGGGACTCAGAGCTACACATGGTGGGATGCAACCATTGTGGCCTGACATTTATGCAAACGGAACAAAGCCTAGAGCAGCCGTGTCTCCACTGCGGTTCGACCCTTTTGGAGGAAATGACGCCCGATTCAGATCAGCCCCCCCATTGGGCACCGGCCGAACTTGCGCTGCCTCTGCGACTTACCCGACAACGGGCCCAGACAGAGCTCGCCAAATGGCGAAATAATTTTCGCTTTCCATCCGCAGATTTAACCGACCAACATCTAAACCAGCGGTTGCGCCTAATGTACGCTCCGGCTTGGCTGATGGATACGACGTTGGAAACAAAATGGGCGGCCGATGTCGGCTTTGATTATGATGTCATTTCCCATAAAGAAAAATTGCAGGGGAGCCAATGGTCAACCCAACAGGTAAAACGGACGAAGAAAGATTGGGAAGGGCGAGCGGGGACTCTGACCTTACGCTATGACAATTTACCGGCCGATGCGATTGAGCGGGAAAGTAGCTTTTGGCCCTTAGTTCGCTTAGTCGGCAGTGCGGATCGTTTGGTGAGTGACGCGACGAAACAAACTGCAAAAGCGGAAAATGAGGCCCAACATGCAGGGGAACAGCCAAGCTTCGTTTTGCCCAGCCGCATCCCGGCCGATGCGGTGATAGACATGCTGCCGCTGCTCATGGAGCGGGCCAAAGTGGATGTCCAGGCCGCCTGCCGAGCAGACCATGTGCGCAATTTCAATTGGGCACCCACGATTCAGCAACAAAACTGGACCCAGATGTTGATTCCGGTTTGGAGCACGTGGTATTTGGATGAGGACAATCGACGACGCATGGTATTTGTGCACGGCACCACAGGGAATGGCTGGGGAGAACGAATCCCATCGATGCGGCGTGCATGGCGCGTCGGGATGTTTTTCTTTGCGGCCGCGCTAGCCCTCATCATTATTGGTGCGGTTTTGGGATTTGCGAGCGGCAACTGGGCCTCGTTTGGCGGATTAGGCTTCTTGGCGGTCTTTTTAATCGGCTTGCCGTTTTTGATGGTGTTATGGGTCAGTTTTCAAAAGGGGAAAGACAATTTCTTCGGCCGGTTTTA
>JAHDEB010000314.1:0-2431 GCA_020629055.1 Chloroflexota bacterium
GGAACCAACCAGACCTGTATAGTCACAAAAAGTTTTGCTTATAAAACAAAAATGCCGTCCAAAAGGACAGCATTTTCTGGGCGAGTACTGGGAATCGAACCCAGAACTCCTGGGCCACAACCAAGCGCGATAACCGTTTCGCCATACCCGCCACAAGAGTTCAAAATCATATCATGTGACATTGGAAAATTCAACAGTGAATTAAGATGTTTACATTTCTTCACAAAAGACCAAAGATAGCATCCCCATCTATCTTTTCTTCCTACCCAGCTTCCCTTTTTTAGACTGAATTTCGCACTTTAGAAATTCGCAGCATACTTTTTTGCTTTCAAGTTCTTGTACTCGATAGAACAACTTAAGAAAGCTGAATTGGGATTTAAGGAAATTGAATAGACAAACACTGTTTGGTACCCGACCATCGTTACCAAGGCTTGTGCTTTATACCTTTGTAGCCTGCATCGTTACGGCTTTCGCTTACGGCCGTAATTTAACTCTGCCCCTATTTTTCGACGATTTAGTTCAACTCCCATTTGTTGATCGATATAGCCTGTTTCAACATTGGACCGGTTCATTTGAGTCTCCCTACTATCGGCCGCTAACAATTACCCTCTTTAAAGTGATGGCAATTCCCTTTGAGCAACATTCAGCACCCTTGCTGCACGGCTTGAACTTAATCCTGCATGCATTAAACGGGGCATTGGCTGGTTTGTTGGGAACTTTATTATGGGAGCGGTTTGATAAGCGGGCTGAAGCTCAATCCTCAATCCTATTTGGGATCGTCACAACCGTTCTATATATTTTGTTTCCCTTTCACTATCAGGCGATTCCATGGGTGGCGGCCCTATTCCATCTATTTGTGACGACCGTTGTCTTAGCGGCCCTTCTTGCATATTTAAGAGGATGGTTTTTCTTGACCATCGTTTTTGCCTTTTTAGCCCCCTTTGCCCATGAAAATGGGGTTGTTGTTGTGCCGATGATTTTTTTGATTGAGTTATTGATGCCTCAGCGACAGAAAAGTGATTGGGGACCAAAAATCACCCGTTTGGCAATTCTATTGGCGCCGATTGGGCTATGGCTTCTGATTCGTTCATTGGTCAGCACTGGCCGAGATGGCAGTGCGCTGTTTCCTGGATTGGAATCGGTAGGACAAAGTTTATCATTCTTTGTGCAGGGCCTTGGATGGCCTAGTGCGATTTTCGGCCGCCACCTCCTTCGCTTTGACCGGTTGAATGACCTAGAAATCGTTTGGATCACAGCCGGTGGGGCGATTGTTTTGGCCTTGATGGCGGCATTTTATGCCCGTGAAAAGCTAGGGGGCAAAATGCGATTGCCGCTTTTTGGGCTCGGTTTTTGGCTGCTTGCGTCTGCACCAGCTATGGCCATTCTCCCATTTTCATATAACGTCAATGGGCCACGTTTACTAACCCTTGCCGCGGTGGGGGTGTCATTGTTTTGGGCCGCCGCACTGGTTGCCTGTGTAAGCCGTTTTAGGATGAATTTAAAACATAGCTGGGCGATTTTGGCCGTTGTTTTGTTTCTAGCTGCTCAAGGTGCTTCTATTTTTCATGTTGAACAATCAAATCATCTGCACACTTTGCTTGGGGATGCGGTTGTGCAAGCTGCCGATATTTCTGTTGAACTTGACCAAGATGAGTCGTACCCTGTGTTTGTGAACTTTCCATCTTCGCTTGCACCGGCCGAGAAACGCTTTGTTTTAGGGAACGAGGGGGTTGTTTTCTGGCCCGAATATGCGCCCCCTCACACTTTAATGAGCGCAAATGGGCCAATTCAGCAGACCGACCAGGTATTTGTGCAGGTAGATGCCATTCGGCAAGAACCACCATATTTGCACGGGATTGTAGCGCCTACACATACGGTTAGCGCCGTTCGAGCTGATTTAAACGCTATTTTTTACAACAGTGTTTATTCAGAGAATGGAATCAATCTGTTCCCCATTGGGCATGTTAAACCATCGCCTAAGCCAACTCGATTAGGCAAACCCCCTCTGACTGACGATCAATTTGAAATTCAATTGACTGAGCTAGGGATGGTTGAAAAAACAGTCGGGGAGACCCTTTTTACTTCATTGATGATCGAGTGGGACATGTATGGCGAAGTTCCTGAAACGGTGACGGTGTTCGTGCATGCGGTTTCACCAAACGGAGAGATTTTACAGCAGGCGGATGGAGATCCTATGGCCGGCTTGTACCCATTGAGTCAAGTTGAGAGCGACAAGCGTTTGGTTGATATCCGACACGTTGTAGCCGACTCAACTATCGCCTTTTTTCGTGTGGGGTTGTATGATCGGGTAACCGGTGAACGGGTGCCACTTTTTGATCGAGACGGAGAGCGACTCGATGAAGATATGGCGATTTTGCCGGTCAATTTACTTCAATCAAACGACTAAGTGATCGTCTAAAAACAACTTCCC
>JAHDEB010000314.1:2531-4974 GCA_020629055.1 Chloroflexota bacterium
GTGGACCTTTTCTCCCCTCAATTCAAATCAGATCCATTTCCGACTTACGCACACCTTCGCGAAGCTTGCCCCGTGCATGGGCACGCTGCCCCTTACGGGGGAACCATTTGGTACATAACCCGCTACGCGGATGTCGAGGCTGTCTTGAAAGATGCTGAAACATTTGTCAAAGACCCGGCCAATGCGCGCGATGGTAAAAAGAAGGCGGGGAACGGCTTGATGGATCGTATCAACCGGAATATGTTGTTTGCAGATGCGCCAGACCACACTCGCTTACGCAAGCTGGTCAATATCGCATTTACCCCGCGGCGGGTTGAAAAGCTAACCCCACGTATTCAAGCGATTGCGGATGATTTGCTCGATCGGGTCGCTCACCGGCCGTCGTTCGATCTAATCGATGAGTTCGCCTTTCTGTTGCCCATCACCGTCATTATGGAGATGTTGGGGATTCCTGAAGCGGATCGGGACAAGATGCATGATTGGACCAAGGCGATTATCGCTCCCGGCCGATTTGGGATCGATTTAAAAGGGCGTAAACGGCGCATGCGTGCTTTTGTCGAATATTTAAACCTGACATTCGAGCAACGGCGAAATAACCCCCAAGATGACTTGATAACCGGCTTAGTGCAGGCGGAAGCGGATGGCGAGCGCTTGAGTGAAGCTGAACTTTCTAGCATGGTGGCCCTGTTGTTTGTGACGGGTCACGAAACAGTTGTTAATTTAATCGGGAATGGGGTATTGGCCCTGCTGGCTCATCCTGATCAATTGGCAAAATTAAGCGCCGATCACGGGCTTATCGACCAAGCCATTGAGGAAATGTTGCGGTACGATGGCCCGGTTGAAACGTCGACCACCCGTTGGGCCAGTCGGGATGTGGATTTGCACGGTCAGCAGATCAAACGGGGAGATGTGGTGCGTGTCGTAATGACTTCGGCCAATCGGGATAATGAGGTGCATGACCGGCCGGATGTGTTTGATATTTCTCGGCCGATTGCCGAACAAAATCACGTGGCGTTTGGCAAAGGCATTCACTACTGTTTGGGGGCACCGCTGGCCCGTTTAGAAGGGCGGATCGCTATTCTGAGCCTGATTAGACATTTTCCAAACCTTTCCCTTGTAACCCCATTAGATCAGACCGAGTGGCATACCGGGGTTATCTTTCGCGGGTTAAAATCTTTAGTATTAAAAACCCGATAGGGATAGAAGTTAGGGAGCGGTGCTTGTGCCAATCGGTTTGCAATCAATCAACGTTTACCTAAGCAGAACTCTAGTCTCTACCTCTTCTCTCTATCTCTAGCCTCTAACCATCATCAATATGTTCGACGAAAAATCTTGGAAAGCCCAAGCAAGCCCACTCTTAAAACTCGAAGACGATATTTGGCAGCTGCGCCTGCCACTGCCTTATGCGCTTGACCATGTGAATGTCTACCTGATTCAAGGTGACAGTGGCTGGTCTATTGTTGATACAGGCTTGAATATTTCAAAAGCCCGAGCGCTTTGGGAATCGGCTTTTGCCGAGCTAAAAATCGGCCCAAATGATGTTGAAAAGATCGTCGTCACGCATGTCCATCCCGATCACTTTGGGATGGCCGGTTGGCTGCAAGAACGATTTAGCTCAGCAGGGGAGCTTGTTCCGGTTATCGTTTCGGCCGAAGATCATGGGATGTTTATCAAGATTTGGGATGGGCTAAAAAGTTCAGATTCACAGGCGATGGAGAATATGACGCGCTTTTTGATTTTGAACGGAATCCCGGCCGAATATGCCAAAGCGGTGACGCAGGGAACGATGAGTACCGGGGTCAAAACTTTTCCTCACCCAACGTTTACCCCGATTAAGCCGAATGGCACAATAAAAATGGGGAATCGCACATGGGACGTTATTCATGCTCCTGGGCATGCTGATGGTCAGATTATTTTTTACGATCCGGCCGATCGTCTATTCCTCAGTGGTGATCAAATTCTGATGAAAATTACACCCAATATCGGTTACTGGGGCGACACAGAGCCCGGGGTTTTGCAACGATATCTCGATTCGTTGGCTCAGTTGCGCACGTATAACGTTCGGATCGGTTATCCAGGCCATAAGTGGCTTGTCGGGGATTGGCAACAACGTATCGATGAGATGTTTGCCCACCATGATGAGCGATTAGACACGACTTACGAAGCGGTTAAGAGTAATGCTGGAATTACGGCCGATGGGGTGAGCCAAGCGGTTTTTCGTTTGGGTGAGCTGAATTATCATCAATCCCGTTTTGCGATCGCTGAAACGCTGGCTCATCTTGATTTGCTAGAGGGTCAGGGGAAAATCGGCCGGGAAGAGGTTGACGGTGTTTGGCGGTTTTCTACCGTCGGCGACTCTGCTATTTAATGCTGAACGCTGGATAAATAAAAAAGCGGTTTGACTGAGATGAGTCAAACCGCTTTTTTATTTTAGATTGTAACT
>JAHDEB010000064.1:0-2554 GCA_020629055.1 Chloroflexota bacterium
ATCGGCCGGGCGCTTATGGCGAAGCCTAAATTGATGCTGTTAGACGAACCGTCTTTGGGACTCGCACCGATGCTTGTGCAGCAAATTTTCGACATTATTAAACAGATCAATAAAGAATCTGGGGTGTCGATGTTGATCGTAGAGCAGAATGCGAATGTCGCATTGAAGGCTGCACAATATGCCTATGTGATGGAATCTGGACGCATTGTGATGGATGGCGAAGCCAAAGAGCTTGCCAACAATGCGGACATCAAAGAGTTTTACTTAGGTCTAACCCAATTGGGTGAACGTAAGAGCTATCGTGAAGTTAAGCATTATAAACGGCGGAAACGCTGGTTGGGCTAGACACATCTGTCTAGATAAAAAAATATAATTTGAAAAAAGAGTGATGGGTTCGTTTTTAAAACTGGCCATCGCTCTTTTTTTGTATCTATTTGTCAATAGGTGACCAAAGGGAGAGCGGGTCGAAAAATGCATAGAAAAGGTCAATTTAGCCAATTGCCCGGCCGAGCGTAACCAAAAAACATTTTTTGGGTTTTCTAAAGTAACCTGGATCTAGTACTGCACGGCGCAAGTCTCGGCCTAATTCAACTGACGTGCAGTACCCGATACAAAGGGGTGAACAACGTTTAAACTAGCTCGTTATTTACGCCCTTTTGTACTAGTGGCCGTCAAAAAGGAGTTCTGATGTTGCAACGTTATGGAAAAATTATCGGTTGGGGAGTCCACATCCCTGAAAAAGTGGTAACCAACTTTGATCTGGAAGAAAAATGGGATACGACAGATGAATGGATTGTTCAACGTTCCGGTATTCGAGAGCGTCGTTTTGCCAGTGAAGAAGAAACGACAGATGTAATGGCGACACGTGCGGCCATTAATGCGCTTAAAAAAGCGAACATCAAAGCGACCGATTTAGACCTGATCATCGTTGGCACTTGCCTCACCGAGTACTTCACTCCATCTGTTGCCTGCTTGGTCCAGTCGGCAATTGGGGCTAAACAAATCCCAGCCTATGACATTTCGGCCGGCTGCACCGGTTTTCTCTACTCATTAAGCACCGCATATCAGTTTATTCAAACAGGGGCTTATAACCGAATCATGGTGATTGGTGCGGAAAACATAAGCCGTTTTCTGGAAACTGGCGATCGGTCAACCGCAATTTTATTTGGTGACGCTGCTGGTGCGGTGATAATCGAAAGTACCGACGAGCCTTGTGGGTTACACGGCTTTACGCTAGGGTCAGACGGGGATGATAAAGATGTGATCGCGATGAATACTTCTTCTCATCGTGGTCGGTTTGATGAAGGGCATTTCATTAAGTTTCAAGGGCAGCAGGTATTTAAATTCGCATCACGCGTTTTGGGGAAAGCCTGCCGTGAAGCGCTTGCACAGGCGAATCTGACATTAGATGACGTCGATTGGATTATTCCACACCAAGCCAATGTTCGGATTATTCAATCGGCCGCTCGCGACATGGGTGTTCCTCTTGAACGGTTTATCATCAATATCGACCGCTATGGAAATACCTCAAGTGCGTCGATCCCTTTGGCCCTGTATGAAAATCTGGAGAGTGGGAAAATTAAACCAACAGACACCGTACTTATGGTCGCTTTTGGGGCTGGATTAACTTGGGGGGCAACCGTTTTGCAGCTGGCTCCAAAATCTGAGGCTACGGTGGCTCACACGCAATCAGATGCGGTTTTAGGGCAGTTGGCGGCGGCAGGCTAAACTTACTTTAGTGCTTCTTTTATGGTGTCGATATGCTTTTCCGCTTCTCGTCGCCCTATATCAAGCATTTTTTGTTTTTGACCAAAACGGCCAAAAGAGATATCGCTCAAGTCTGGCGCGATCAAACAGTCTGAGTCTTTGGTTCCTAGGTTTGAATTGCGCACCATGATTTCAACCGCATTGAGACCTACACCGATCGGCCCAGCAAATCGGCGTCGTTTAGGCGCAAACGCATCAACCCCAACAACATAATCTGCCCCCAGCTGCTTAACCGCGGCCGAGGGTGTGTTATTGGTTACGCCACCGTCAGCTAGGTTTTGATAGCCGGCATGGGCAACAGGCCGCACAAGCCCTGGGATCGCACAGCTGGCATGCACTGCAGGGGCAACGGCACCTTCGGTCAAAATGACCGGCTTGCCTGAATCAAGATCGGATGCGGAGATAACAAGTGGGGTCGCTAAGTCTTGGAAGTGAAGCTGGCCTAAAAACCGTTCCAGAAATTGTTCCATCGGTTTAAATGAAATGATCCCTTTTCTAGATAGGATCGGGCGAGCCATGCGTAACCAACTAATCCCTTTGGTTGCCCCTAAAATGTTTTGGGAGTTTAAACCGGCCGCAAATAAATAACCGATCAAGGCTCCAGCGGACGACCCACCTAAAAATTGCGGATGAATCCCTTCTTCTTCTAAGGCTTGGAAAACGCCTAAATGGACAAATCCACGCACAGCCGCGCCACTGAGGGCGATGCCTAAAGTTTTGGTTTGTTCCGTTGCTTGGGTCAAGACTTACTCCTGGTGTGTGACTGTTCTCTTTGCGGGCCTATAGC
>JAHDEB010000064.1:2654-29160 GCA_020629055.1 Chloroflexota bacterium
GCTTGGGTCAAGACTTACTCCTGGTGTGTGACTGTTCTCTTTGCGGGCCTATAGCAGGGCACTTTGAAAAGAGATTGCTTCAATGACTGTCTTCAATAATTTAAAGATTGGAAAGAGGGGGATGGTCGTTAAATGTCAGATTGATTACGCCGCCTGCGAAAGACCCAGCCTAAGCCGCCAGCGACGACTGCAACCGCCCCTAGTGCTGCGACGACGAGTGAACTATGCTCGCGGGCAAAGCGTCGGATTGATGGCCGATCAGGCTGTACGGCCAGATCATACTCCGTTTCGAATGTAGAGGAAGCTTCAGACTGGGCGAACGAGCGGGCGAGCTCTCCTCGTTTGGCAATCTCCGCTTGGGGGACAAGTTTGCTGTGTGCGATGATCCCGGCCGGTACGAACTGGTGTCGTCTCGCTAAGTCACCGATATCGTAGACGTTTTTGCTAGATAATTGACCGACGAGGCCGAAGTCTGCAAATTTGCCTTTCAGCGCCAGCAGGGCCGCCTCTGCAAACGGAGCAGGCACATGGCCGACGGGCAATTGATTGAGACCGTGTCCGACCGGATCGGCCGGTAATTTATAGGCGACCGATTCGATCAATGTAATGTCCGGCCGCTGCTTTAAGAGTTCGTCTGTGATAACCGATGGCTGCGAGTAGTCACAGATAACAGCCCCAGGTTTGCAGATTTGTGGGTTGATGTTGATCCGCTTGCCCGCCATCGTACGACCCACCAAAATGATATCGTGCTGCCCGATTACCGTGTTGGCGCTGGTGACGATTGTCACTTTTGTATTGAGATGAATGTCTTCAATTTTTCGTTTTAACTGAATCAGCAGATCAGGCTCATTGCCGCTCAGGGTTAATACCGGCACGTGGCCGCCTAACACTTCGGCCGCAATTGATGCGATCGGGTCGCTTGCATTGATGACAATCGCTTGAAGCGGCTCTCCCTGAATTTGACTGTTCGATTTGGCGATTTCTACCGCTTGGCTGGTCGAGCCTAAAATCGTTAAGGCTTGGCCCGACGTGGCCGCGACATTTGTTTTTGGTGCAATGGTGCTTAGCGCGTCACTTACCTCGCGAGATGCAGTGTCGACACCGATCAGCCGCGCTTCAAGCTGTTCGGCCAAACGTGCGGCCCTCAACATCCGTCGTGCAATGAGTTCACCATCCTGAGCCGTAAACTCTTCAGGGGTGCCACCTAACATCATCACTTCAGCGATGGCGCTGTTCTTTTTCCCATCCCCTTGAATGTTTTCAATGCGTCCGCTAAAAACGGGGGGGATATGGACGGCGGTTCGATCTATAAACGCCTTGGGCAAGAACCGGGCGACTTTGATCTTTTGCCGAATCTCCGCGACGCTGTTCGGCTGTGTGATATAGCCAAAGCGATTCACGGCCGACTGGTCCGGCTGTAGATAGTTGATAGACGGACTCCAATTTAATTCTGAAATAAGGTTCAGAAAATCATTTTCACTTAACTCTGCTGGTTCTCCATCTTTGGCAACGGCCGCCAAGCAAGCCTCTAAGGTGGCTGCTGCATGTCGGCTTGGTTTTTTATGGTCATGGCTCAAGCTAGGCAAAACTGTGACAACGATGGCGGCCCCTTTTTTGCGTAATTCTTGAGCCACGTCATGAGAAACTGCGGGGCAAACGATCGTTTTATTCTTTAAATTTGCTGTCGTCATATTCGAAATGACGTTAACGTCACCGGCCAGAATATCGGCCCATTCGATCACATCTGCCAATTTTTTAGGCGCTTGAAAGCCGGCTGAATAGGGGGTGAGTAGATCCTCAAGCGAGCGCTGGCTTAACGCCTTGACCCAAGTTTTTTCATTTTCTCCATCTATGCCAGCGTAAAGAAAGTGATCGGCCGATTGAAGTTTAGATGCATAATGGCCAAGGGCCTCGGCCAAACCGAAGTGGTTGATGCTGGGCACCATCAAAACCCGTTTGTTTGACCAGATGCCCGGTTCTGCTTCATGTGCAAGCCGCACTCCCCAACGCTCAACGGCCGAGCTGACTTTAGAGCCATCGAAAACGGGTGTTTTTTGCACCATCTCAAATAAATGTGCGGTAGATTGCCAAACGGCGGTCCGATTACCTACTTGCAAACTTCTAGGCAGGCCCGAAAGGGCGATAGCATCTGTTTTACCATCCAGTTTTTTTAAGATGGCTTCAACCATGCTGATATTTTGTTGGCAGTTGATATGCTCTAACTCAACCGCCTCACCCAAAAGGGTAATAATTTCAGGTTCGGCTGCAAGATGATGATCAAAAAAATGGAGGATAGATACTTTTTTACTCAAGAGTGTTTTTCTGTAATATTTGCTTTATCTCCAGAGAAGGAGAATGAAAGATGATTCTACCAGTTGGGGGATTTTTGGCCGAATTCGTACATCATAAATCAACAAATTTATAAAATGACAGTTTGTTTGGCCTGTGGGCTAAGTAAGCGTCTTAATTGTGCTATTTGCCTCATTCTCGTTCTTAAAAATATGCTGTTGTAGCGCCACTGAGTATAATCATTAAATTAATTTAATCTAAAGCGCTATACGCTATAAACTTTTACCGGTTTCTACTCTTGTTGTATAGAAGTGTTTGAGACTCGGCCGCATTCAAATGGTAACAATTAAACGATACCCCAACCGAAAACTATATAACACCGTTGCTCGAAAATATGTGACACTCGAAGGCGTTGCAGAGCTTATTCGATCTGGTCATGAAATTGAAGTTTTTGAAAACGAATCGGGTGAGGATTTAACAGCCCTGATTTTGACTCAAATTATTTACGAGCAAGAAAAAAAGAAGGGTGGATTTTTACCCCGATCTGTCTTGCAAAGCCTTGTCCAATCTGGTGGAGAGACATTAAACAATCTGCGCAGCGGACTTTCTTACCCACTTAATTTGGTGTCGCACGTCGATGATGAAATTCGCCGTCGTGTTGAAGGACTGGTGAAAGGGGGAGAGATCGCATTGGAAGATGGACAAGCGATGGTGCAAAAGCTGATTAGCAATGCGAGTGAAGTGCTGAATCGTGAAGAGGGGAAAACGACCGATTTCTTTGACCGTCTCAAATTGTTAGGGGTTCCGAGCCGGTCAGAGTTAGATGACTTAAAGCGGCAGATTGAAACGCTAGAAGCGGCATTAAGCGCGTTGACCGAAGCTGAAGATGATGGGGATGAATTGGCGGAATAGTGTAAGCTGTTTGAAAAATCCTACTAGATCGCTTGATTTTCCCGCTGTGGCGTGTACAATTTTAGGCCGATTAAAGACAGCTATAAGTCGCTTTGGGCGATTTAAGATAAACGAGGTAAATCATGGCCAAGAAAAAAGGCGCACGTATCGTCATCAAAATCAAAAGCACGGAAAGTGGTCATCAATATGTGACAACAAAAAACCGTCGCAACGATCCACAACGGATCGAGCTTAAAAAGTATGATCCAATGGTTCGCAAGCATGTTATGTATCGCGAAACCAAATAGGTTCTGCTATTAAAATTTAGCCCCGCTTTGCGGGGCTTTTTTTTTGCACTTTTGTTTTGACTCAGCAGTTTGGCCCAGTTTGACAAAAGGATCTGTGTTCTGCGGAAAGATAAGCTAAAAACTGGGCCAATCTGGCGAAAATAGTTGGGGTTCTGAAAAACTACGCATTTTTTTAGGTTAAGAAGAGCAGTAGGCTAAGGGGGATAATACTAAGGAGCGTTGTAAAGAGGACGCCTGCGGCCGCAAATTCAGCATCCCCATCAAATTCAGTGGCCAAAACACCACTGGTGACCCCCACCGGCATTGAATAAATCAGAATAAAAACGCGCAGGGTTAACCCGGTTAAACCCATCAATGTTGCCACAAAAAAGGCGATGGTCGCCCCGATGCCGTATCGGGTTAATGTGATCCCGATCAATCCTTTCCAACGGCCGCGCATGTTTGCGGTGCTTAACTGCAATCCTAAAATCACCATTGCACACGGAACAGAAGCGCGCCCTAAAACGGCCACCGCCTGCCCGACCGGTTGTGGCAGATCATTCCCTGTTAAATTTAGGAAGATTCCAAGGGCGGCCATGTAGGGGATGGGCATTTTAAAGACGTTGGCGATTGAGTCTTGAAAGCTTTTGGTCCCTCTAGAAATCACAAATGTCCCCAGCCCATAGACGACGAAAAGTTGACCGATTACAAACACAACTGCACGAGACTCCGCCTCTGCACCAAAGGCAAACGTAATAAAGGGTAGGCCAAAATTAAGTGAGTTCATAATGATAGCGGTCAAAATAAAGGTTGAGATCATGCGCCGGTCGTATCCCAACATTTTGGCGACCGCCCACGCGGCCGCTGCCATGCAAAAGCCACAAATAATCGTCGCTACCACAATGCTGCCAATTTCTCGTCCAGACATTCTGGTATTTAACATGCTGTTTAGCGCCAGACATGGGGCAAATAGATAAATATTCGCTCGTGCGAAAGACCGCGCTTCCATCTTTATTTTCCTGCTGACTAAGACGACAGCACCCGCAATTAAAAACAGCGGTGTAAATGTTAGGTAGATGAGATTAAGAAATTCGTTTAACGAAGACATAATGAGACCTAGCTCCTACGCATAAGTACTTTTGGTTGATGGGGGAAATGGTGGAAGGATTTTATGATTCTTGCTGATAAGTTTGCGGGAAAAATCATAAAAATATGACACTTAAATTGAGACCGGGGTTGGTTTATGAAGAACAAACCCCAACCCATCTACCAAAAAGAAAAAAGAGGCTGAAGCTCCCGAAATTTAAGTTGGAAATAATTTCTGTTACCGAGATATTTAGATCGTTTATTGTTTCCGGTTTGGTATTAATAAATTTGCTCTTGCTGGGTGCCGCTTTTGTATGGTTCTCGATTCTTCTCTCATTTATTCATCCCGTTGAACTGCTTGATATGTACGGGGTTCATCCGACCCAACAAACGAACATTGCGATAGATGGAACTGGCGAAGAAATTGTCGATGCACCGAAGTTGCCAGAGATTTCCGAAGCGGTTGAAACCGAATAAGATTAAAATAGTGAAAATGAAAAAGGGGATTGGATTATTCAAAATAATCCAATCCCCTTTTTTTATTCGCCAACGCGAACGTCAACCATGTTTTCTAACGCTTTGACAATCGCATGGTTCCCTTCATGGCCTAACCCCAAGGTTTGCAATGTGCGATAAAGGTTAAATGCTAGGCTAGTGGTCATCGCTGGCATCCCTAATTGATCGGCCGCTTCTAACACCAAGCGCAAGTCTTTCTGTTGCAGGTCGATTGTAAATCCGGGCCGCCAATCACGTTTCGCGACCTGTGGGCCACGGTTCGATAAGGTCCAGCTGCCGGCCGCACCACCCGATACCGCTTCTAGTGTCTTTTCTAAGTCCAGCCCACTTGCTTCAGCGAATAACATCGCTTCACCCATTGAAACCATCGTACCGATTACTAAAATTTGGTTGACGAGCTTCGCGCTTTGGCCTGCCCCTTGCGCCCCAACATGGGTAATTGTCTTTCCCATCGCCTCTAAATATGGCATTGCTCGGCCGACTTGGGCTGCATCACCACCGATCATAATGCTCAGTGTTCCATTGGCTGCCCCTTCGTTGCCACCGCTAATCGGGGCATCTAACATTTCAACCCCTTTTGCATTTAGCTTTGCAGCGATTTCTTTGGTTACCTGAGGAGAGATGGTGCTGTGGTCTACAACTAGGGCTCCGCTTTTGACCCCTTCTAATACGCCAGATTCTCCCAAAACAACCGCTTCAACATCTGGTGTGTCGCTAACGCATATAAATACAATGTCTGATTTTGATGCCACGTCGGCCGGGCTGTTCCCGGCGGTAGCCCCGGCCGCAACCAACTCATCTACTTTCGATGATGTTCGGTTCCAAACGCATAGATCATGCCCCTTTTTTAATAGGTTAAGGGCCATCCCTTTACCCATAATGCCCAAACCGATAAAGCCTAATTTTTCGCTCATATTAATACCTCACAAATAAGTTGAGACGTATTGTACCGGATACCCTAGCAGCGGGTTATAGGCATTTTTAGAATCCAGATAATTAAGAGGGGTCGCAGAGGCGGATTTTTTGAGGAGGCGATTACTCTACTATCAAGATGGGTAGAGTGATATTAAAGGAGGTCCCTTCTCCCGGTTCACTTTCGACTGAAATTTCCCCGTCTAAACGCTCAGTTATCGTTTTAACAATGTATAGCCCCAAACCTGTGCCGCTAAACTTTGAAGCTCCCGGTGTTCGGTAAAAAAGCTGGAATAAGCGCTCTTGCTGCTGTTTCGGAATGCCTGGCCCATCATCCGCAAAGGAGATCTTTATCTCATGCTGTTCGGGCAAAGGTGAAACCGTCACGGTGATATTGCCAGCGTCCCCTAAAAACTTAGCGCTGTTCCCGATCAGATTAAACGCGATCTGTTTGATACGATTTTTATCTGCAAATGCCCAAACCGCATCTTCCGAGCCGATAAACGACACCGAGATGTTTCTTGTGGATAGAACATGCTGAAATTGATTGACAACCGCTTTTAATGGCTCCTGAACATCGATTTTCTCCATCTCGATGGGAAATTTCCCTTGTTCAATCATATTCAGGTTCAGAATGTCATCGATCAGTGAGTTCAACCAAATCGATTGTTCTAATATCCGACTAAATACATACTTTGGCTCAAACGGGCTGTTGTCAAAATTATCTGCGGAATTCAGCATGAGGTCTGAATATGTTGTAATGACAGATAGGGGAGAACGTAAATCATGGGCCGCCATCGAAAGAAATATCGACTTTAACTCATTCAAACTATGTAGTTCACTATTGGCTTTCGACAGCTCTTGCTGGGTCAGTCTTAATTCATTTCGCTGCTGGATCACATTTTGCATCAAGCGACCTTGGCTGGTGGTATTTTCGATAAAAAGAATTAAGCCATCGTTTGGTTTGTTTTTATCGGCCGGGTATAAGCCAAAGTCAAAATAATCGATTCCACCTACATCATTCGGCCGGTTTACTTCTTGAAGCTCCAAAAATGGCAGTTCTCCTGCAAGGATTAGATCAATCATCTCTTCCAGGCCGAAAAGCTCAACAAAGCATTCTGACACCGGTTGAGAGACAACCTCTACCTCCGGTGAGAGCGCAAGCTGCTGAGTAATCCCTTGGGCAGATTCAATAATTTGATCGGAATTGATGTGTGCGACACCCATACGGCTCGATAGCAATTCAAAAGCCCGGGATTCGTTAGAGAAAAAAGATGGTTGGGGAGGCATAAAAGGTAACCTATGAAATAAATCAGGTCGCTTTTTATATAATGAGGTTACTTAGGGTTCTAAAGCCGGTCTCTACACCCTCACCAGTTTTTGCGCTGGAGAAGTGCCAAGGGGCGTTTATTTTTTCTGAAATTTTGTCAAGCTGTGCATCATCGATCTCCCGATTTTCGATAAGATCGCATTTGTTTGCCAAAATGACAATAGGAATTTCTTTTTTTAGAACCTTAGTTAGTTGTTTTGAATAAACCTCAAGCATAAGAAGCGTGTTTTTTCGTGTAATATCACACACCATCACGACGCCTGCTGCACCTGCAAGATATCCAGAGGTTACCTTGCTGTAGTCATCTCCACCCGCTAAATCCCAGATCAACAAATTCAAAGCAACTTCTTTTTCAGAAAGTTCGACAGGTTTCCTAGAAATTTTTACACCAATTGTACTTAAATAGCTGTCGTCAAACTGTCCTTCAACAAACTGACGAACGAGACTACTTTTGCCAACTGAAAAATCTCCAAGGAGACATATCTTTTTTTGAATTGTTTTCATCACACAGATTCAGAACTCATGTATCGCATCCAAAAAGAGTCTACTCTACTTTTTAAGATTGATCCAGCCAACATCGATCCACCCATGCACAATTTCCCCACTTTCATCCGCCCATTCTACTTCTGCCCAATCCCCTTCGGTGCGGAGGATGGTTAAGGTCGAACCCGCTTCAATTAAATGGGTGGTTTGTGAATCATAATCGGGGTCCTCGTGGCTCCAACGAGGCTGGCTAGGGATGATTTTTGTCAAAACTTGTTTATTTATTGTGTCTGGGGCAATGACGGCCGGTGTATTGCTCGGTTGCCCGCTATTCTGAGTGCCGAATGCGTATGGCAGCAGCCTGTACGTAAGGATACTGTAAAAAATACACAAACTAAGTAGAAGTACTGAGACGATAATTCCCGTTGTACGTAGCATTTTGCTTGCGGAGTCGTCTTCAGAGTCTAGGCTTTTTTCTGATTTTCCTATTCGATTTTTATTGGTTGCCGATTCAATAAACTCATTGATCGTCTTTTTGACGTCGGGACGATTGTCTTCATCACCATCATATTCTGCGAACGCGCGTTTATGTTGGATGTGAAGCTCGTTCACAAAGATTCGAAGCAGCGATCGGAATCCTGAAGGTTCAATACCAGAAATTACGGCCGCCACATAGGCTTCCGTTCCACTTTCAATGAGGACACGTTCATCGCCAAATTGAATTTCGTGAAGTTCATCATCATCACTTTCAGGTGAGAATGAGTCGTTGACAAAGCTGCGGATCGCCGTCAGCATGCTGCTTACTAAATCATGATCAGCAACATCGTCGCTTTCTTGGTTTACAAACTCTAAAACAAGCCCTGAGTCATGTTGAATTAAGAAGAGTTGATTGATCGCAAAAGGGAGGGCGTTGCGCAAGGCTTGGTTAGCCGAGTCCACACCTCGCATTCGATTAATCATCTCTTGCTGGACGCTATTTCGGTTCGGCCGAATTTGCTGATCGATCTTTTTACGCAAATCGTTCATCGCTTCGGCAACAGCCCGGGAGACCGCTTCACCCATAATTGGGAATAAGGCCTCAATCATTTCATCGCGATTTTCTTGAATCTGGTATCGTGTAGCTTCCCCAATAATTGGCCCAAGCGCTTTTGCCATTTGGTGGCGCTGACCATCGACTGCATTTTTCGTAATGTCCCCCATCTGCTGCGTTACAGTGGGGATAATGGCTTCTTCCGTTTGAAGAATTTGCTGATGTAGTTTTTCGATTTCAGTTTCTAAAAGGGTGACTTCAGATTCTAGGTTGTGAACTTTGGCTCGCTCTTTTTCTAAGAGTAGTTCCCGTAGACGAAACATCAAATTACTGTCATTGTAGTCAGGTGTCTTGTCGTCAGTTAAATCCATTGGCTGCACGTTTTGTAGGCTACTAGCAAATCATCAAAACGATCTTGCTTTTAATTTTATCTAAATGTGAATTCAAAAATAGTTTTGTATTGGATGGGCGGCTAAAATTTTTGAAAATGAGTTCGCTGTTTGGCCAGTCAAGTAACGATGTTACTCGTTTACTTTATAAGCATGCAGCGTTCGTCTAACCTTCGGATTTTAGTTGTTGGCCCAGGCTAATCATCATATCGCCTAACTGTTGCCTATTGACAGAATTAGCTTCGAGGGATGCCAAGCGTTCATTAATTGCTTTGAGTTGTTGATTGACGTTGAGGTTTATGTCACTCGACTTTTCATCAACTAAATCACGAACTGCTTGAATCTCATTTGCACCCAAATTGTTTGCATCATCAATCGCTTGAGCCAAATCAATTTGTGCTTTGCGCATCAATTCTTCAAGATCGGCTAAGCGCTGATCAATTTCTACAGTATATTCACCTAAAACGATGCTGCGTAACTGCTGCAATTCGCTCAAAACCGGTCCATTCTTGTTACTTGTACTCATAAAAGGTCTGTATTCTTTGATAAAACGTAATTAAAAAAGCTGATTAATGATCACATGTCTATATTTTAATCAACATTATGTTGACTATTCAGCTAATACTAATCTTTTTTCCTAGATTATCAAAATAAATGATTCGGAAATTTTTTTACTTTTGTACTGTCTAGCTAGATGTGAGGGCGAATGCCCCTTACGATTAAGCCGAGCCCTGCTGCTAATAATACAAACATGCCTAGGGCAACAAATAGAGTTGTGCTTTGGAAATAAACCCTCAAGCTGGCGATAATACCGACAAAAGTGAATAGAATCGAACCGCCACTGAGCGCCCATCCAAGTTTAGATTTGCCGTTCGCGAAGATGAGGATGACTCCGATAATCATAAAAATCATCGTGATACCAAAAGCGGACACACCACCGCCCATGAAGCCACCCATTCGCCAACCGAAAAAGCCGGTTGTGACTCGCACTTGGTTTGATAGCAAATACAATCCAACCAAGGTTAAGATTGTGCCAACAATAAAATCACCAACCCCACCGGGGGTCCCGCCTGCGCCTTTTTTGAAATAGTCCATCACAGAATTTGCCTTTGATTATGTTTATGAATTGTTTGTCTGCATATTAATACGCAATAAATAAACGTTTAGTTGTGCAACTTATTTTAATCGATTTTGGGACTGTCTAAAAATCACGTTATTGTTTCTCGGTCTTTGGTGAACTTTCGTAGAATTACAGGCAACTATGTTTGATTTTTCAGAAACGATATTTAAGCTCGATTTTGCGATGGCGGCCCGCTGCTGGCGGCCGAAGGTGATGAATGATGCGGCTAGTCCGATCTTGCTCATTCATGGGCTGGCCAGTAATGCGAAAACGTGGGATAAGGTAGGAGCCATCCTGGCTGAAACCGGTGCTTGCGTTGTTGCGATTGACCAGCGCAATCACGGGCGCAGTGAAATTACTGAATCAGGGTTTGATTTTGACACGATAACCAACGATGTTAACCAACTGCTTGATCATTTAGGCTGGGACTCACCGATATTGGTGGGGCAATCTTGGGGCGGAAATGTGCTTACAGAATTTGGTGCCCGTTACCCCGGCCGGGCAAAAGCCCTTGTTATGGTTGATGGTGGCTTTCTCGATATCGGTTATGGGGGGCAGGCATGGGAGGTGGTATACGAGAGTATGTTGCCCCCGAGAGTTAGTGATTTCTCGGCCGACATGCTACGAAGTATGATCCAATTGGGGCACCCGGATTGGGACGATGACGGCGTGGAAGCGACAATGGCCAATCTGATTGTGCATCCAGACGGCCGAGTTGAACGTCCATTGTCTATTGATAAACATATGCAGATCGTGCGCCATCTTTTTGACCAAGATATGGACGAGCTATACAAAAAGATCATCGAGCCGGTATTAATTTGTGCCGCGGGGCCAAAAGATGATCCCGAAGGAACAAAAGCGCTTGTTCTAGAAAATGCCCGCCAAATTAAAAATGTGACGATCGAATGGTTTGCTGCCACTGATCATGATATCCATATTCATAAACCACAGCTGCTAAGCGAAACGATTTTGGCTTGGCTGCAAGGAATCTAAGCGATGGAAACCTCTCTTAAAATATCCCCTGGCCATGTTGTGATGCTTGGCTCCGGTGAAACCTTGCCATCGAGCGGGAAGGCCCATGAGTACATTGCTCAGGCATCTGGTGAAAACCCGCATATTGTGATTTTAGAAACCCCGGCCGGATTTGAGCCGAATTCTGCGACTGTGGCCGGAAAGATCAAGGAGTTTTTGGACCGCCGCCTGCAAAATTACAAAGCCACAATCGAAGTTTTGCCAGCTCGTAAACGAGGGACACCATTAAGCCCTGACAATCTAGATGTGTTGACCCCGATGTTAACGGCCGACTCGGTGCTGATGGGGCCTGGCAGCCCGACGTACGCGGCGCGTCAATTGCGCCACAGTTTGGCCCTGCGCCTGATGCAAGCGGGCCATTTTTTAGGGAAGCATATGTTTTTGTCTAGTGCCTCAACTTTAGGGCTTAGTCGTTTTACAATGCCGGTTTATGAAATTTATAAATCAGGGGAAGACTTACATTGGAAGGATGGGGCGGATTTTCTTCGGCCGTTCGGTTTTAACCTGGCTGTGATTCCCCATTGGAATAACACCGATGGGGGAGCGGAACTCGACACCAGCCGCTGTTATATGGGGGAAGCGAGGTTTGAAAAGCTGCTTGAAATACTGCCGGGCGATGTGACCGTTGTCGGAATCGATGAGCATACATCCTTGGTATTGGACTTTAAGCTAGGGCAGTGCAAAGTACTTGGAAACGGAACCGTTACCGTTTTGGGCGATAACGAACAGGTTTATGCAACCGGGTCTAGCTTTGCGTTGGATGAATTGGGAGTTTGGAAACTGCCAGATATTGCTGAAATGCCAGCTGCAGAAATAGAAATGATCCAAGATGCGATGACCGAGAAAGCAAAACGTGCGACTGTTGCAGGCCCCTCTGAAGAAGTTGTGGCATTGGCCGCCAGCCGTTGGGCCGCCCGGTCAGCAAGAGACTGGGCCAAAGCGGACGAGTTGAGAGACCAATTGCAGGCGTTGGGCTGGAAGGTTCTAGACGGCAAAGACGGTTATGAATTGGAACCCAACTAACGACTAGGGCATTGCTCCATGTTTTCAGGGTCCGGCAGGTCGAGCAAGATCGCTTTCGGGTCAACTCGGTTGTTAAATTGGGAAACCTCGACATCTTCATGGATGAGCCCGGCCCATACCGGCTGAGGATTGCGTTCGCCAAATTTGCCAACCATGCGAATGCCACCCGTGACGATCGCCCGATCACCTGGCATTAAATATTTAAACCCATCAATCTCAACCAAGTCGTCTTCACTACCTACGGCCCAGCGATAGGGGTAGTTGCTTAGTTCATTTTCAAAACCGACCGCAATGCGCCATGCACCAGATTCCGTATGCCAGCCTACAGAATTGTAGTTTTCGTTTGAATCATAAACCGCACCCGGCAAAGGTCCGGTCGTTCGAATCGGGGTATCACCATAGTTTTCAACCGTCATCGTAAAATAAAGGGTGTCGCATAGCGATATGGCTGTGGCGCTGACTTCGAAGGTATCACCCGATGCTGGCGCGAATATGTCAGCCCTCGGTACGCCACCTAGGGCGATATTCAGGGTGTCTCGTACGATTATTTTCTGCCCTTCATCATCTTCAGCGATTGCTGTAATTTCGTATTCACCATCGGCCGGAGGTGTTTCTCCATTGTCGACACCCCCTTCATAATCGTAATAATGGCGACCCGGCATACCGGCCGGTACATCCCGCTCTTTTTCAAAAAGAGGGAGTTCACCGCCGCCGGGTAATTGCAGCGCAACCCGTACGTTGGATTCTTTTTGCAAATCATATTGAATCAAGACTCTGTCATTGATCCCATCCCGATTGGGGGTAAACGTATCTTTGTCTAAGCCGAAGTCCCGCATTTCAGGTAACGCATTGTCAGCATCAACAACTGTAATCGGGCCTCTCACCTCTTCTCGGGTTCCGTTGGTGTCTATCGCTTCGATGACCCATTCATAAGCACCATCTTGCAATAGGCGGGCGATAATTTCACCCTGAATCATTTCATCTGGCAAATCATATCCTTCAACCACACCACTAAAAAGCACCTGGTATTCACCGATGCCGCGCCGTTTGTCGCGTCGAAAATAGAAGCGTTCATCATTTTCGTCTTCAAAATAGATCGAAATGGTGGCATTACGTGAGATATCGTAATTGATTTGGATGAGGTCATTGTCACCATCTGCGTTAGGGCTCATCTGGGTATTGCTAACCGCCACATTCCGCAATAGGGTTGTGTCTCCACGATAAATGCGCCAAATGGCTGTGCCTGCGATTACGGCTAGAAGAACCCCGATCACAGTAGCGATTGTATTGATTTTGAAGGCTGAATTTCCTGTTCCTTGATTCATAGGCTGAAGTTTAGCAGAGCGAAAATCGGCTTGCCACAACCGTTGCCCTGCGCTCAGCAAACCGTTACCCGACGCTAGAAATTAGAGAATCGTGCTGGGTAGAGTAGAAAATGTGATGGCTGAAGGGTTGCTAATGTTGGCCCCATGTCGATCAAATGCTAAAATTTTTACGATTATCGGCTTTGTAAAAAGCAGAGTATCCCATCTGTGATACCTTGCGCTACGCCGTCCGCCCCTTCGGTGATGCGTTGCCGGTCATTGTACATAAACCCCATTTCTAGCAGCAGGGCGGGGGATGCGGCCGAAATTTTGTTAAACGCATGATAGTGAACCATATCATCAGTAATTGTCGTGGTATGTTTGGGTAGACCGGTCGCACGCGCGTAGTTTTCTTCAATACAGTTTTGCAGCAATGCGGCTTGCGGACTGGCATTGACCGTTGTTTTGTAGCCTGTAAAAGATGGGTCGAGCGGGGCACACGAGTCTGCGTGAAGAGAAATCAGTACGTCACTCGAGAACCCCGACAGTCGATTGTCAAACTCGCTTAAAATCGAAACCGGTAAATTTTCCGCTTCTAACTTGCGTTGGACACGGTCTGCAACACCTTCATTGATTTCTAGCTCTTGCAAACCGTCTTCGCACACCGCCCCAGAATCTGACCCACGATGCCCGGCGACGATTGCGATTTTGAGGGGGCCTGGGCTTTGGGCGAACTTTTGCGACACGTCACTATATTCAACCCCGGTGTAGCCGGTTCCCCCATCTTCTAAGGTTAACCCGGCCGGGATCGCAGCCTCGCCACCGACTTGAACGGTGTATGGCCGTTCTTCGGTAGAGGTAAAGTTACGATATAGAACAAATAAACCGACACTGGCGATGACGATAAATAGCATGACCGCTAAGTTACGCCGCAAAAACCAGCCGAGTTCACTATCCTCAGAAAAACGTGACATTTATTGTGTCGGCACCCGATTATAGAGCTCTGTCAGTTCGCGTAATCGGTGTCCGATAGCCGGTTGAAGCATATCCTCAGTGTAACGCCAGCTCCAATACCCGCCAGTTTTCCCCGGAAAGTTCATTCGAGCAGAATTGTCTAGCTTCATTAGATCTTGCATCGGAATTACCGACATGACCGCAACGGATCGATGCGCCATCCTGATAAAATCCCAAACGATATCATGGCCATCAACGGCTAGATACCGACGAACATGGTCCTGTTCCCGTTCAGTTGCATTTAAATACCAGCCCAACGTGGTTTCATTATCATGGGACCCGGTGTAAACCACACAGTCTTTTTGGTAGGTATGGGGTAAAAATGCGTTATCGTCTTCACCGCCAAATGCGAACTGCAGAATTTTCATTCCAGGGAAGCCTGCGCCGTCCCGTAATGCTTCAACTTCGGGGGTGATTACCCCTAAATCTTCGGCAATAATCGGCAGCGAGCCGAGATTTTCTTTTAACGTCTTAAACAGGTCTGCGCCTGGCCCTTTTTTCCATTCACCGACCACGGCCGTTTGTTCCGATGCAGGAATGGCCCAATTTGACTCGAATCCACGGAAGTGATCGATTCGCATGATGTCAGTGAGCTCAAAAGATGCTGCGATTCGTTTCGTCCACCATGTGTATCCGTTCTTTTTCATTTTGTCCCAACGATAAAGTGGATTTCCCCAACGTTGACCCGTTTTGCTGAAATAATCAGGTGGAACCCCTGCGATTTCAGTCGGGTCTCCTTGTTTGTCTAACAAAAACAAACCTGGGTTGGCCCAAACGTCGGCACTATCGAACGCAACAAATATCGGCATATCGCCGATAATCTGTATCCCTTTACCATTTGCATAGCTTTTTAGATCAAGCCATTGGGTGAAGAAGAGAAATTGGCGAAATTTAACGAGGCTGATTTGCTCTTTGAGTTTTTCCTGCCATTTTTTTATTGCCGATTTTTTACGGTCGCGAATATCGGCCGGCCATGTGTTCCAAACGCCACCGTCTTGTGCCATGTGTTCTTTTTTAAGCGCCATGAACAGCGCATAATCATCCAGCCATTCGCTTCGTGCTTCACAAAATGATGCAAAACGAGCTTTTTGCTCTTTGCCACCTGATTCTATAAACCAGTCATGGGCATTTTCAAACAGTTGGTTCTTCCAATAAATCGCCCATCCATAGTCGACTTTGTCGGCCGGGAAGTTGGGGATGAAAGGCATGCGCCCCGCAGGCAGATAACCGTCTCGCATCATAAAGTCGGGGCTGACCATGAGCGGGTTACCGGCAAACGCAGAAAAACATTGATAGGGAGAGTCACCATACCCTGTTGGTCCAGGTGGTAAGATCTGCCAAAGTGACTGGCCAGATTGTTCCAAAAAATCGATTAATTTGTAGGCGTTTTCACCTAGATCTCCAACTCCATATGGGCCGGGAAGAGATGTTGGATGAATTAAAATACCTGAAGAGCGTGTAAACATAAATGAAAGTCTTTGTTGCTAAAATATGAATTAGTCTGGATTTTAAACGTTTCCTCTATTTTAGATCAAGCAATATAAGGATTTGACCTGCCCAAACGGTACCAGAATGCCATTGGTATTTTGGTCATTCTATGGGAATCTTAGGGGCAATAAACTGATCGCTAAACCCAATAAACTTGCTGTTCTTTTTCGGCCGATATTCTTCTATATTGTCTTAGATCTGAGGAAATTGACCTTAACGTCTTGATAAATGGTGCAGACCCGAAAATTCTGAGTCCGTTTTAAATTAAGTTAAAGTAAAAAATGGTGATTCAAACTGTTTTTATTGGCATCCTTCCAATAGAATCTGCTACCATCAATTAATCGCAATGTTCTCTGGAAAAAACACTTTATGGATTAGCATTTTCTCATAAACGTACTGCATTAACTAAAATCCAACACCAAATGAGCGATTATTCGTAAAATAATTGAGCTTGCATGTTTCTAGAGAATGAAACGTAACGATTTTGAATTTAACGTGTGAAGATTTGAATGAATCACACGAAATGCCTCAAGCTATTAGTAGAATTAGCTTACGCATGTATTTTTGCAAAAATAGATTAGTGGCAATAAGCCACTTGTTTAAAACGAAAGGATTATTATATGGATGAGCAACAACCACAACGGTCCTCGATCCCACCATGGATCTGGGTAGTCGGTTTGGTCGTCTTTTTCATCGGTCTTCAACTTTGGGGATACGGAAATTGGCAGACAACAGATCAGATTACCCTCAGCCAGCTTGTGAGCTTTATTGAAGAAGATCAAGTTAAAAAGATTGAAGTAAATGGAAATTCGCTGAATGTAGAATTACAAGACGGCAAAATTTACCAGTCTTATAAAGAGGGGGCTTCAATTACCGAAGAGCTTTCTCTTCTAGGCTTGTCTTCAGACCAAATTCGGGACGCGAATGTCACGATTGTTAATACAGAATTCCGAGATTTTCTTGTCTATGCCCTATTCTCTATCGGGCCGATTCTGTTATTGATCTGGATTTTCACCCGAGGATTCCGCCAGATTCAGTCAGGTGGTAACAATATATTTGGCTTTGGCCGCAGCAAAGCGAAGAACATCAATGAAGGCGATCGGCCGACAGTAACGTTTGACGATGTGGCTGGTGTTGATGAGGCACGTGAAGAGGTTGAAGAAATTGTGCAGTTCTTGCGTGAACCAGAACGGTTTGTACAAGTCGGTGCACGCATTCCAAAAGGTGTTTTGATGGTTGGCCCTCCGGGTACCGGTAAAACCCTACTTGCCCGAGCGATTGCTGGCGAGGCTGGAGTGCCATTCTTCCACATTTCAGGTTCTGAATTTGTAGAAATGTTTGTTGGTGTGGGTGCAAGCCGTGTGCGTGACCTATTTGCAAAAGCGAAAGAAAACGCTCCTTCGATTGTATTCGTAGACGAGATCGACGCAGTCGGCCGCCAACGTGGTGCCGGATTGGGTGGTGGTCATGATGAGCGTGAACAGACGTTGAATCAGATCTTGACCGAAATGGATGGATTCTCGAATGAAACCAACGTGATCGTTATCGCTGCAACCAACCGTGTAGACGTATTGGACCCAGCCCTTTTGCGCCCTGGTCGTTTCGACCGGAAAGTGATGGTTGATCGCCCAGACGTTCGCGGCCGTGAAGAAATTTTGAAAGTTCACTCACGAGGCAAACCGCTTTCTCGGGACATCAATTTGAATGATATCGCCCGTTTGACAGCTGGTTTTTCAGGTGCAGATCTTGAGAACTTGATGAACGAAGCAGCGATCTTTACCGCTCGCCGTAACGCCAACATGATTACGCTAACCGATATTCAAGATGCGTTTGACCGCATTGCGATTGGGCCAGAACGTCGTAGCCGTGTGATTAGTGATGAAGAGAAAGAGATCGTCGCATACCATGAATCAGGACATGCGGTTGTATCTTACTTCTTAACCCATACCAATCCGGTTCAAAAAATCACGATTATCCCTCGTGGCCGGGCTGGTGGCTATGTTATGCCACTGCCAGAAGATCGGATGTTTGACAACCGACGCCATTTAGAAGACCAGATCGCGATGGCATTAGGTGGCCGAGCGGCCGAGTCTGTCTTCTTTGAAGAAGTTACCACCGGTGCATCGGGCGACTTACAACAGGTTACCCGAATGGCTCGGGCCATGGTCATGGCTTATGGTATGGGCAGCGATGAACTTGGGTTACGCGCTTATGGTGATCAAGGTGGCAATGTCTTCTTGGGTCGCTCTATGGGTGCTGATCGTGACTACGGTGAAGGCGCGGCCGACTTAATCGATGCAGAAGTAAAAGAGATTGTAGATCGCAACTACGCTCGAGCGTTGGAAATCATCAATTCGAAACGGGATCGTATGGTTGCCCTAGCGGATGCTTTGATGGAACATGAAACCCTTGACCGTCATGAGTTTGAATCATTAATGAATACAGATGAATCCCCTTCTAAAGAAGAGGATGTGGTCGCTGGGGATTAACTTCCTTCGGACCGAATTCATCAATAGAATGAAATAAAAGCGCTCCGAAAGGGGCGCTTTTTTGTTTTTAATTAGGCGAGTGCAGTGAGATTTATCTCATTGAGATTGAGACAGAATGGAGAGAAAGAGATGGCTAAAATTGGATTTTTACATACATCACCCGTACATGTGCCCACATTTGCGGCATTGATGAAACCTGCGCTGGCAGAAGACGAAATACTTTATCGGGTTGATGAGCAGCTTTTGGCTTATGCGATGGAGCATGGGAGCGATTCTCACGTAGTGGAACGTGTAGATGGTTACTTGCGAGACCTGCAGGCAAGGGGCTGTGAGGAAGTGGTTTGCACCTGCTCTACATTAGGGCCAATTGCTGAAGAGATGCAGTTAGACGGTATGCGTATTTCGCGCATTGACCGGCCGATGGCGGCCGATGCTGTCCGCCGCGGGCATGTTATTTTGATGGTCGCCGCCATTCGCAGCACGCTGTTGCCCACGCGGGAGCTGATCTTAGATGAGTCTGAGAAGCAGCGTAAACCGATACAAATTGTCGATTTAATCGTCGAGTCCGCTTGGCCCCATTTCCTTGCCGGAGATTTAGAGGCATATTATCAAACAATTGCTCAAGAGATTGAGGCATTTCTGTCCGATAAGACCCGCTGCAATGCGAAGTTAAACCCGGACGTGATTGTGATCGCTCAAGCATCGATGGCACCTGCGGCCGACCTGCTAAATCATTTAGATCAACCGGTTTTGACGAGCCCAAAGTTATGTGCAGAAGCTGTGATTAATAATTTGAGTAACTAAGTTTGTTTATGGTGGCGGGGTCACAGATAATTTGACCAATGAAACTTCACAAACGTCTGCTCATCCTCCCTGTTTTATTTATCGTACTGGCTGCGGGCTGTGCAACCCCTACACCTATCAACCAGACGGAGGCAACTGAACCAACAGAGGTTGCGGTTTTGCCAACGCTTGCGCCTTCGGCCGAACCAATCGAACCGATCATTTTGGTCGAGGATTATCCGACGTTTACCCCCATCCCTACATTGCTACCGACAAATACACCGGCCGCGACCCACACACCGACGGCCGAACCAACCGCTACGGCCACAAGCACCGCAACCGCGACGCCGACGCAAACGCCAACCAGCACACCGCAGCCGATTAGCACCGATTGCGCAGACGCCCCTAACTTCGCCCCTGATTACAATCGGTATTGGTTGGGAGATCAAGTTTGGCCACGGCCGGTTGAAAATCCACAGCCTCATTTTTGGATGGGCAAGCCTTTGCCGGGTGGCGGCCGTTATCTGGTAAATGCTTCATTTCCGTATGGATGGGATCAGTCCGGCCGCTTGGTGATGCACACCGGCGTAGATTCGGGCGGTGGTGGCTTAGGGACTAAATTACCCGCAGTTGCAGATGGGACGATTGTGATGGCCCAAGATGACAAGAATGAATGGTTGGGTTTCAGATGCAATTGGTATGGGGAACTGGTTGTCCTTGAGTTGGATCGAAAATTTAATGGAAAGCCGGTTTACGCCCTGTATGGTCACGTCTTAAATATCGAAGTGGCCGTCGGGGATCGAGTTGAGCAGGGGGATACGGTTGCTGAAGTCGGCTTTGGTGGGGCTGCTACGGTGCCACATTTACATTTCGAGGTTCGTGTGGGGGAAAACGAATATGGTAGCACGCGGAATCCGATGTTGTGGGTACAACCGCCCGAAACGCGTGGGGTGATTGCCGGCCGTCTGCTTGACCCAAATGGTCGGCCGTGGCAGGGGGTTTGGATCAGCGCCCAAAGTTTAGAAGACTCAGATATTGAACAGGTGACTTGGAGCTATTTAGACGATCCGCTGCATCTCATCAACCCGGATGAAACTTATGCGGAAAACTTCGTATTTAATGATGTAGTCCCTGGAAAATATAGGCTCTACATCGAAATTCAAGATGTCCGTTACTCGGCCGATGTCGAAGTTGTTGGTGGGGAAGTTGCAACGGTTGAAATTGTAACCGAGCCATTTAAAGTAATTGAGGAAACAGCAGAAGAAGAAAAAGTAGAAGAAGAGAGCGGCGAATAAAACTTGAACTACCCTTGCAAGGGAGCCTGCAAAGCCTTGCATTTTTGACACCCCGATTAAAAACAAACTTACGATTAATGAAGCCTGCCCAGAAATATGGATGAACCTTGACAGCCTATCCAGATGTATTGGGGACCCCAAAAGGGAAATGTAATTAATCTTCGGTTAGAGAAGAAGACAACGTGAAAATATCTGGTCTCAGGCAAGAGGCAACGTAAGATCAAGCCAAAATAATGGGGGAGGATCTTTTTAGGCCATTGGACTATGTAGAGTGATGTTTTGTGATTTTAAAACAAAACAGCAGGCTCAGGTCAATTGGATATCAATATATGAAATTTATACCCTCTATTTCTAAAATTTATTTTTCAGTCGCTATCATATTTTTTGCACTTCTTGGGTCGGCCGGATGGGCCACTTTGCAGTCAGAACCGGCGAAAGCGAATTTAGAGAATTTAAATCAATGCTACGACCCCACAAATACAACTCAGGCGTTGATTCAAGTCGGTCTTTTTGTTGACCGAAATGATTACAAAGTTAACTCTGGTATTCAAGTGGGCAATGTGATCAAAAACGGTTGGAGCTATACCTACTTCAGCGGCAGCAGCCCAGAAGAGATTATCGGCTTACGTGTAGATGCAGGTGAAACGCTCGCCAAGGTAACCAATAAAGACGGGACCGACTCGGTTGAAACGACTGTTGATTTATCGGCCGTGGGTAAATACACGATCTTGGCCTACGGTTCTGGACGGTCTGGGAAACAACCGGTTCAAATAGGGTCACTAACAGATGATTTGACCCCGATTTCAGTTGGCAAAGGGAAAGTTCGAGTGATTCACGCATCTGGCTTTCACTCCAATCTGAACAATTTGATCTTAGACGTCCAATACAACGCGGGCGAAGAGATCGTGTTAAATAATCTGGAATTTGGCGGACAAGGGTACTTTGAAGTTGACCCCGGTTCGATCAAGATTAGAGCCGTAGACCAGAGTGGAAACTTTCCGATTTTTGATATCAAACCGTTCGATGTTGAGGACGGCGAACTGGTGACTTTGATTCTGTACGGAGACGATGCAGGGTCGATGGACGTGTACACGCTAGAAGATTGCCAGAGCGTGTATCGATACAACCAATTGGTTGCACCCCCTCAGTTCCCCGAATTTAATGGGGAGATCAATTTTATTAATTTGGCACCCTCGTCGAGCCAGCTGGCTGAGACTGAATTAAGCTTGCTCATGAATGGGGGCGTGCAGTTCGAAAATCAACCCTACGGCAGCTCCACCGGATCGAAAGAGATCGAAGCGGCCGTTTATACCGCCCAAGTTAAAGCGGCAAATTCAGACATTGTCATTGCTAAAGCTACCGTTGATGTGGAGATTGGAAAATCTTATACGCTGGTTGCTAGTGGAGGCGCAGGTGGCAACGATTTTGACTTAACCGTCTTAGAAGACGATGGTCAGGTTCCTCCGGGGCAGTTTGGCTTGGTACGATTTGGAAATTTTGTATCAGATGGTGCAAACCCGAACAAATTGAGATTGATCGATGAAGGGACCTCCGGATTTCAGCTTAGCGATATTTCTTATACTGAAACGGCCGACCCTGCTTACCAAATTGTGGGTGCAGGCGAATATGACTTTGAGGTTCAGCGAGGCCCCGTTTCGCTGATCGATCCACGGCCGGTCACGCTAACGGCCGGGAGTGAAACCACTCTTCTAGCGGCCGGTAATGGAACAGACCAGCCTTATGGCGTTTTTAAGATTGAAGGGGGTAGCGGAGAGTTTATTCCTCTTGAAGTCGCGCGGCTGTATGTGGCGCATTTGGCACCCTTTGCCCAAACGGCTGAAGGGACCGACATCGCTCTAAAAATTAATGGGGAGTTGATTTCAAATTTCTCTCGATATGGTGATTCAACCGGGTATTTAGCATTGCCGGCCGGCCCTAATTTGATTTCAGTTGAAAAAAATGGATCATCCTTGGCTTCACAGGAAGTCACTTTGGTCGGCAATCAAGACTATTCGATCTACTTGACCGGTTCTAATGAGTCGATCGCTTTTAGTGCCCTTTTGAGTGACCAATCGAACATTGAGGGTGATGCGGGGATTCGTTTTGGCCATGTCGCACCCACGTTAGGCTCGATTAATTTTTCAGACTTTTCGACAACTTGGGCGGAAGATTTAGCCTATCCACAAATCGATGAGCAGCTGCAGGTGAAATCGGCCGGCAACTTTAACCTGTCTGTCACAAACGATCAGGGCGTAGAGATCATTGACCCGGCCGCTGTGCAGCTATCTACCGGTGATGTGGCCACATTTTTAGCCGTGGCTGATTTAAATTTAAACGGCCATGCTGTTTACGCCATCATTAATGGGCAAAAAGGGGTGTTTTTAAACCCTGATGCTGATCTCGCTCATTTGTATGTGGCGAATTTGCTGGCGCTTGACTCAAGGCTTGAAGACTCATCTGTCAATGTTCGCTTGAACGGTGAGCCATTGGTAAATGGTTTAGATTTTGGTGAGTCGACGCCCGGTTTGATCGAAATTCCGGTTGGCGGAGGGTTGATCGAGGTGTTGCCCTCGAATTCAACGGCACCGCTGATTAGTCAGCAGATTGAAGTGCAAAACGATGGGGTTTATAGACTGCTGCTGCACGGTGATGCGAACTCGGCCGAAATGCTGTTTTCAACTCAGCTGAATTTCGCCCGTCAAGGGACCGTCAGACTAACGGCTGGAAATCTGGTTCCTCCTGGATCGGGATTTTTAAGCTCTGTGAACATTTATCAAGACGAAGATCTGATTGCGGGCGCGTTAGACAGTGGCGAAATGTTGACTAACTTTGTTACAAGTAATTCAACTGTTTCGAAATACAAAGTCACCACAAGTGACGGCTCGGCCGTTTTACTAGAGTCCCCAGAAATTAGCTTTGCTGACAATTCGGCCGTGACATTGATTACGGCTGGGGATGGGGGAGTAAACCAACCCTTTGGTCTTTTTGCGATTGTTAATAACGAGCCGATGGTGCTGCTTCCTTCCGTTGAAGGGGCCGCATCAGCGCCTCCGCGCTTGTCTATCGCGCATTTTTCACCATCTTCTGTTAATGAAACATCGTCGGTGGCCGTGCGGCTAAATGGTGTGATCATCAACGAAAGCATGGGATATGGGGATATGATGTTTGATGTTGAGGGAGCGATCGGAAGCAATAAGATTGAAATTTTAGATGCGGTTTCGTTAAACGTCTTAGAAACAGAAAATTCCCCATTCTTGACACGTGAAACTCCCTATATCTACTTGGTCACTGGCGGGGCAAACGGGATTGATTTAGCTTTATTTGGTTACCCATTTACTGATGAACCTTCGGCCGAAAATGCCAACTACTCCTTCTTTAATGCAGCCCCTGTCATGCAATCTGCGACAGATCGACGCATGAATCTGACATTGGCGGGGACCGAAACGTATACCCTAACCGATGTAGAGTTTGGTCAATCGGCACACGGGACCGCTGCGGCAGGTACCTATGATCCGATTGTGGAGTCGCCGGATGGATTGACCGTCTACAGTGATCCGGGCAATGTAACCCTAAGCCAAAATGATCAAGTCGTGTTTGTTGCGGTTGGTGATGGTGGGTCGCAAGAGGTGTCACTCTATCAATTCCAGTTAAATGGCGGCTCAGTGAGTGGGGCAAAGCTTAGCAATATTCCGGACCCGACAAATTTGAATGAGTTGATTTACCTTCCTTTTGTTGTTCGATAAGCTCGAATCCAATACGATTTGGCAAGCCACTTTTTGTCAAAACAGTTAAATTGAACCGAGGTCGATGTTTGTTTTTTGCAGGCATCGGCCTTTTTTGGTTGACCTTAAAGGGCAAGTCTGGTTTAATTCATGCACTTACTTATCAATTGATAAGTAAGTGCTTTTTTTAAATTTTAACCTCGGTTCAACGGCAATGGTTCTTTCGCAGACTTTGTTGTAAACCATTCTTGTCCCTGAACCGAAGACCCTCACTGTTTGGAGAAAAAATGCTTGATTTCCGGCTAGATGATGAACAGCAAATGCTGACGGACGCTATACACCGATTTTCAGAAGAGATGGTGCGCAAGACGTTCAGGGAAGCGGAAGAGATGGGAAAGATCCCGGCCGATGTTTTGAAGGCGGGTTGGGAGATCGGTCTGTTGCCTACCGGGTTGCCTGAAGCCTTTGGGGGATTGGGGGAATACTCGGCCGTAACCAGCGCCGTTGCGATGGAAGAATTTGCTTGGGGAGACTTGGCGATTACGATGGCCATCATGCGGCCGAATTTGGTAGCGATCCCGGT
The DNA here is from genome assembly GCA_020629055.1 of Chloroflexota bacterium. Classification (GTDB taxonomy): domain Bacteria; phylum Chloroflexota; class Anaerolineae; order Promineifilales; family Promineifilaceae; genus WTJY01. Next base: position 27,721 of record JAHDEB010000064.1, read on the forward strand.
CATGCTATGCGGCACTGACGAGCAAAAGGCGGAATATTTGCCGATGTTTGCAGCTGAAGGGCTGCCACAAGTCACATCTGCATTAACCGAGCCGATGATTCAGTTTGATCCTCGCAATCTAAAAACGACAGCGACTAAAGACGGTGACAACTACGTTATAAACGGCACAAAAATGATGGTTTTGAATGCCAATGATTCTGGCCTGATTTTAGTTTATGCGAACGATGGGGGAGAAACCCAGGGCTTTTTGGTACCGGCTGCGAGTGATGGGATCACCGTGGGTGACAGAGAGAAGCTGATGGGGATTAATGCGATCGAAGGGAATCGGGTGACGTTTGAAAATGTGACTGTTTCTGCATCAGCCAAATTGGGTGGGGACGCTGGGTGCGATTTCGATTTGATCCTGAATCACAGTCGCGTGGCGTTAGGTGCAGCGGCCGTCGGTATTTTACGGGCTGGCACCGAATATGCGGTTGAGTACACCAAACAGCGGGTGCAGTTTGGCAAACCGGTCGCTCAAAATCAATCAATTGCGTTTATGTTGGCTGAAATGGCAACGGATGTTGATCAGCTGCGCATGATGGTTTGGGAAGCGGCATGGGAGCTGGACCAAGGGAAGGATGCAACACGCACGACAACGGTGATGAAATACCATATGGATGATTTGGTGGTCAAAGCGGCCGATCAAGCACTTCAAGCCCTTGGTGGTTACGGTTATATTCGCGAATATCCGGTTGAACTTTGGCTACGCAACGCACGCGGCATGGCAACGTTCGACGGTCTTTTAACCCTTTAAAAAATATGATCGATAGTTAACTTTTTCTCAAAAAGCGACTATCACCTTGTACGGGTGCCCCTCGTGGGTACCCTGAGTGATGGCATGGCGGAAAGTTGGGCACCCACAAGGGATGCCCCTACAGGTTTTTCCCTCGTTATCACAGAATTGATTTCCAAAGTCATAGTTAAGTTATTTGTAACTATCACAAAGAACAAAAAGCGGAAGAAAGTATGACGGGGCGATTTAGCCTTTACCCTTCATCCTTTCTCCTTTTAAAACCATGATAAATTTTGAATTACCCGAAGATATAAAACAGCGGACGCAGATGGTTGATATGGTTGCAAAGCAGGTGATGCGGCCGATTTCGCGCAAATATGACGAAGCGGAGCATGAACGGCCGACCGAATATTTTGACGCGATGTGGCCGATCTCAAAAATGCTTTATGCTGGCCAAGTCAAAAAGCTTGAAAAGATTGTGGCTGGCGAGGCCAATGGCGCAGAGAAGAAAAAACGCAAAGGGCCAAACACCTCGTTTTTAGGCACGATTTTAGCGATTGAAACACTCAGTTGGGGAGACACAGGCATTTATCTATCAACGCCCAATGGCGGTTTGGGTGGTGCCGCGATTGAAGCGGTGGGGACCCCTGAACAAAAACTGCGGC
>JAHDEB010000315.1 GCA_020629055.1 Chloroflexota bacterium
AAGGGGTCGGATGAGGGGTTTTTTCCCATAATCTAAAATCTGTCCGGTAGTGAAATTTTGAGCAAAGCATAACCGGCCCGCCGTTTCCAATATCTGCAAAACGAAGTACATTTCTTTCACCGACTTTCTGATCTGAAATAAGAAACGGCGGGTACCACGTTGTGGTTTCAACAAAGACCCGTTCTTAAGGAGAAACGATGAGCTATTGTATTTACATCGGCCGAAATTTAACCGCAGACGGGCAAGCCTACCTCGCCGGATATGGAGACGAACCATCCAGCCACTGGCTAGAGCTGATGCCGCGTCAAAAACATGAACCGGGTGCAACAATCGAGGTGGGCGTAACGCCCGAAGCCGATGTTCCAGGTCTGCGCAGCACCATCCCCCAAGTGGCTGAAACAGCTCGAAATCTGCGCACAAGCTACAGCTACTACAAAGGGGTTCCAGCCCCGATCACCAACGGGGGTGTCAACGAATACGGGGTCGCGGTGCGAGATGTCTGGTCCACCAGCCATGAACGCCTACAAGCGATGACCCCGGCCGATCAAACCGGGCCAAACTATTCTGACTTGGCCCGCATCGTGCTAGAACGAGCGACCAGCGCCCGGCACGGGGTTGAAATTATCGGGGAGCTGATCGCCCAGCACGGCTATTCGACTTATGGGGGGAACAGCCATTTTATCGGGGACAATGACGAGGGATGGGTAGTGATTGAGTTCGCCGGGGGGCAAAAGCTGTGGGCGGCCGAACGAGTCGGCCCAGACGAAATTAGGGTCAACCGGCCGGGGTACATCGGTGACATTCCGGCCGATTTTATGAGCAACCCAAACTTTATGGGGCCACCCCATCTGATCCAATTTGCCATCGACCAAGGGTGGTATGACCCGGCCGGGGGTCCGTTTAACGCCAATGCCGTTTATGGGGATGGGAAATGGCGCTGGGACGGCTTGGCATGGATCGAAGATGAAATGCGGGAGCGGGCCAAACGGCCGGACAAAATAAGTTTGGCCGATGTACTGTGGGCGATACGGACCGAAAAGCTAACCGGAGACACGGCCGGATATGGTCAAGTGGTGCCGTTGGGGCCGGTGAGTGACCCAAGTTTACGCATGCTGTGGCACAGCCCGATCGGGGCGCTTGCAGCTCCATTTACCCCGTTTTATTTGGGGGTTGATTCGATACCCCATGAGTTTGGCATGCACCGGTATTTAACAACGGGTGAAGATTGGAAATTTATGGACGAGCGGAAGGTCGATGCCCAATCGGCCGTCCCCCAGCGCGTTGAGGCGACCCGGTCGGCCGTCTATATTTTCAAACGGCTGCTTTATTTGCTGTGCGAGCATCACGAGCTGTTTTTGCCCGAGGTTACCCCGGTCTGGCAGGCGTTTGAACAGGCTTTAGCCATCGAGCAAAATGATGTCGTGGCAACGGCCGAAACCTTGATCGCGGCCGGAAAGCCCCATCTTGCCAAAAAGCTTCTGACGGATCACTGTACGCACCATGCAACACGCGCCCTTGATTTAGGGGAAGCGATGGTCAACAGTATGGAAGCCCGCAGTCGGGTTTTATTTGGCATTCGGAATGAGTCGGGCTGGCGTGGGCCGGAACAAATCTGGTGATTTGGGTCCAGCTATTGCACTTTTGCCACAATTGTTCGTGACTGCATTCTCTCTGCAGTAGGGGTTAGATACCCGAATGGTTGCAAATCGATCTCGTGCAATCAAATCAGGGGATCTCACCCGCCGGCATGAAAACACGATGGCTATAACTGTACAGATTTGGCATTCCGCCGGGCGAGATCCGCCAGTAATCATCTTGCCCAAGCAGATTGGTTCGGCCGTATCTAGCCCCTACTGAAGATCAATGACAACGGCATAAATCCCATTAACGACTTCAGCCATTCGTGCGTAGTCGAGCCGATCGGCCGTGTCGTCTGGGGTATGATAGGCGAAGTTCCGATTAAACGCGGTGTCGGTGATCATCACGGCCGGATAATCATATTTCCAATAATTTAAATGATCCGAAAAGTCTATGCCTGGAACAAGATTGGGCGGGGCCGCAATCGATTCAACAGGCAGGTTGCTGCCGGCTAACATGCTCTGCTTCACATTGCGCACAACCAATCCTTGATCAAAGCGGCCGATCACAGCGATAAAGTTACCCGTTGTGGGGTAAAGCCATTCGATAGCACCGATCGGGTATCGTTGGCTATTCGGTTCATCACTAAAATAGCCGATCATTTCGATTGAAATCATCAGCTCAACCGGCACGTTGGTATCTTTTATAGCTGTCGCATGTTGGGCGCTCCCCATCCCGCCGGTGCGAAAAAACGGCGGCTCTTCAAGGGTGTAAGCGACCAATTGCACCGTTTTGTGCAGCTCGACCCCATCTAAAAGGCGACTTAGCTCTAAAAGCCCTGCCACGCCGCTGGCATTGTCATCTGCGGCCGGATACACGTCGAACGCATCATAGTGGGCGCCGAGAACAATGACGCTCTCACTTTCGTCGATGGGTGGCCCCAGCTCCAAAATAACATTTTTATACTCGACCCCATCAATCACAAAGGGTTGCTCAGAGACCCGGCCGTTGGTCTGTTCAAATTCAGCCCGGATATAGGCGGCGGTTGCATTTAAATTTTCAGGGTGCGCAAAATCACGGGGGGCAAAATCTTCTGCCAGCATACGGGTGTGCTTTTCAAGCTGGGCAACATTAATTTGGGCTGGGTCGGTTATAGTGGCTGAAAACAGGACCGGCTGTTTCACCCAAAACAGTAGTAAGCCAACCAAAAGGGGCAAGAGAATTAAAGCTTGAAACAGCGCTTTTTTCATAGATAGATTCTTGAAGAATAAAACGGCCGATCACCACCTGACAATATTGACCGCCCCGCATTTTATCATTCTCGCCTCTCTAGGAACAACGTCCTATAATCTAAAGATGGCTCGCTTAAGTCTACGCTTCCTCGGATCATTCCGGGTTAGGCTAGATGGGCAAGAAATCAAGCATTTTAGATCCACCAACGTCCAAGGATTACTTCTCTTTCTAAGTCTTCAACCGCATCGTGCCTTTAGCCGCTCGGTTTTGGCCACCTTATTTTGGCCCGAGGAATCTCAGCAAAACGGAAAAAACAATTTACGCCAAAGTCTATATCGCTTAAAAAAGCTGCTGCCTAGCCAAAATGACGATACACCTCTGTTGATCGTCAATCGGCAAACGGTACAGTTTAACGAGGCGTATGATTTTGTGTGCGACGTCCACGAGTTTGAGCGGCTGTTGACGGCCGGGCAGCTGGCAGAGGCATTGGCCCTGTATGAGGGAGAGCTGGCGGAGGGGTTTACGGCCGACAGTTTGGAATTTGAAGATTGGTTCCGTTTAGAACGGGAGTATTTGCATAAAAAAGCGGTTGATGGGTTACGGTCACTTGTGGGGCAACGGCTGGCGGAGCGAGATTTTACCGGTGCAGAGCAATTCGCACGCCGGCAGCTGAACTTGGACCCTTGGGGAGAGGTGGGACATCGTCAACTGATGTTAGCCCTTGCATTAGGTGGGGATCGAAGCGGGAGTTTGGCCCAATTTGAAACGTGCAAACGGCTGTTAGATGCAGAATTAGGGGTAGAACCTGAAGCTGAGACGGTTGAACTGGCGGAACAGATCAAAAATGGTGAGCTGAGCGAATTGGCGGCTGCCATCCCGCAAAAAGAAACGATAAAGCGGCTGGACCGCACGCAGGTGCTAGCCCGAATTGACCCACTGCCGGACCAAAAACTGTTTGGCATCGAGAAACCACGCAGCCAACTGATTGCGGCGTTAGAATCGATTGACCGGCCGTGGCTGGTGGCGGCCGACGGGTTAGGCGGTATCGGTAAAACCTCTTTAGCAAATGAGGTGGTGCACCATTTTCTAGACGATGCGCTTGGGAATGTGCGCTTTTTGGATATCGCCTGGGTCAGCGCCAAACAAGAAGAATATGTGACCGGCCGGGGAATCCAATCGACGAAAAAACCCGCCTTAGATGCGATGAATCCGGCTCTCGATACCGAGAGCTTGATCGACCAGCTGTTGGCCCAGCTGGCTGATGGACCGTATCCGACTAATAATTTCGAAGCCAAGCGGCTGGCGCTGCATGAAATTTTGCGCGAGCGGCCGTCGCTGGTCGTTATCGACAATCTAGAAACGGTAGCGGACTATCAAGAACTATTGCCACTGCTTCGCTTTTTATCTCGGCCGAGCAAGTTTCTAATCACCACCCGAATGAGCCTGCGGGATGAGTCTGACGTTTATTGCTTAAACTTATCTGAGTTGCCCAAGCCAGATGCGATTGAATTTTTGCATTATGAGGCGGAGGCGCAGGGGGTTGAGGCGTTGCAGACGGCAGATGAATCTGTCTTTGATGAGATTTACCAGACAATTGGGGGGAATCCGCTGGCATTAAAGTTGACCCTCGGCCAAGCTCATGTGTTGCCCATTGGCCAGATTTTAAACAGCCTGCGCCAAACGACTGATGTCAAAATTGGGGATCTGTATGTGTATATTTATTGGCAGGCGTGGCAAATGCTTAGCGAAGACGGCCGCAAACTGTTTGTGTCGCTGCCGATGATGCCCAACGGGACATTTGAGCAATTAGGGGTTGCATCTGGATTAGAGGGGAGTGATTTACGCGGGGCGATTGAAACATTGCGATCTTTATCGTTGATTGAGATGGGAAAAGAGAGCGCAGGGCAGGTTCGTTATCGGATTCACCGACTGACGGAGACGTTTTTGCTACACGAGGTGATTAAATGGCAACAGCCGGGATTGGTTGTCCGCGAACCGGAAGGGGAACAGTTTGAGGAGCGGTTGACGGTGGTGCTAGAGCATTGGCAATCGGACCGAAACGTGGTGATGATAGATGTGGATGAGCTGGATGCGGAGAAAGAGGGGATTTTAAAAGCGATTCAGTTTG
>JAHDEB010000316.1 GCA_020629055.1 Chloroflexota bacterium
GCCATCCAGCCGATCACAGACCCACGCCGGCCGAACCCCGATCAAGAACCTACCATCGTACCGACCGCAATTACGATCGAAAAGCCGACCTACCTCGTCGAGCGAGGTGCGGTTGCGTCACAGCTGTTTAAATCAGGCCGTGTCGGCCCAACAAGCCAGAATCGGCTCAGCTTTCCCCTCAACGGCCGGATTGAAACCCTGGCGGTCGCCAAAGGGGAGACGGTAAGTGCAGGGGATCAGCTCGCCCGTTTAGACACAACCAATCTAGAACAAGCGGTGCAAGCGGCCGAAGCTGATCTACAACTAGCGAAAGAACAGCTCACTTTAGCCGAAGAGAGCCGCGCAACCGACCGCCGCCGGGCCGAGATCGGGGTTGAGTTGGCCCAGTTACAGCTAGATTTCGCGGTCGAGGAAGCGGGCGAAACCCCCACCAACGAGCAAACATTGGCGATTGCGGTGCTGCAACGAGAGTTAGAGCTAGCGGAGCTGAACTTGGGTGAACTTCAAGGCAGTGTAGACCCTGCCATGGTGAATGCGGTCGCCCAAATAGAGAATCAAATCGCCCAGATTAACAATCAGATCGCCAACTCTACCCTTGTCGCACCGACTTCTGGCACCGTTATGATTTTGAACGCGGCCGTTGGCGATAGCGTGGCCGCGGCCGAAACGGTCATTGTCATCGCAGATTTAAACAACGTCGAAGTTCAAGTCTCCTTCTTGGACCGTGATCTGCAACAGCTGTCAGAGGGAATGACCGCCATCGGTATATTCCCATCCCGGCCCGATACCGTTTTTCAGATGACCGTACGCCAGCTGCCATACCCGTATGGGACCGGTGCTCAAGAAAATGAAGCGGATGGTTTTGTCCGCATCGCATTTGATGATCTATCACAGGCGGCTGAGTTGAGCATTGGGGATCGGATCGAGGCGGCCATCCTGCTAGAGCAGCACGAAGATGTGCTATGGCTCCCCCCGGCCGCGATTCGCGAGTTTAACGGCCGTCTTTTTGTGGTTGCCCAAGAAGGGGATAGCCAGAAGCGGGTCGATATCAAAATCGGACTACAAAACGAAAATCAGGTCGAAGTGATATCAGGCTTATCTGAGGGGCAAACGGTGGTTGGCCCCTAATGCGCTTCTTGCTGCAAATCGCCTCTATTTTCGGCATTACGCTGAAACGGTTGGTGGCCCGGCCGGGGTTAACCTTGGCCTCTATTTGCGGCCTAACGGTGGCGGTTACATTAATGCAGGTCGTTCCTTTATACGCCGATGCGGTCAACTTTCGTATTTTAGAAGATCAGCTCGCCAACTTAGATGAAAACCGACGACCGCCATGGTCATATATTTACAATTATGTGGGCAACTGGCATGGGCCGGTCGAGTGGGAAGAGATTCAACCGGCCCGCGAGTATGTGTACAGCGAAGCGGCCGAAACGCTGGGGCTCCCCCTTGACTTTGTGGTGCAGCATGTGGAAACCACAACCTACCGGCTGTTCCCCACAGATCAAACTGTTTACAGCGGCAACGATGACCTAGGGTTTGCGAGCCTTGCAACAACAACCGACATAGAAAAACATATTGAACTGATTGACGGCCGTTTGCCAACTGTGCCAAACCGAGCAGACGATCCGATAGAAGTGTTGATTTCCCAAACTTTTGCAACAGAGACCGGCTGGCAAGTGGGTGAACAATACCTCATGCTCAAGTTAGAGCGATCGGGGCCGGGGCCAAACTTTATCGTACAGATCGCTGGCATTTGGCAAGCTCAAGAGCCGGATAGCGCTTTTTGGTTTTATGGGCCGTCCTCATTTGATGATCTCTTTTTGGTGCCAGAAGAAACATTTGCCGGCTTGATCGCGCCGGTGATGGAGAATGAAGTCAATTTTGCACTTTGGTACATGGTCATGGACGGCCAAACTGTTGGCACGTCTCAAATCGACCGACTGGTTGCTGGGGCGGCGCAGGTTGAGCAAAAAATAGACGTTCTATTGCCGGAAGCCAGCTCGTTTATCGCACCAACCGATTATCTGCACCTGTATCAAACCGCAGTCGCGGAACTGTCTCTTCTTTTGTTTTCGATTAACGTCCCCACCATTTCAATGGCCTTGGCGTTTATCGGCCTTGTGGCGGTTTTGGCGGTCAGTCAGCAACGAAACGAGATCGCCGTGATGCGCAGCCGGGGCAGCACCCCCTTGGATGTTATCGGAATTGCGCTTATGGAAGGTATTCTGCTCGGCATCATCGCGTTTGGGCTAGGCACGCTTGCGGCACTGTGGTTAACACAATGGTTGGGACAGGCGCGTAGCTTTCTCGATTTTTCGGGGGACGCGGCCGTCCGCATCAACTTAACCAGGCAGGCGATGAATGCTGGGCTAGTCGCTGTTTTGCTTGCGCTCGTCGCTCGAATTCTTCCGGCCGTGGCCGCATCGCAACATACGATTGTGACCTATAAACAAGAGCAAGCACGCACCTTGTCAACCCCTTGGTGGCAGCGTGCATGGCTTGATTGGATCTTGGTGGCGATTGCCGGCTATGGGTATTATTTGTTACGCCAACAAGGGGGGCTATCGGTCGGCACAGAGAATGGCACAGCCGATCCTTTTCAAAACCCGCTCCTTTTACTCTTGCCCGCCTTGACCATTTTCGCCTTTACCCTGCTTTTTCTCCGTTTTGTCCCTTGGTTTATGCAGATGATCGGCTGGCTTCTCGATCGAAGCAACAGCGTGAGCCTGTTGCAAGCGGTCCGCTATTTGGCCCGCACCCCGCGCTATTACACCACGCCGCTTGGCCTGCTTGTGTTGACAATCGGTTTAGCCGTTTTTACCGCATCGTTGGCCCGTACGGTTGATCTGCAGTTATACGACCAGAGCTTTTACCGGGTCGGTTCAGACCTCAATCTTTTAACCCTGCCACCCTCTGCCAGTGGGTTTGGCCCCCAATCAAATTCAGACGAATTGCTATTTACACATTTGCCCGTCAGCGCCTATGAACGGTTGCCCCATGTGCAAAAAGCGGCCCGTGTTGGCAACTATGAACTTAAAAGCCAGGTAGACGGTGTTCGTGTAACCGGGCGGTTTGTCGGGGTAGACCCGGCCGATTTTCATCAGGTGGCTTATTGGCGTCAAGATTTTTCCCGCGCACGCTTTGGCACCTTGATGAATGCGCTTGGCTTTCACCCGGCAGGGGTGCTGGTCCCCAACGAATTGCTAGATAAAAGCACCCTAAAAATAGGAGACTCGATTCGATACAACTTAGACCTGCGGGGGAATGATGTTGAATTTGAAGCGGTCATCGTCGGTAGTTTTGACTACTTTCCAACCTGGTATCCGGCCGAAGAAAGCTTGCTGATTGTGGGCAATTTGGCCCATGTATTTGAAGTGGGTGGCGGAGAGTTTTTATATAGCGTTTGGGCCGAGACTGACAGCTTGGTTGAAGAAAATTCGTTTCGCCAAGCGCTACTCGGCCAGCAGCTTTTTGGCACATCTTGGGATGAAGCACGCCCGCTGGTTGCATTTGCTCAAGACCAGCCTCAGCGTCAAGGATTATTCGGCCTGTTATCGGTCGGCTTTATTACCTCCGCGTTGCTCACCGTTTTAGGCTTTTTCCTGTATGCGCTTTTCTCATTACAGCAACGCACCGTTGAAATCGGCATTTTACGTGCGGTGGGTCTATATCGATCTGAGATGATACGGTTAATCGCGTGGGAACTGGTTCTGCTCATCAGCTGCGGCCTGTTTTTAGGGACGGCGTTGGGCGTTTTGATTAGCCAGCAATTTATCCCATTTTTGCAGGTGGGCACCGATGCGGGTGATTTTGCCCCGCCATTTTTGGTCGAAATCGCGTGGGAGGCTGTGGCGCAGATCTATTTATTATTTGGCTTGCTATTTGTAGCCGCCTTGGGTGCCTTGTCTTGGCGATTGTTGCGCTTAAAATTGTTTGAGTCTATTAAAATGGGGGAAACGATTTAGGATCCCCCGTCAGAGGTATGATGAATAAAACCACCCCATTGCCAGAAAATTCTCTCAAAGTTCAGCTGAACCCTGTGCAGATACAGCGTGTCGCTCAGCAAATCGCGGCGATGGACGAGGTGACGTCGCACGACTTCATGGGGCCGGAACAGCCTGACATGAATGACCCGGCCGCCCTCGACTTTTTTTTCGCCCTCACGCTACAACAATTTAGCTTTTGGTCGACAAAAGACGGCCATTATCACAAACCGCTGATCGCGCCGATCGATGGGAAGATGCTCAAGGGATCTTCCTATATTTCGCAAGCTTATCTGCGGGCCTTGCATACAAACCGGCCGTTTTTGACGGTAGAAGGTCAGGCCAATTGTTCAGAAGATGATCTCAAGCAAGTGTTGCGCTCTGATGAGGGGAAAGATGAAATGCCGGCCGTTCATTTGCACCACCAGCTCGCCAATGCATACGGCCGAGACATGCTTGAGCTAGGGGAAACGCCCCAATCGATCCTAAAAAAAGCGAATGCTTCAGCAACGCCGCTTGGTACGTTCTTGCAGCTGCTTGACCGCATCGGCGGCTACAAAGAAGATCCGCTACGCAAAAAATCGACTTTGCTCGCCATCATTTTAAACCAACGGCCGGAGCAGTTTCTGCGTTTTGGCCCAGATGAATCGGTTCCCCCGATTATCGACTATCATCTGATGCGTTCATGCTTGCGCACCGGCATCATTGACATTGTAGATGCTGATCTGCATGCTGCGCTGGTTGCCCGTCGTGTGATCTCTTTAGATGATGAAGGGCCGATTCGGCAAGCCGCGTATGATGCAATTAACGAGATCGTACAGCTTTCTGGCAAGTCGATGGGGGCGGTTGATTACTATTTCTTCGGGGCGCGTCGCCGTTGCCCAGAGATGAGTGAGCCGCAGTGTGACATCTGCTCGCTAGACCCGATTTGTGCCAAGCGAAAAGAGCTTTTTCA
>JAHDEB010000317.1 GCA_020629055.1 Chloroflexota bacterium
TAGTTGGGGTGCTGAATAATTATGTTTTTTGCGGTTTGAGGGGAGCCGGTGCTACTGATAATCAGTTAAATCTAAATCGGGGAATAGTTCAAGCTGACGGCCGGTTGGCTCAAGTAGATTGCTGACCCCCACACCGATCAAGCGCAGTTTCTCACCATCCCAAAAGTTGTCTAAAATCACCTTGGCGAGCCGCTCAATATCTTTTTGAGAGTCAATTCCATTTTCGACGCTGCGTTGCCGAGTAAAGGTTGTGAAATCGTTCCAGCGAACCTTTAGCGTGACCGTATGAGCGACCAGATTCTTGCGCCGTAGAGAACCAGAGAGTGAGTCAGCCATTTCTCTTATTTTTTTATAGAAGTATTCTTTGTCATCTAGGTCGTTATTAAACGTCGTCTCTTGGCTGATGCTTTTTGACTGCCCAGGGTCAGAAACGACTTTGCGGGTGTCAATCCCTCTGGCTCTTCTTTGCAGCGATTCAGCTTGGTTTTTAAAGGTGCCTGCCAGTGTCGCATAGTCAAATTCAGCAAGTTGACCACATGTCTCAATGTTGAATGCCGCAAGGCGGGCGGCTGTCGCTGGGCCGATCCCCGAAATTGCACGCACCGGTAGAGGTGCGAGAAAGCGTTCTTCTTCCCCAGGCAGAATTATCGTGCATCCTTCAGGTTTGTCGTAGTCTGATGCGATTTTTGCCACCAATTTGCTGGGGGCGAGACCGACAGAAGCGGGGCAGTTGGTGGCCGCTTTGACCCTTTCTCGCATGACAAGGGCGGTTGTTTCGGGATCTATTTGTTCAGAAACATCGATGTAGGCCTCATCGACGCTCATTTTCTCAACAGGGCCAAACTCTTCTAAAATCTCCATCACCGCGGCCGATGTTTCTTTTATTAGCCCCCAATTGTGCCTAACAAACTTAATTTGAGGGCAAAGTTTAAGGGCTCGGCTGCTGGGCATTGCAGAATGAACGCCGAACTGACGCGCTTCATAGCTGGCGCTGGCAACAACACCCCGGCCGGATGGGTTTCCACCAACGGCGATCGGCTTTCCTTTGTCTTCAGGGTGCTCCAGCAGGTGCACATTTACAAAAAAGGCGTCCATATCTAGATGAACGATCGCTTGGTTCCAGATCATGAACCAATTGTAACCAGGATCATAGAAATTGGACGAGGAGCTGATGAATTAATAACTGGTATTACGCGCATACCTTTCAAAGACAAGAAAAGTCTTTAAAGATTAAGGTGCTCTTTCCAGAGTTAATTTAGACTTTTCTTGTTTAGAGCGCGTAACATGTCATCTTGAGATCGGATGCTGTTTGGTTCACTTTTTGCTTTACTCAGGCTAAGAGGTAGGGGAAATAAAAAAGCCCAGCCCCAAGGTTAATTTGGGCTGGGCTTTGTGAGTTAACTTGTTGTAATTTGTCTATGAAGACAGAGCGTCTCGTTTTTGGTCGACGCTTTCAAGCAAGGCATCGAATGCATCGGAGAATTTTTGAACCCCTTGGGCCAATAAGTAATCGGTATTGGCGTTGTAATCGATGCCGGCCGCTTTGATGATCCCCATTCGGGCGGACGCTTTCTCCAGATCAACCAAAGTCGTTTCAACTTTACCTTTCTCTAAAAACGCTTTTAATGTTTTGGGTGGGGTGGTGTTAACGGTGTTGCGGCCGATGAGCCCATCCACGTACATTGTTTCAGGATAAGACGGGCTTTTGGTGCCGGTGCTGGCCCAAAGTGGGCGCTGCAAGTTGGCACCACCACGCTCTAGGCGAACCCAACGGGAGCCACTGAAAATTCTTTCAAAGCTGGAGTAAGCTAATTTTGCATTCTCGATACCTGACCGCCCCTTTAACCCTTTCTTGTTCATTTCATCTAGCTGCTCGTCTACCAACGCATCTACACGGCTGACAAAGAATGAGGCAACGGAATGAACATCGCTGACATCGAAACCGGCTTCGACACGGGCTTCTAGTCCTTCTAAATAAGCTTCGGCAACCAATTCGTAAGCGGTGACAGAGAATAAAAGCGTCACATTGACATTGATGCCTTCGGCCGTTAGCTGACGCAATGCATCGACACCCTGAGCCGTTGCAGGCACTTTGATCATCAAGTTCGGCTTGTCGATGATTTGCCAAAACCTGCGGGCCGCTTCTACAGTTGCTTCTGTGTCATAGGCTAATTTGGGGCTAACTTCTAACGAGATATAGCCATCGACACCGCGGGTGCCATCATAAACCGGCCGTAACATGTCAGCCACACGGCTAATATCCGCAATTACCAATGATTCATAAACTTCTTCGTTGGTTGCTTCTTCCGGCGCAGACAGGATGTCTATGTCGTAATCGGTCGTTTTTGCAATTGCATTTTCAAAAATTGAGGGGTTTGATGTAACGCCCCGAATGCCGCTTGCGATGAGAGCTTCCATTTCGCCCGAATCGAGCATGGAACGTGAGATATTGTCGTACCAAATCGATTGGCCCAATCCTGCTAATTTTTCAAGTTTCGACATGTTTAATTCCTTCTTTTTTTGCTTGGCTTATATGTTTCTTAAGTGTTTTCAGTTCACCAAGCCTAAGCGAGGTTTAGATATAAACGGAAGCTTTCTTGTTTTCAACCTTAATAAAATCGCATATTAGACAGTTAAATCTAATTGGATGCGCATCGTGTATAGGATGAAGTTTTATTTATTGTGGAGTGTAGGAGTCGGGATTATAACCGATATGTGCCAAGAAGGTTATTTTTATAATATTTTGTCGACTATATTATTTTAAACATCCTTTATAGAGCGGTTTAATCAGCCCATTGCCGGTAGAAAAATATCAAAACGGGTGCCAAACCCAACCTGAGAAAACACCTCGATGGTGCCACCATGGGCTTCGATTAACGATTTGGCAATCGCCAAACCTAAGCCTGACTCTCCGCTGTTTTGCTGGCGGGCTTCATCTACCCGATAAAAGCGATCAAACACATGGGGCAGGGCATCGGCCGGAATCCCTTCTCCGGTATCCTCGACGCTTAACCGAACCCCGTGGTTATCTTTTTTCCCATTCAATCGGATAGCCCCATTTTTAGGCGTATGCCGGATCGCGTTATTCACAAGGTTGCCCAACACTTGAGCCAATCTCTCTTCGTCCCCTTGGATAAGTGGGATCATTTGATCGGTCATCGCTTCGATTTCGATATTTTTCTGAGCCGCCTGATGTTGGAACGTTGAAACTGTTCGGTCGATCAATTCTTGTGGATTAATTCTTTGCAGGTTTAAGGGTAGTTCACCCGCATCAGCTCTAGAGAGGGTGCGTAAATCGGTGATTAAATGCTGTAAATGCTCGATTTCAGAGTAAATCGTATCAAAGCGTTCCGGTGTCGGTGCAAGCACTTCGTCCCGCATCGACTCGATGTAACCGGCGATAACGGCCAAGGGGGAGCGCAAATCGTGGGCGATATCGGCCGTCATTTGTTTCCGTTGCCGATTAGATTCCGCTAAATCAGAGCTCATTTGGTTAAACGCTTGGGCCAGTTGTCCGACTTCGTCTTCCGTTTGTACGTTTACCTGCTGGTCTAAATCTCCGGCCGCCATCGCCTTGCTGGCCTTTGTTAAATGCATCAGGGGATCGATGATGCTTTTAGACATAAAGATGCCTACAGTGACCGCCACTAAAATCGCAAGCAGAGAGCCGATCCCAAACGCGATGTTGGCCCGATTGATGTAATCGGTTTCGGCCGGTGTACGCCTGAACCGCTCTTGGCTAATGATTAAATATCCGATCGTCTCACCATCGACTTCAATCGCTTGAAACTCTTTGGGGAACGGCTCCGTGACAACCGAATCTTGCCGGAAATCAGGATTCATCGGGACAAGGATCTCGCCGGTTACATCCGCGACTCCCAATATCGAAGTGTTTGGTCTAGGGGGTGGGTCACCTGGACTCTCACCATTTCTCCCATCAGGAGGAGGCGGTCTTTTTGCCTTTTGGCGTTCGGCTTTACGTTGGAACTCAGCCCCAAAGCCGCTTAAAGAGCCTTGATCTTCATAATAATCGATGACGATATCTTCAAGATTTAAGATCGCCTGTTCACGTAATAAATTGCGCACGTCTCCGGTTAGATTCCAGCGGGCAAAAAGGGAAAGGAGCACTGTAATTAAGAGTGCGATAGCGGCATAGGTTAAGATGAGTTTGAGTCTGATTGAGCGTTTAACAGGTGTCATTTAGAGGTTTATCTTCGCTTTTTACCCTTTGGCCATTCGGTATCCTACACCGAAAACCGTTTCTACATAAATCGGCTCGGCCGGGTCCGGCTCAATTTTTGCACGTAGATTGCGGATGTGAACATTGATCGTTTTTTCTTCACCCGTGTACCCATCTTCCGCCAGCAGGTCTAAGAGCGATTCCCGATTAAACACCCGGCCTGGGGTTCGCATAAAAATATGCAGCAGATTGAACTCTGTTGGGGTCAGACTAATCGTATCAGGGCCAACACAAACCTCCCGCCGGTCAGGGTCCAGCTGAAGCTTGCCCGAGCGTAAAATCGGTGAGTTGGCCGGTGCGTTGGCTTGACTGGCCCGGCGCAACATCGCCCGAATGCGAGCGTGGAGCTCTTTCATGCGGAACGGTTTGATCACATAATCATCTGCGCCTAGCTCTAGCCCTAATACCGCATCAGACTCTTCTTCTTTGGCGGTCAGGACAATAATCGGGGTGTCAGACTCTCGACGGTAGTTCGACATAAACTGAAAGCCATCCATTTCGGGCATCATGATATCTAACAAGATAAGGTCCGGTTTTTCATGCCGTGCGGCAAAAAGCCCTTCTCGGCCGTTGTTGGCTAAGAAAACCCGATAGCCTTGCTCTTCTAAATATTCGCGCAACAGTTGGCGCACGTTGGCTTTGTCATCAACCACTAAAATTGTTTTCATAAGGTTTGCA
>JAHDEB010000318.1 GCA_020629055.1 Chloroflexota bacterium
TTATAGCTAACCGCTCAATTATCGGAGGAAAAATGTACAACTACGAAGCTATGTTTCGGGTGGATGGGAAAACCGCCCTTGTTGTGGGGGCAGGCAGCGGCATCGGGGAAGCATCGGCCCAATGTTTGGCTGCATTTGGGGCTAAAGTCATTTGCGCAGACATCAACCAAGCAGCGGCCGAGCAAACGGCCAACACAATCAGTGAAAACGGCGGTCAGGCACAGGCGATCACGATCGACATGCGCAGCGAGTCAGCGATTTCCGCCCTGTTTAAACAGCTTGACCCGATTGATATTCTCATCAGCACACCCAGCATCAACGTGCGCAAACCGATGCTAGACATTACGGAAGAGGAGTTTAGCCGAGTCATCGATCTAAATTTAAAGGGGACCTTTTTGCTGATGAAAAACGCCGGGAAAGGGATGGCGGAGCGAGGGAGTGGGAGCATCATCGTCTTCTCTAGCATACGATCACAGGTGGTTGAGCCAGGGCAAGGGGTTTATGCAGCGACCAAAGCGGGGGCGGTGCAGATGGTTCGGGCTCTAGCGGCCGAACTCGCCCCTAAAGGTGTGCGGGTCAATGCGATAGGGCCCGGCGTGGTTGAAACCCCTCTAACGGCACAGATCAAAAACAGCCCGGACTGGTACAACGCCTATGCCAATCGGAATGCGATGGGACGCTGGGCGCAGCCGCATGAAATTACAGGAGCTGTTGTCTACTTGGCGTCTGATGCGAGTAGCTATGTGACCGGCACAATCATGTTTGTAGATGGGGGCTGGACTGCGATCGACGGCCGATTTGCCCCACCGCTTTAAACGTTATGCTGACACCACAAGAACAACATGCGGTAAGCCTCATCGATGACGATGAGTTGATCAGTTGGATTCAGGAACTCTCACGCATCAATAGTGTTTGGCGGCCGAATGAGGGGCTAGGAGAAGAGGAAGCGGCCCGCTGGGTTGAAGCGCGCTGCCAAGAGATCGGGCTGGAGACTCATTTTGAGGTCGTCGAACCGGGTCGGCCGAATGTGATCGCCATTTTGAACGGTGCTCAGCCCGGACGAACGCTGATGTTTGAAGGGCATACCGATGTGGTTACTGAAGGTGATCCTGACGCATGGACCTATCCCCCCTTTAGCGCCACCATCGCGGACGGAAAAATCTTCGGCCGTGGGGCCAACGACATGAAAGCCGGTTTAGTTTGTGCCATCGTCGCTACAAAAGCGCTCAAAGAAAGCGGTTTAAAGCTCAACGGCCGCATTCTAATCGGGGCGGTATGTGACGAAGAAGGAGACATGATCGGCATCAAGCATTTTGTGGACAACGGCTGGGCTGATGGGGTCGACGGAGCGATCATTTGTGAGCCGGAAGAAAACCACTTGTGCATCACTCAAAAAGGGGTGATGTGGTTGAAAGTCACCATTTCTGGGGTCATGTCTCACGGGGCGATGCCGCTAACCGGGGTGAACAGTGCTTATCCGATGGCACGTTTTTTAACGATGGTACACAGTTTAGAAGAGAGAGAAATTGTCCGTTTCGGCCGAAACGAATATTTAGGCCAGCCCAGCATTACCCCCACCATATTGCAATCCCCTGTAGCGGGGGAGCCTCAGAAAAATGTGATGCCGGGAAGCACCCAGACGATCCTCGATTTCAGGCTGATCCCAGGCCAACAGCCAGATGAACTGGTCGAGCAAGTTCGGGCTATGCTCGAAGCAGCCACGGCCGTCGATCCGCGTCTTTCTTATGAGCTAGAACAGCTTGAGCTGCGCCATCCGACCAAAACAGAGATGGAAGAGCCGGTGGTGACGACGCTTGCATCTGCATGGACAGACTTGAGTGGTGAGCGGCCGATTTACGGCGGCGTACCTGGCTCCACAGATGGGACGATTCTAAACGCACGAAAGGGGATTCCGATTGTGACTTGCGGCCCTGGGGACATTTATATTCCGCACCATATCGATGAGTGGGTCAGCATCGATGAAATTAAAATGGCAGCCCGCATGTATGTGCTGGCCGCCATTCGCTATTGCGGTTTGGCAGATTAGGCTGTGTTGACTTTTTAATTAAAGCTGTGGATTTACACCGATTTTCGCGGAAGATATTTTTATTTGCTCAACCCTAGCTTTTCAGCCCTGACATATCCCATCTGCCGATTCACTTTGCCCGTTTCAATGTTTTGAAAACCGGCCGCTTCCAAAAAGGGAATCAACGATCGCATCGAGTTTTTCGCTCGCTCTGCGCCCCCGTGCAGATTCACATAAATGTCAGCCAGTTTTTGCCAGCGGGTTCCTTCTGAGGATTCAATATCAACGATCAAAATTCGGCCGCCCGATTTTAGCACCCGATACATCTCGGCCACCCCTTTTTGCTGCTCTTCTTCCGGCACATGGTGCATCATCAGGCTATTCATGGCGACATCGAACTCCCCCTCTTTAAATTCAATCCGCTCAATTAAACCGGGCTGAAAGATCGCCTTAGAACCGGCTTTATCCGCTTTTTCTTGGGCCGTCGTTGCCATTTGGTGGGCAGCATCTGTGCCAACAAAGCGGCCGACTGAGTTCAACCGCTTTTCGGCCGTCAGCAACAGGGTTCCTGTGCCACAACCGACATCGAGTACCGCATCACCCGGCTTTAAGTCAGCCAAATCGACAATCCTTTCGCGTAAAACATTCTCACGACCAAATGTAGCGATTTTTACCAGCCAATCATACCCTTTAGACCAGCTCAAGGTAGCGCCGCGTGTCTCAAGATCTGAAGGGTGGCTGTGATCATGTGCGCTCCCCATAAACAGTTTGCGAACCAAACCCGCAACGAGACCAAAACCAGCAATATGCAAAAACAGTGCGATAAGCACGCCACCGGTAATCATCGCTCTGCGGTTTGTAAAAAGGGTTGAGTAATCTTGATGGGCGGCCCAAGCGATAAAGACGATTAAAGCCAATCCGCTAACCGTTGCCAGCAGATTGTTATGAACGGCCTGTGCCATTCTTTGAAAAAAGCCGATCAGCTCATGGTTTAAATTTTTTGTTTCAGACATGTTTCACCTCAAAACGTTCTTGGATAGTTGACCATTATCGAACAACTGTCTAGAATATTTTAAAGCTGAAATATCTGGAATTCAATCAACAATCGTCTCGATTTGTCCATTTATGGACAATCAACAGAGATTGTCTAAGAACCTGAATTTCGCCAACAATCTTGTAGATATCGGAAACAATGATGGACAAAAAGCCAGATCGAAGAACCATACGCACAAGAGACGCTTTGCAGCATGCGCTGATGCATCTAATTGCGGAACGGGGGTATGAACGACTCTCAGTGCAAGATATCATCGATCGAGCCAATGTCGGCCGGTCAACGTTTTACACCCATTTTCATGACAAAGAGGATTTGCTAGTCAGCGGCTTTAACAACTTGGGGGACAGCACCTTGCTTGATTTTTCATCTCTTGAAAACAGGCCCCAATTTATAACGATGATCCCTCTGCTTGAACATGGGGCTGAGCAGTACCACCTGTTCAAAATGCTTACGGGTGGCAGCGGGATGGACGCGATTATGCGGAAGCTGCAAAAGCAGTTGGCCCACAATTTAGAAGGGACGATAAGCAAATTAATCGGGGATGATCAGCATCCGGAGGTTCCGGTGCAGGTGATGGCCCACATGCTTGCGAACTCATTTCTGAGCCTGATGAAATGGTGGTTAGAAAATGAAATGCCCCACTCCCCGGCCGACACAGACGCGATGTTTCAAGAAATGGTGATGCCTGGCTTCTGGAAGCAGCTCGGCCGCTAAAGACACGAAAAGTCTTTAGCAATCAAGATCGTCATTTCAAAATTAATTAAGACTTTTCGTGTCTGCTATCGAATGCCACTAAGCCACGAGGGGCTGTGGGGAGCTATGATGGGCCGTTTGCTCAAAAACAGGTTGGTTCTCGGCCGACCACGGAATCGTATGAACCGTCACCTCGGTCAAATTAGCAAATTCATGAAACAGGTCATGTCTCAGCCGTTCAACAATCTCATGGCTTTCAGCAATGGTTAGTTTGGGATCAATCTGCACGATCGCCTCTGCCTGCAATTGGTGGCCAACCCAGCGCATTCGCAATCGTTGGGTCCCCATCACATCAGGATTCGACTCGATTAGGCGCTCCGCTTGCTCATACGCCTCTGGCTCGATGGCGTCCATCAAACGGAACCACATTTGCACCGCCGCATCTTTGGTAATAAACAGAATGGCAAAGCCGATCAGCAGCCCGATAATCGGGTCAACAATCGGGAAACCGAGCCAAGAGCCACCGGCCGCCAGCAGCACGGCCAACGAAGTTAACCCATCTGTGCGAGCGTGTAACCCATCTGCCACCAGCGCGGCCGAGCCGATGCGCCGACCAACCCGAATTTGGAGCAACGCCACAGCCTCGTTGCCCAAAAAGCCGATAATGGCAGCAGCCGCTACCCAGCCTAAATTGTTCAGCGGTTGCGGATCAAGCAGTTTCTGGAACGATTCCCAAAAGATCAGCGCTGCGCTAAATGCGATCGACAAAACAATAAATATTCCGGCGAGATCTTCGGCCTTGCCATAGCCGAAGGTATACCGTCGGGTGGCTACCCGTCTTGCCAAATAAAATGCGATGAGCAGCGGAATCGAGTTCAGTCCATCCCCGATGTTGTGGGCCGTATCTGCAAACAATGCGACGCTACCGCTAAACGTCACGATGACAATTTGCACAATCGATGTGATGGATAATGCGGCCAACGCCCACCAAACGGTTCGAATCCCTTCTTCGTTATCTAAAAACGATTGGTCTCCGGCCAACTCTTTATGGTCGTGGCTGTGCCCGTGAAAGCCAAATAACGAGCCGAGTCTCCCCAAGATCGTTGCTGGCGGCTCATGCGAATGATCTCCATGATC
>JAHDEB010000319.1 GCA_020629055.1 Chloroflexota bacterium
AATAAATAGCCTGTGCATGATTAATAGTCGTCTATCAATTTGAGGAATTTTCGGAGGAAATATGACCCAAAAATGTTCAGCAACCACCAAATCTGGCAAATCTTGCAGCCGAAACGCAAAAGACGGTTCATCTTATTGCGCCCAGCATTCAGCGATGGAATCTGTTACCGAGGCTGTAAAATCGACAGCTGCCAATGTGACGGCCGCCGTTGCCCCAGAAAAATCTGAAGAAGAGGCGATCAAAGAAGCGCTTGGGGAACTTCATGAACGGGTAGATGAGATTAAAAGCAAGGGGACAAAATTCTCTCCATCTGACTATTCTCCTGAAAAATTATTTGAATGGATCAAGGAAAACATTAATAACTTCAATCTTCCGGTCATTGAAGAGTTAACCGCGAAATTGAAAGGGGCTTCTGCTGACGATTTCAAGAATCCTGAAACGTGGAAAGAGATTTGGGTAATCGTTAGCCACGCCATTCAAGAAGAGGTTTCTGGGGCGATGTCGAAAGCGGAAGAAGCGATTTCACCGGCAATGGACAAGGCGAAAGAACGCTTGGACGGCATGCCAACTTTAGGTGAGGCTCGCCAACAATTTGAGGATATTTCGGCCGTAAAAGACACCAAGGCTTTTGTTGAAGGCTTACCCGGTGTCAAAGAAGGAATCGATCTATTAAATCAAGTGCCCGGCGCTGCAACGGTTAATTCGTTGGGACAAGCATTAGAAAAAACGGCACCCAAAGACTTTTTAGATGCAAAAACATGGGAGGGGTTCTGGAAGGTTGTGAATCACTCGCTATCCGCTGAAATCAAAGCACTTCGCGGTGAAGTTGAAGAAGAAATTATCGACGTAACAGAATCAAGCAGCGACTAGACGTTTGCACTCTCAAAAACAAAAAGGGCGATCAGGATAAAACCTGATCGCCCTTTTTTATTTTAAATAGCCATTTGACGTTATTGATCTGGGCTTTCCCCATTCTGGCTTTGTTCCGGATCGATAACCCCGCCTTCTTTATCTATCGGAGACCCTGCACCACCCGGTAGAGGCAAATTCGGCTGCGGCAGTTCTAGCTCTGTGCCATCCTCTAAAGGAAGCACAACCGCACCCCCCGAACCACGTGTCCCGGTTAAAACCGCGGTCCCTTGTAGTTCGGCCGGTAGTTGGGTTGATATCGGGTCAGCCTCTTGTATAGATTGCGTTGGCGTTGGCACAGTCGTCGCCAAAACACCGGGTTCTTCTTGAGGGGCCGCACCGGGCACTGCAACCGCTGGCTCTGTTGGTGACCGATTCCCAAGAATCACGCCTGCGATCGCCAAGAGCAAGACGGCCGGGACCGCCCAAGCAAATAAGGCGCCTAATCGACGTCCCCGTCGATCACGCACCTCCGTTTGCACCGCCTCAGCCTCTGCCAACATTTTCATCCGAGATGCATTTTCGGCCGCGGCCCGGGGTAGCTTTATGTTTGATTTAAGCGCCTGAGTCACCTCAAACATCCCTTCAAACTCTGCAAACTCGTCGCTTCCAGAAAGGCCATTGGCATTTATCATTTTGTCAAACTTGTCGTAGTCTTGCATCTTTATTGTTTAAGTCTTGTCGCCAAAAATCTACTGATTTTTAAAACGAGCTATTTCCGTTCAACTCCCATTATTTCCGCCAACTTCTTAATACCTCTAAACTGTATTTGACGAATAGCTGATTCCGTTTTGCCCAAGGTAGAGGCAACTTCAGCCACACTCATGTCAAATGCAAAGCGCAAAGAGATAACCTTTTGCTGCACTTCTCCCAATTGCTCTACGGCCGACATAAGCACTTTGTTGTTAATCGAGCTGTTCATTATATCTTCTGGTGACTTTTCAAGAGAGACTTCGGTCTCGGTCAGCCCAGAGTACGATCGGCGATATTGCTTGCGATAGTGATCGTTCACAATGTTTGACGCCACACGATACAGCCACCCTTTCAGGCTATTCTTAGGAGCAGATTTCTGGCGAATTGCCCGAATAAAGCGGACAAAGACATCAGACGCGTAATCTTCAGCCAGCTGGCCGGCTCCTACTTTAGAAGCGATGAACCGATATACCAGTTTGTAATACCGGTCATGGATCTCTACCAAGGCAAGTTCATCCAAACGTGTAGCCAGCTCTAACAGAGCTAAGTCTGTGGCCAGCGGATAATTAAAAGTTTCAGCCTCTACTAGGCTTTCAGAATTTTGTTCGTTCACAAATGAAACATTGAGCGAGTTTATCATGATTATTTATCAGTCATTGTGTGACTGTATAGATAAAGTCGAACCTGGAGATATTTTGTTACATCCTGCTTTAAACCAAACAAAATGAAAGGTCACAATCTGGCATCTTTCCGATCTACCTGTTAGGATTTTAGGAGCAGCAAAGAATATGAGCATGTATTCTTAAAATTAAGCACTACCGGAGAAAATATGGCAACTTTAATTATTGATGGAAATAGCTACGAAATTGCAGAAGGAACCCGCCTCACAACGGCTATTGAAGAGCAAGGGATCGATATCCTACACCGCTGTGGTGGTAACGCAAAGTGCACAACGTGCAAAGTTACCTTTAATTCAGGTGAACCAGAGGCGATGAACGACGCAGAAAAAGCAAAGCTTGAAGACAAGGAAGCACTTGGTGACTATCGTCTTTCATGCCAATGCATTTGCGAAGGCACAATGGATGTCAACGTATTAATGACAATGACCAGCACAGGCTTAGATGATGCCGGGCCTGAGCTTAGCAAAACGATTTAACGAAAAGCCTGACATAACTTAGGTGATTCGTTTTGTGAGCACGGCAGCCGAGTAACTACACAGGCTGGCTCAAAAAAAAGGGTGATGATCGACAATCGATCATCACCCTTTTTAATTACTAATCAAATCAGCAAACTGATTATTTAGTGCGTTCTACCGCCTTTGTGATGGCACGTTTTACAAAAACAACCGCCATTGACTTGCGATACTCGATGCTTGCATGAATGTCGCCCAAGATGTCGTCGCCCAAATCGTTGGCAACCGCCTCTGCAGCCGCCTGAATATTTGCTTCCGTCATCTCTTTGCCATTCAGCAGCGCCTCGACCGAGGCACACCTTTTCGCGTTGGGGGTAAGACCACCGATTGCAACAGAGGCGCTTTTACAGTTGCCCCCATTCACCTCGATAGAAGCGGCCGCCCCTACAATCGCATAGCGTGAAGCCGGGTTAAACAGCTTTGAATAAGCGGTTCCTGTTTTCGGCTTGTGGCTGGGGACTGTGACGCTAACCAACAATTCGTCTTCACCCATCGCTGTTTCAAACAGCCCGGTAAAGAAATCAGCTGCACCAACAGAGCGCGAGCCAGATTCCCCTGCGATTTCCATGCTGGCACCTAAGGCGGTCAGCACAGTTGGCAGGTCTGAAGAAGGGTCTGCGTGGGCAACATTGCCCCCTACGGTTCCACGATTGCGAACCATCGGGTCACCGATCCAGCCGGCCGCTTCGGTTAGCGCTTCTGGCAGGTCGTCCGCCTTTGTTGCGCCAGCAACCGTTGCATGGGTGGTTAAAGCCCCAATTTTAATGTCAGAGCCTTCTCGTGTTAGACCTTTCAGGCCATCGATACGGCCGATATCAACAATACACCCGGGGTCAGCCAAGCGTAGTTTCATGACCGGGATCAGACTGTGACCCCCTGCCATAAATTTCCCATCATGTTCTTTTCGCATGGCAATCGCCTCTGAGACAGACGATGCGCGATGATAATCAAATTTTGGTGGATACATTTTTTATTTTAGATGTTAGATTTTGGATGTTAGGTTTTGGAGGAGCCTCCAGCATCTAATATCTATGATCTAATATCTATCATCTCCTTTCTAAGCTGACGCGCCTTGAATCGCATTGTGAATCGCCAATGGTGTGTGAGGAATCTCTACATGGCGAACGCCTAATGGCTGCAACGCATCCATTACCGCATTAGCCACGGTTGGTGTTCCTGCAATCGTTCCCATCTCACCGGCACCTTTGACACCCAGTGGGTTTGAAGGTGATGGAATTTCGATTCGGCCTAAGTCTGCCATTGGCAGGTTATCAGCACGTGGCATGGCGTAATCTAAGAATGAACCGGTTAACAACTGGCCATCTTCGTCATATTGACCATGTTCAAGCAATGCTTGCCCAACGCCCTGTGCGATACCACCCTGTAACTGACCTTCAACAATCATCGGGTTAATTACGTTTCCAACGTCGTCCACGGCCGCATATTTAAGCAGCGACACTTCACCCGTCTCTTTATCAATCTCGACCATGGCGATATGCGCACTGTTCGGGAAGGTAAAGTTTGGTGGATCAAAGAAGGTATGTTCTTCAAGACCTGGTTCCATATCATCTGGCATATTGTGTGTCAATGCAGAGAATGAAATCTCAAAGAAGCTTTTTACCGTTTCAGGAGATCCTTTCACATGCAAAGTAGCATCATCTGCGTTGTAAACGATGTCTTCAACCGCAGCTTCAAATTGATAAGCCGCAATCGCCTTCATTTTCTCTTTCACCTTTTGGGCGCTCTTCAAAATAGCAGAGCCACCGACAGCGGCTGAACGAGAAGCGTACGTACCTAAACCAAATGGGGTTTTGGCCGTATCACCATGAATAATTTCGATATCCGCAATGGGGACACCCAATTCTTCAGCCACAATTTGTGCAAATGTGGTTTCGTGTCCTTGGCCATGAGTATGTGCACCGGTCATGACTGAAATTTTTCCAGTTGGGTGGACGCGGACTGAACCGTGCTCCCATAAACCGACGGCCGCGCCTAAGCTGGTCACAACCTTAGACGGACCTGCACCAGAAGCTTCGATACAGCCGCTAACGCCAACGCCGACCAAGCGCCCTTCGGCACGAGCAGCGTCTCTT
>JAHDEB010000065.1:0-3457 GCA_020629055.1 Chloroflexota bacterium
CGATCGGGTCGCCTGCGTCTACTTCAACACAGCCTAGAGCGTCAGAACATTCGAGATTCTCAACAATTTCTGCGACTTCCTCTACAGTCTCCTCTACCTGTTCCGCAATTTCTTCAGCGTTTTCGGCAACTTCATCGGCTACCTCGCTGACAGTTTCGGCCGCTTGCTGAATCGCTTCTTCAGTGCTTGAAACATCACAAGCCACTAAAAACGCAAGGGTCAGCAGACCGAATAGATACAACATTCTTTTCATTTCTTCTTCTCCTAATGAATATAGGCCGGTAACAGAAGTAATTAAGCACGTTGACCATGTTAAGAACCGGTTACCAGTCTTTGTTTATCTGCAGGGGTGAATATTTATAGCAATAAATTGATCTTGTCAAGCTTAAGCAACAGATGGTTCGCGGAATTGCACACTCAATTCTTGGCTCAAAACTCTCTATCTTTTAGATGTTCAAATATGTGAGTTTTTCTAGAGCTACAATTAACAAAGAATGTCTCAAAGTGCTGTGCTAAAAAATTACGCTTTTCACCCCTTTTAACACAAAAAGCGGTGTATCAAAATATCTGATACACCGCTCGCTTTTGAATCTCTGATCTAAGCTTCGAACTAATAGCGAATCATCGGCAAATAGATAAGTTCATCATCAACTTGCGGCGGGTTTGGTGTTTCGCTGCTGTTTGGTGCGGGCGTACCAGTCATGGTTGGGATCGGTGTTTCACTTCCAGAGGGGATCGCAGTCGATGTACTTGTTGGGCTAGGAGATCCATCACTTGTCGGGGTCGGTGTAGCGGTATGTGTAGGTGTATGGATCGACGTGGGTGTATGGGTTGGTGTATCTATCGCATTGATCGTCCCGTCTAACCAGATATCAATCAATTTGCTGCCAATCATCAAGGTCATCCAGCCTTCATAATCACCAGCTTGAATAGATGAAAACTCAATCACCACATCAAAACTTTGACCCGGCCTAATGGTTTTTCCATTACCAAGGGTTGTTAAGGCAAAACCGGGCGGTATCGATTCACTTTCGACAAACAACGATATATTTCCGCTGTTATTAATTGTCACTGTCTTCTCAGCCGTTTCGCCGATCTCCAAGGTGCCAAAATCAATCGTCCCATTGTCAAAAATCGGTATCCCTACCCCAATATTGAGAGAAAAACTCTCATTAAAGAGCTCGGCCGCACCTAAATCACAGGCAGCGTTACCGTTGCCGTCCCCGTCGAGCGGCCGAGAAATTCCATTTTGGTCCGTAAACCGACAGCTATAAGGGAAAAATAATCCAGGGATACCCCCACTTGTTGAGCTTGTATCTCCGGCATCGACAACGGGGCTTCCATTCAATGGCATATGGACGCGATTAATCAAATTACCCAATTCCGGGTCCAGCGGAGATTCACCATCACCGTTCATATCGCTTGGCTCGTCATCAAACGTACAATTGTCACTAATTATTCCGATCAAATTATCCCCAAACGATGCAAAGTGACCGGCCGTATCGTTGTAGCAATCGGGCGAAAAATCGGCCGAAAACCTCGATCGATTATCATCATTTTCCGCCACAATCGAATTGGCGATAAATGTCTTTGCAGGGTTATCAGTGTAAATGCCACCTCCAAATCGGTTCGCTTCGCCACCAAATTGGAGCGCAGTCGTCGTATTTTGAACAACTGTGCTGTGATTAATTCTCACAATGCCATTAGCCACATTGCGAATACCACCCCCTGCACCAAACGCATCATTCCCACTAATTGTTGTGTCAGTTATTTCAACGATACCATTGTTCGTATTCGAAATACCCGCCCCCCGAATCGAGGTGTTATCAGAAATCAACACCCTACCTAAAATTAAATAGCCGCTGTTGAAGATACCGCCACCCTGAGACGTTTGCCCGCCCCCGGTTGAGGTTGGCAGGCTGTTGCCAATCACATCACTATCAAACATGTACAGGGTTCCCCAATTTTGTATACCGCCTCCAAATATGCTGGAACGATTATCCTTAACAGCAACGTGAGACAAGGTCACTGAAGCACCATGCGTTACCTTCAAACCGCTCGTATCGGCACCAATTCCGGATGAAGCACCATTTTGGATCGTTAAAGCTTCTATTCGGACGCTAGGCCCACCGACTCCAGCACTTGAGCGCCACTCGATGCAAGATGGATGATCCAGATAAACATCATCCTCTTCAACAAATACATCAATAAATGCCCCGGTGCTGCCGTCATATCGCAACACTTCATCTGTTTGGCCGCTTAATACGTAAAAGTTACCATCGGGGCCAAAGGTGATGTCACTGGGTTTGTCTAATCCACCACTCTGACTTGCCACAAATGTCCCTAAAGATGCCCCGGTACTGGCATTGAATCGTTTAACCGAATCATTCCCTTCGTTGGCCACGTACAAAACATCATCTTTAAAGACCAATCCACGTGGCCGATCGAGCCCGGCCGGAAATGTATCGATAAAGGTCTCGATAAAATTTCCATTGTCTCCGTTATATTTCAAAACCTTATTTGCACCAGCATCGGTCACATACACGTTGTCGTCATAAAAAGCGATACTGTTCGGCTGGCTCATTTGAGCCGATGTCAGGGTATCTACTTTGGCACCTGAAAAACGATCAAAACGCATCACTCGATTATTTGGGAAGAAGTCAGCCACATAAAAGTCAAAATTTGGTCCGCTTTGAAACACACCATCAACTAACAATGTATTGGCGCCCAAAGTCGCGGGCGTTATAAATACCTCCTCAAAACTGCTGTCGCTATCATATTGAAAGACCCCATCCGTAAATGTCGTTATATACACATCCCCGCTGCTGTTGATATCAATGGCTATCGGGTCATCTAGCCCATTAGATCCTGGGGAAACAAAGCTTCCATTAGGATTTCCATGCACGTCGTAGCCTATAACGGATTCGTCACCGTTGTCACATACCAATAGCTCGTGGGTCTGAACTTTAATGATTTCAGTCGTGTCTTGACCATCAATAAACGTCGCATCGATACCATCCCCAAAGATATTTACATCGTCTAAAATCACCAGCTGATCATTTAAAAGATAGGTTCCGGCCGGAACATTAATTGTGTCCGATCCTTCCAAAGCATTGGCTTCCTCAATTGCGGCTCGCAATGTACAGTCTCCTCCAGAAGTAGAGCAGGTCCCATTTCCCGGGTTGCTATCAGACCCTTCAGCAAAACTGTCTACATTAAAAGTAGTAAATGTAGCGGCCACCCCATCTTCCTCGGCCGAGAGTTGTGTCACCGATCCGATTAAAATCGGGCTCAAAAGTATCAAACCTACCAAAGTTGCCTTTGCAGGTCTTGCTCCCCAGCGAATGCTCATATTAAATTGTCTCATCACTTATCTCCTTATCACCTCACCAATTTACACGGCCTTCCTATTCTTTTGATTATCACATTTGACCCAAATGTATCAAATAGACGCCAA
>JAHDEB010000065.1:3557-28726 GCA_020629055.1 Chloroflexota bacterium
ACTTGGATTTGGCTCGTACCAGCAGGGGATACCCCGGTAAGCTGAAAGTCTGTATAGCTAGCAGAGGCATTTAAAAATGTCCCCGCTTCACCAACCTCTACCCCGTTTCCATCAAGGAAATCGATCCCAACGCCAACCCAATCAGGGCTATTCGGCCGTTTGTATTTGCCGCTAAACTCATAAACTTGGCCACCTTGCCCTGGCACAAATTGAATCGCCAACCCACTCGAAACATTTAACGCCGAAGCACCGCTAAATGAGTCACTCGTCGTCGTCAAGCTGCCCCATTGCTGCCAGTTTGCCAAACCGCTTTCAAAATCTCCATTTTGAATCAGGTTACACGCGACGACTGGGGGTTCGGCCGTCGGTGTAGGGGTTGCGGTCGGCGCATCTGGCGTTGGTGTTTCCGTGGGGTCAGGAACATCAGGTGTAGGGGTATCGGTAGGGTTCGGGAGTTCTGGCGTCGCAGTCGCCGGTACCGGTGTATCTGTCGCATCGGGTGGCACCGGGGTAGCTGTTGGATCTGGCGAATTGCAGTTCGCTGGCTGCAATACTAAATCGTCCAAAATCAGAACCTCTTGCCCGCCTGCAAGTAACCAAATTTGTATTTGGGTAGTTCCCACCGGGGCCACACCTGAAATCGAAAAGGCTGTATATCCATTCGCTGCATTTAAGAACGTCGCGCTTTCACCGATCTCAGCCCCATTGCTATTCAAATAATCAATGCCGAGCCCAACCCAATTAATCCCATTGTCACGCTTGTATTGGCCCGTAAACTCGTACGTTACACCGCCTTCAGCTGGCACAATCTGAACAGCTAAGCCGCTTGAAACAGTTAGAGCCAAGTTACCGCTAAACGAATCGTTTGTCGTTGAAACCGTCCCATAAGGAACCCAGCCGGTTAAACCGCTTTCAAAACCTCCATTTTCGATTAGGTTACAAGAGCCTGTGGGTGGCTGTACCGTTGCTGTCGGCTGGACCTCAGTCGGTGTCGGGGTTGGCTCAGGATTGTTTGGCGTCGGCGTTGCTGTCGCATCAGGTGGCACCTGCGTCGCGGTTGGTGGGACAGGTGTCTCAGTTGGTTCAGGGACAACGGGCGTGGCGGTTGGTTCGATTGGGTTACAGCCGGCCGGCTGCAAACTTAAGCTATCGAGGGTTAACACATCTTGCCCACCAGCAAACAACCATATTTGCATTTGGGTCGTCCCGGCCGGCGCGACGCCTGAAAGGGCAAAATCTGTATAGCCATTGGTCGTATTTAAGAACGTTGAACTTTCTCCGATCTCAACGCCGTTACTATTCAGGTAGTCGATTCCTACACCGACCCAATTTGATCCGTTGCTGCGCTTGTATTTGCCCTTAAATTCATACGTTTCTCCCCCCTGAGCAGGTACGATTTGCCCCGCCCACCCATTCATCACATTTAATGCCGATCCCCCGCTAAACGCATCATTTGTGGTTGAAATCGTCCCATACTGTGCCCAATTCGCCAATCCACCTTCAAAATCACCATTTTGAATCAGATTACACGAACCTACCGATGGGGTAACTGTAGGATCCGGTGAATTGGGTGTAGGGGTTGCCGTTGCGTCGGGTGGCACTGGAGTGGGTGTCGGGGTTGGTGATGAGGCTGAACTCGTCAGTTGAACCATTTTGGCCACAGAGGGAACCCCTGCATTATCAAAAACAAATAGCATGTAAAAGCCAGGTGGTGCCAAATTCCCATTCGCAGGGGCGGTCATCGTTAGGTTAGATCCGTTCTGCTGATAGGGTAGTTCTAAATATCGTTGTTCAAAATTAATATGATGGGTCGAGCTACCTAACCGGATCAGAGTCACTTTACTCACCCCGTTTTGGGTTGAGACGTTCCCGCTAAAACTCTGGCCAAAATTTATTTGCCCGGCAACACTATTGATCACCGGCCGATCGGCCAACTGCCCGCTCCCATCCTGTTTATAAAGATAGGGTGGTGTATAAACTTGCGCCGTTTTCCCCTTATCACAATTAACACCGCACTCCCCTCCGCCGGTCCAAACCCGGCCGTCAGGCAATAATAATGTCGTCGAATGGTAACCTCGAGGATTGGTTGCAGCCGCCCCAATCGTCCATTGCCCAGTGTCCGGGTTCCACGTTTCAGGAACCTGTATGTGGGTAGGATGAGCGTCCAAAATGTGTAGATATCCTCCCCCGTTCATAAACACATCTCCATTGGCCAAAATCGTCCCATCAGAATCAGCCCGTGGAAACAACATAGGGGCTGCGGCCGAAACTGAAGGAGAGCCTCCAGATAAATTAATATGAGAGGTACTTTTGGTCGCATACCCATAACTTCCCTGATGATCAACCCCTCCGACGAGGAGCAATTGATCCGTCCGATACATAATCGGTGCCCCCCACGCTCGCTGAATATCCTCTCGATAATAATTTTGGCTCCAGCTTCCATTTCCATTTGTATTGATATAGGCCATGTTTTCATCCCACCCAGCCCAAAATACCCGGCCG
The DNA here is from genome assembly GCA_020629055.1 of Chloroflexota bacterium. Taxonomy (GTDB): domain Bacteria; phylum Chloroflexota; class Anaerolineae; order Promineifilales; family Promineifilaceae; genus WTJY01. The sequence continues at coordinate 6,060 of JAHDEB010000065.1, forward strand.
TCAGAAACCAGATGAACAAAGGGATACGTATGATCAAAAATGAGATCGTTGTTGTTTAAACGGTTTTGATAATTGACATTACCTAGCGTGCGCCAGCTGCTCCCATTAAAAATTTCCGGGGTAAAGCTATTCCCACCCGCATGTGACCCGCCAATCGCCATGACATCCCCACTGCCCAAAGTCACGGCCGACGGATACCAACGTGCCTGCTGCATGTTGGGTAAAGCAACCCAAGTTTTAGATGCCAAATCAAATTTACTGGCTTGATCTTGCCCATAAAACAGGTTCTGCGGATTTGACCCACCATGTCCACCAAATTCAAACACACTTCCGTCTTCTAGCAGCGTATGGGCCGAGCAATACATTTCCTCACTTTGATGGTCCACCCATTCATGACTCCAGTTGTTGATATTCGATAAATCAACCTTGGTCATATTATGCGGCGCGTTCGGGTTATTGTCCCCAATTTGACCAGGATCTGCGCTCGCATGGCTCAAAATATGACCCGAAGGCAATAGCGAAGCATGAATCGCTTTCACCGGCCATGGCAATACCGGCCCCCAACTTCCTCGAATATGTTTAAACCCACTACCGTCTCCGTTTGGCTGACTATTACATACAACCACAGGCTCCGCCCAATTCGCATGATCTGCTGCAAAAAAGCCGGCATCCTCAACAACAAGCATCAGCTCTTTCACCCCATTCATATTGATAGCGCCGGTAAAAACGGCCGCATCATTGCCCGTGAGCATATTTGAACTGAATACAAGTTGACTATCCGCAAAAACTTTAAAGAAAACCGCACCGGCTCCACCCACTTCATCATCGATTCCGATCCAGCTTGAAAATGATGAGCACTTTTGTTGAAGATCAAACGAAATAACACTGACCGCATGGGTCCCAAACCCATGACTAAATGTTTGACCATTGATAGTCATCGTTTGACCGTCACCCAAGAATTGCTCTCCCGAGCTCGAGTTTAGCTCCACCGGCCCCCATCCAGACTGACTGGTTATCATCGGCAAGCTGCTTAATTGATACGAAACCATAGCCATTTCAATCCGGGGTCCATCTTGTGGCGAATCAGAGCCAGACAAAATTACCGGGTCAAGTGACCCTGAATCAAACGCCCCCACTTGGGTAGCAAGCATAGGCAGGAACACAAAAGTAACCAGTGCACAAATCGCATAGTTTCCGTAAGCCATTAAACGTCTCATTATTCAATTTCCTTTTTACAAACTAAAACCCACTCTCAAATAGGAGCTCCCTAAAGCGTAGTAAGTGTATTTCCTTGGCCAACGACCATTATAAAATTTATTTTATAATGGCTGTTGAGTATTTAGGCCCAATGACAGAATGAAAATGACAATTCAGTTTTACCCTCAAACATCAATTGTGTAGTAACCGCCTCTGTTTACAGTTACACCAAATCGTCAAGTAGGCGCTCTTCACGTATAAAAAGATAACCGTTTTTACCAATTTGTAAATGACGTTATCCCTCTATAACCTCAACATTTTAGCGCCTCCCCTATAGAACGCTCCACTCGCCTAACAAGTTCCCCACCCATTTAAAACGTCTTCTATTCTTTATTCACCCTGTAAAGAATCAATTTGAGATTAAATGTACCTCGCTCATTTTCAAGTACATAGTCGACCGTTGACCAATCGATTAAAGAATGCCACAAAAGCTCTTCCGGCCGGTCAACCACATCAATTTGGAATTCCTTGTGGGTCAGATATTCAACAAAGCCATTCAGCTGCTGGTCATACGGCGGCCAGCTTGCTCCCCAATCACTCCCTTCAATTACTAGCACATATTCCGCATTACTTTCCAAAACATCTTCTCGAAATGCAGAAACATTCTCGGCCGTAGGGTCACCTAGCAACGCCCCAGGCATCACCGCAAAGTCAAACGGCCGATTGGGCCAGTCACCGTCTGTCACCATCCCCCAAGCCAACGACTGCATATTGACCAACTCAAAATAGTTCACAACAACAAACTGACTTCCATCCGGCACCAACCCATCGACCCAAACCGGAATCTCGTTGACGCTTGGGGCGGTCTTTAGTTGCGAACTCATTAATGAGCCAAGGGTAGAAAAACGGCCGTAGAGCACCGGTCCCGCCCATAACAAGCTGACAATCAGGAGCAGCGCAAATGCTTTACCTTTAATATCCCAGCGCGGTTTGCTGCCCAACCAATCATAAAGCATCAACCCGGTCAGCATATGGGCGGCCGGAAGAAAAGTGACTAAAAAGCGGGGGATTTTGGGGAAATTCAGGACCATTTCCAACATGCCAACCACAAAGTAGGCCAACAACAAACGGACCCCAGGCTTGCTCTTGTGCAGCCATCCCCAAATCAATCCCAAAAGCGAGACCGCTCCGAAAAGAGGGGAAGGAAGCTGCTGGAGGAGTATATTTTTAGGATAGAAGGCCAAAGCGCTCCAGCTCCATTGGGCTTCGTTAGGCTGGGCGGTCGCATACCCATAAAACTCACTTAACTTATAAGGGGTCCCCAACCATACGATTAAGCACAAAACAAACGGGCCAATCAGCCACAGCCAGCGGTTCAATGCCGGCCGTAAAGGGGCAACGGCCGCAGTTAAGAACGGACTTCCCATTTGACGCAGCTGCAAGCCACTGCGCCAATCCAACATCGAAAGCTCCATCAGGGCAACGGTACCAACCATCGCCAAACCATACGTGTATTTTGTTAGGAAGACGGCCATCAACGCCAAACTGGTTAACGCAAAGCCACGTTTGTCCGCATCACTCGGCCGTGCAAATGTCCCATCCACCGCGCTAACAGCGAAAGTTCGATAATACAGCCACAAAAACCCGATACTAATTAAAAGGCCAGGGGCCTCCATCATGACATGGGTCGATGCATTGAGCAGCGGCAGCGAAGTCAATGTGATCCATACGGCGATTAAACCAACCCAGCCAGCTTGCTTTGCTGAACCAGGCCAGATATCCACAAACAAGCGCCTGCTAAAAAAGTAAAGCACAAAAAGGGCTACAATCAAACATGCCAAGCTAAACCCACGTGCTACCGCGATGCTGGGGCCAAACAGATAAAACACAAACCCTTTAGGCACCGAGAATGTAGGTGGATAAAACCCCTGCCTATAAAAAGTACGAACAAAGCTCCCCATATCCCCATTCCACAAATCAACCGTCAATGCCAACCCACCGTTGGCATGAATCGCTTCGTCGAAAAAGAACGGATAATCTTGGTAGGTTAAAATAATCTGCCCTAGCCCGATAGCGGTGGCTAGAAGTGTAAGCACAAGCAAGATGAGTGGCAGATTTCGAACCTTCATATTCTCAACGTAACGATACAGGGCGACCAACGCTGCTCGGTAGATTGGTCCAGTTTGACACAAGGTGATGCGTTGAACGGATCATCTAGCTAAAAACTGGCCCAATCTAGGGGAAATACTACCGCCCCTGTATCGTTACTTCTCAACAACAATTGAATGAATCAAGCAGCCTTAAAACGGACCGCATTTCAAACGTTCGCGCACATTATTCGGCCGATCGCCCGGCTTATGCTGCTCGACCATAAAGGAACGGCCGTTGTGACCGGTGTCTAGTCCTTCCCACATAACCAAACCGAATTTTTGAGCATAGTAATATCGCTCAAATACAGCCCCGGGTACATTTCCGGCCGCGTGCATGCCCGCAAACACAATCACATTTTTGACTTTGATGCCACGACCATCCCGATTCTGCACATCGGGCAGAACCATTTCGTCTAACACCTTTTCCAACTTTATCCATGTATCATGGAATCCACTGCCCACGCTCAGGCGCTGGCAGTTGTCTTTACGTTGTAGGGTAACCAAAGGGCGACGACGAAACGTCTGCCCGACAGTCATTTTACGCGGCACCCAGCGGCTGCCGTGCTTCCCATTTTCACTCAACCTATAAAAGTTGCCGTTGCCAGGAGAGGTGTCTGTCCCCCGGTAAATGAAGTTCGCATCAGACCAAAGCTCTTCCCACTCACTGTTTTTAACATGGTAAAACTTGTTGCCAGCAATTTGGGTTTGTACACGCTGTTGCCCTTGTCCGTTATGGAAGAAGTGCTTCATCTCATACAAACGCCCATCCCCCTTCATGTACGGCAGAATATCAACCGCATTGCTTGGTGATTCGACAATAACACGCACTAAAAATGGGGACCCAAACAGATTTCCGGCCGGGTCACGCATACGCCAGCGGGCCGAGTGTTCCCCTGGCAATGAAGGGGCCGTCAGCGGCACACTGACCGCAATCGATTGCCCAGGACGCGTCGGCCGCACCGCAACGCTTTCAGGGGCACCCATCTGATTCCCATCAACAAACGCCAATGAATATCCTTGTCCCCACGTCGATTCACCCGTGTTCGAAATCGTCCACTGCTTTGTAAATGCTCGGCCGATCTCGATCTTCGACCCATTCGGCCAAGTCGTATGTTCTTTTAATCGGGCCTCGTCACGCAAATTATTTGCCGTCGGGATCGGAACCTTAATGATGGCAAATAGCTCAAATCCAAAGGGCTGGTTCTGTGAGTTAAACGGCCGCCAAGATGTCTTATGCTCGCCAGGGACTTCAGGCGCGGTGATGTCGATGCTGACATCCACAGATTGCCCCGGCTGCACACGCGGCAGCGGAAACCTTCCTTTATCAGCCAAATTCTCATTCCGCACATGGCGCAGGGTATATCCATCCCCCCAAACCGTTGTACCTGTGTTCCGAATGCGCCAAACCTTTTTCGCTTTATGCCCCACCTGTAAAACAGAATGGTCAGGCAAGGTCACATCTGACACAAAGCGATAATTGTCTTTACCGGTCAGATCAACAATTTTGATCACCGTGGTCAAAATTTCCCCGAAACCGTTCCCATTTCGATCTTGAGCCTGCCACTTACTGACAGCCCCTCCTGGCGTGGTTGGCACCGTCATGTCGATAATGACATGCACGATATCGCCGGGATTGGCGGCCGGTAATGGCAATTTTGACGGTGCACCCATTTGATCCCCATCCACATGGGCGATCACATAGCCGTCTTCCCATTTTGTATTGCCACTGTTGCGTACCCGCCATATTTTTTGAACCTTCTGGGCAGGCACCAGCTCCGTGTTGTCCTGGACGGTGACATCATCGATATATGCCAGCCCATCCTGACCGGGGGGTTGAACCCGGCGCGAAACCTCAATTTCTACAAACAGTTGCTCCCCAAACAACCCACCGTCTTTCTTTCGCAGGCGCCAAGTACTGCGATGTGTGCCAACACTCGCAGGTGCCTGCAACGTCACCGATACATCAATCTCTTGCCCCGGCCGGGCAAACGGAATACTAACCGCCATCGGTGCACCCATCCGGCTATCACGTGCAAACGGATCCCCCAAATACTCAAGTGTATAATCTTTCCATGTCGTTGTACCTGTGTTTTTAATTCGCCATGTTTTTAGGAAAGATTCTTCTTGTTCGATAACCGACCCATCGGGGAAATTAACATCACGCACAAAGACAGAATCGTCCCTCGCGATCGGTTTAACAGAGTTAACCTCAACAAACATCTGAAATAGAAATAGCTGATTCCGTTTGTTGCGCGGCTGCCATACCGACTGGATACGCCCCGCTTTATCTGGCACGCGCATCGGTATAGAGATTTCGACTTCTTCCCCCGGTTTGGCGGCCGGAATCTTAAATTCACCCAAACGGGTTCCCATCGGATCACCGTCCACGTGCACCATCTCATACCCATCACCCCATGTTGTAGAGCCCACATTACGCACCCGCCACTTTTTCACAAAAGACTTGCCCGCTTCAATCAGCATGCCGTCCGGCACGGTCACGTCAGCCACATAGATCATTTGATCAATCGCTCCATGGCTGGCGTTCATTCGAATCATATTGGTTGGATTAATCACATCGGGCAAAACATAACCGCTTAACCCATGCCCATGATGTTGAACGGTAAGATGCAAATGTGGCCCTGTCGAGTTTCCCGTTGATCCACCAACCCCTAGCTGGTCACCCGCCTGCACAAATTGCCCCACCTTTAATTGAGGATTTACACTCGACATATGCCCATACCAAGTTGAATACTTTTCACCGTCCGGCCAGTCGTGATCTAACTTCACATAGGTGCCTAATCCGGTTCGGTTTCGCCGAATGCGTGAAACTGTTCCCCGTTGCCCTGCCAGAATACGTCGCAAACCGCCCGTAGATGTTTTTACGCCTAAATCTAGTCCTTCATGTCGGCCGTTCGGTGAGTAGCTGCGCGGCGTATTAAAACGACTCGTTATTCGAAATTCACCATCAACCGGATTAAACAAAAAAAATGGTTCTACGTTATCGGGCATATCGAATTCTCCTTTGAAAATTATGATTTAGACTAGAGCAGGTTAAAACCTTCAGCATCCTACAGATTAATTAACACCCGTCTTGCATTCACAAGATCAGTTGGTTCCCTTCATGCAAAACCCAGCCATCGGCATATTTATATCAGGTCAGTGCGCTGGGCAGCTTTTCAATCAATGCGCTATTTTCTTCAGGTCGGCCGACTGAAATTCGCAAATAGCCAGGCATGTAAAAGCCGGAAAGCTCACGGACAATCACACCTTCTTTTTGTAAAGCAACCTCAACCTCTTTGCTGTCTTTCTCTGGTTTTACCAGAAAAAAGTTCGCTTGCGAGTTTTGTACCTTCAAATTTGGCATACTGTCCAATGCAGCAAACATACGATCCCGCTCAGTCAATGTCATCGAGATCGTTTCTTCAATGTGATCGCGATCCGCAACGGCCGCCATGCCTGCGGTTACTGAAACAGCATTCATGTGAAACGGCAATTGCCCTCTCTGCAAATAATTTATAATTCTTGCCGGTGCGATACCATATCCCATGCGTAGCCCGGCCAAGCCAAACAGCTTAGAAAAACTGTGCAAAATGATGACGTTTGCATCTTCATTGACGTAACGCAATGTGTCAGCCATCTGCTTATCACTGTTAAATTGCCAATACACCTCATCGGCAACAACAAGCACATGGGCGGGCAAACGGCTCATGATTTCATCTTGCTGGGCTTGGGTCAATACTGTGCCGGTCGGATTGTTAGGTGAGGTCAAATAGAGCAGACGTGTTTTGTCGGTCACAGCCGCTAAGATGCGATCAACGTCATAACTAAAATCATCATTCAAATCTGCATAAACAACCTCAGCCCCCAAACGGCGTAGCGTTAAATCATAAACCGGAAAGGTCGGCCGGCAAATAATCGCCTCATCCCCAGGGTCGATAAACGACTTAGCGATTAAATCCAGAACTTCGCATCCCCCATTCCCCACCAAAATATTTTCAGCCGTCATTTGTCGCCCAATATACGCAGCTAATTGGGCGCACAAATCATCGCTACTAGGTGGATATCGGTTCAAATCAGCTAAGGCGGCCGCAACCGCCTCCTTTACTGAATCCGGCGTTGCCAATGGGTTTTCATTGGATCCTAACTTATAAATCGCGGCCGGATCCAATCCATATTTATCAACTAACAAAGAAATCGGATTTCCCCCTTTGTAAATCGGGGAATCAATTTGTGATTGACGAAATTTAAGAGTTTGCATAGCCCATATTGTAAGCCGAATTATTAATTGCGTCAGCTTGTTTAAGCGAAAACATAATTGTTCATCAGTTTGGTCCAGTTTGACAAAAGGATCTGTGCTCTGCGGAAAGATAAGCTAAAAACTGGGCCAATCTGGCGAAGATAGTTGGGGTGCTGAATAATTACGCGAAAACAAAAAAAGAGTGGTTTATCGACCAATTATGATCGATAAACCACTCTTTTCCGTTACTTTTAGGACTTTCGCTCGATAGCAATTCAAGCCCTCCCCTAGCCCCTCCCGGCGGGATGGGAACACATCCCTCCCCCTTCGGGGGAGGTTAGGAGGGGGTGAAGCGAAAGTCCTAACTTTATTACGGTTTATACGCCCTGAGCTTAACCGGTAGGCAACATCTCTTTTAAGTCACCTTCTTGGAATAACTCAGTGACGATGTCACAACCGCCCACAAAATTCCCATTGATGTAAAGCTGTGGAATTGTAGGCCAATTTGCATGGACCTTAATCGCTTGACGCAAAGCCTCATCCTGTAACACATCACGTGTTTCAAAAGTCGCATCAACCGCATTCAAAATGCTAACAACTTGGGCAGAAAAACCGCACATCGGGAAATCTTTATTTCCCTTCATATAAAGCATTACCGGATTACTTCCGATCTCTGTTTTAATCTCTTCAATTTTTGCTTCAATGTCCATTATAAATTTCCTATCTATCTACAAGCCGTACTGGCCCTTTTTACGATCCCATTTTTCTGGGGTAAACGTCTTTAATCCCAATGCGTGCACATCGGTTTCCAATGCTTCTTTCAACGGAATCATCACCATCTGGTGTTGTTCTACTAATGACACACCATCAAACGAAGGGCTAATAACCAGTGCTTGAAAGTGTTGTCCATCATTATACGGGTCCATCACATAAATCGTAGCGTCTGGTAACGAAGTTTTGATGAGCGATTCGATTTTTTCTACCATACTATATTCTATCTCTACTTAATTGGTATTTATTCAGCAGTTTGGTCCAGTTTGACAAAAGGATCTGTGTTCTACGAAAAGATAAGCTAAAAACTGGGCCAATCTGACGGAAGTAGTTGGGGTACTGAATAATTACCTGAATTGATTCTATTTTGCATCAAACTGCAAAATTAGTTTTCCGGCTCTTCGCTCGGCGCAGGTTCATTGAGTGAATTCAGAGGTGTGACTTCAGTCGTAAATGATTCAGCCACCCAACCTTCACGGCCGTCAGCGACAACCACCTTAATCCAAACTGTTTCGCTAATCGTTTCACTTTCTTCTAAAACACGCAGCTCAGTTTGGTCGTCGAGCACATCTATAATATCACCATCAGGTAAATCTCTTATATACAAACCCACAATTGGGCTATTTACATACACGATTTTTAGTTCAGGTGTTGGTTCAGGGGTTTCTGTCGGGATAAGAGTAGGCGGAGCCGTTGTTTCATCCACTGTAGAGCCGGTCTCCCCTTCCGCAACTGTGTCCATACTGCCGGTCTCACTTTCGGCTACCGTTTCGCTCGGCGCATCTGAACCGTCAACTGTCTCTAGCTCCACAACCTGCGCTGCATCAGATGTTGGTTGAACGTTGTCATCCAAAGATGCCGATCCAAATAAATCATCGGGTATCAGAGTTGCAACAATCGCAAAAACAAGCGCCAAAATAACAAGCCCCACAGTAGAGAGCATGTTGGCGAATACTTGCCGCTGAGCCTCTAACCGGCCAACATTAAAATATTGCTTGCTAGCGGCCGATCTTGAACGCACCCCAGCCATCAAAGACCGTAGGGCCAAAATCAATGCAAGGCCTGCAAGTATAAAAAGGATAATTCTGATAATTCCGGCAATCGTCAAATGAGCTTCTCCAAAAAATGATTGATACCTATCATGATTTTACAATCGTTTTCGCCCTAAGCCATAATTTCAGTAGCTCCTGCTCAGGTAGATCAATCAGTTTCTGTTGCTCAATGTGAGCCAAACGTTCAACTTCACGAAAACGTTTTTCAAATTTTAAGTTCGCCTCGCGCAGCGCGATCTCCGCATCAACCCCCACCCAACTAGCTAAATTTACCGATATAAACAGTAAGTCGCCGACTTCCTCAAGCAAATCTTCAGGGGTCTTCGCGTCGCGAATCTCTTCAATTTCCTCTTGTATTTTAGCATAAACTCCTTCAATATCCTGCCAGTCAAACCCCACTTTACGCACCCGCTTCTGCAATTTCTGAGATTGAGCCAACGCAGGCAATATCTTTTGCATGCCATCTAATACCGATTCAAACTCCGGTTCAGGCAATCCCTTCGCCGCTTTCTCTTGAGCTTTAATTTCTTCCCAATTCAGCACCACATCGTCTGATCCATCGACAGACGTCGTGCCCCATACATGCGGGTGGCGCCGAATGATCTTGGCATAAATACCACCAATAACGTCTGAAAGGTTAAACAATTCATCTTCGGCCGCCATCTGCGCTTGCATCACGATGTGCAAAAGCAAATCCCCCAACTCCTCTTGCAAATTGTCTAAGTCATTTCGATCTAATGCGTCGATCACTTCCGCCATTTCTTCCAAAAAACCGTCTCGCATCGATTGCATCGTCTGCTTTTGATCCCAAGGGCACCCTTCTGGGCTGCGCAAGACCGCAATAATGTCAGCAAATGCGCTCATATCGCTTTTGGCTTCCATCGGTGGCACATATAAAGATGTCAAATAGCTCGTCGTTTCACTATGATCAATCTCGTACAGGCATACTCGCTCAATGAGCTCTTGCTCGGAACCCGCCCCATGCATTAAGACAACCGGATGCTCTTCAGGATAAACGGCCGTCAGCACCTCTTTCAGGTCGCTGGCAACCATGCGGCTGTACACTTGCCCAATCAACAAAGGAAAATCAGGATTCACAGCCGGATAATAGAGGCGAGCAACATCCAGCGCGTCATGCACCTGCAACCCATCCATCCCATCAATACCAGCCGCCGTTAAACATGGCTCCACAAAGCTTAAACCCGCAACAAAGTGCAATTCAACCTCTTGCTCTTGTGCCGCAACCTGCAACCGTGTCACGGTAGATTCCCCTACATGAGGATGCCCAGGGACAGCGTAAACGACCTCTCCATCTTTCCCAAGCTCAATTAACGTTTTAGTGATCGTGTTGTAGACCTCATCAAACTCCGTCGCCCGCTCATACAAATGATCAAAGCTTTGCCGTTTAAGTTCTGTAGGCAAATCATCTACGGCCGGGTGTTTCGCCGTTCTTAACCAAACTTCTGGTGCTTGGGTTAAGACATCCCACGCTTCACGAGTTAAATACCGGCCGTCCCCCGGTCCCAATCCAACAATCGTAATTCCCATCTTCTACTCCATCACTTCGCACATCGCCCCATCACCCAGAAAACAAAAAAGGCGGGTCGAAACCCGCCTTTCAAAAATTCTACTTTTCGTACCGCAACCAACCTATCAAACAAATTAACGTTTGGTGTAAGTTGGAGCTTTACGGGCGCGTTTCAAACCAGGTTTCTTGCGCTCTTTTACACGTGGGTCACGGCTAAGGTGTTTACCTTCACGTAGTTGACCACGCATTTCTTCGTCGTACTTTACAAGCGCACGAGCCAATCCTAAACGAACCGCATCGGTCTGGCCGGTAACACCGCCACCATTAACCAATACTGTCACATCCATTTTGCCCAACAATTCCATGTCAGCCAATGGACTAGCCAATACTTCGTAATCACCAGCGCGATCGAAATAAGCGTTTACTTCTTTCCCATTTACAACAAACGAACCATTTCCTTTGTTTTCAGGATAGATTCGAACGCGGGCAGAAGCGCTTTTACGACGGCCAATTCCTTCAATATATTTTCCAAAATCAAGATCTTTCATTTTAGAATCTCCTACAGTTCAAGAACTTCTGGCTGTTGCGCCTGATGTTTGTGCTCTGGACCCGCAAATACTTTCAACTTGGTCAACATTTGGCGACCTAGTACATTTTTAGGCAACATCCCCTTCACAGCCAATTTAACCGGCCGTTCAGGATGTTTAATTAACATATCTTTCAGTTTCATCTCTGATAAACCGCCAGGATAGTTTGAATGACGATAATATGTCTTCTGATCCATCCGTTTGCCGGTAACAGCGATTTTTTCTGCATTGATGACGACAACAAAGTCGCCGGCATCAACGTTAGGTGCATAAGTAGGTTTATGTTTACCTTTTAGCACTTGTGCAATTTCAGAAGCCAAACGGCCAAGGGTTTTGTCAGTCGCATCGACCAACCACCACTTGCGTTCTATTTCTGCTGGTTTAGTTACAATTGTTTTCATGATTTTTTCCTGACCCGTCACATAAGGTGACCAGTGGTAAATCTTCTCTGAACTCACTGTGTATCGTTCTTGTATGTTACCGATTCGAGGTACAACCCCCATGGTGGAGCACTTGCGGCCGATTGTTTCCGTTCAGCTGCGTCCAGCGCCTGTTTAAACGCTTCTACACTCCAACTGCCATCACCCACTAACTTTAGTGTCCCGGTTATGCTTCGCACCATTCGGTATAAAAATGCATTGGCCTGAATATAAAAGGTCAATTCATTGTCTACCTGGCTCCACTCGGCCGCAAAAATTTCGCGAACTGTGTTATTACCTTGAGGCGGCATCCCGAAAGTGGCAAAATCTTGCTCACCAATTAAAAAGCTAGCGGCTGTGTTCATCGCTTCTAGATTAAGTGGTTTAAACACCTGCCATTTTCGCCTGCGTGTCAGCGGCCGTCTTGCGCCGTTGTCACATAATTCAATGTGATACCGGTACGCCCGCCGACATGCATTGAAACGGGGATGGAAATCTGACGAAACCGCCTCAACATTTCGCACAGCCACATCTTCGGAAAGATGTGCATTAATCGCCAAAACCAGTTTTTCGTGTGGATGTTTCCAGTTTAAGTCAAATGATATGACTTGGCCGGTCGCATGTACCCCACTATCTGTTCGGCCGGCAGCTGTTACCGGGATATTTCCCTGCCCTAATCTAGAAAGGGCTGATTCCAACTCGCCTTGCACTGTGCGAAACTCTTCTGGCTGCCGCTGATATCCGGCAAAGTCACTGCCGTCATATTCAACAATCGCGCGATATCGCTGACGCTGAGTTTCGTTCATACTTGATATACAGTTTTTAACGTTCTGACTGAAGATAAACGAGGTTTATTCGCCAGCCTCTATTTCGCCTTCAACCAACTGCACCATTGCCATTTTGGCATTGTCACCCGAGCGAGGGGGCAGTTTAATCATGCGGGTATATCCACCAGGGCGATCTGCGTATTTTGGCGCAATCTCATTAAAGAGTTTTGCCAGCACATCGATTTCTACATATTCGTAGTCTTCTTCAATCGTGCGAAAACGAAAGATCTTCCCAGCTGCAAGACGTCGGGCATTTACAGCCGCGATATCGCCTTTTGCCAAACCACGTTTGGCGATAGTAATAACACGTTCAGCGACAGGGCGAATCATACGGGCTTTGGCCTCTGTGGTCACGATTTCTCCGTGAGCAAAAAGGTCTGCCGTCAAATTCCGCCGTAGCGCTTTGCGATGGTCGGAGTCGCGATTAAGCTTCCGACCTGCTTTACGGTGACGCATATTTTATTTACCTGGCAACCGTGAACGGTTATTCAAAAAAGTTTGAATGACCCATTCACCTAAACAGACGACCCTTAGCTGCCGGGAGCAGCCGCCTGTCCATCCTCGTTCAGGAATCCTTTCATGATCAATTGGTCTCGCAATTCATCAAGAGATTTTTCACCGAAGTTACGGATAGCGAGCATTGTTTCTTCACCACGCTCTAACATCTCTAGCATTTCACCAACTTTGGTAATACCAGTACGTTTCAGCGAGTTAAACACACGGACACTCAAGTCCAAATGTTCAATTGGTGTGTCGTACCATTCGTTTGGAATAGCACCTTCTTCTTCTTCCGGTTCCTCTTCTTGGATCAACGATTCTTCGCTGACACCTGCCAAAGGACGGAGTTGTTGCATGATGATTTGTGCTGCATGAGCCAATGTTTCTTCTGGACGAACTGAACCATCAGTCCAGATCTCCATCATCAACATGTCATAGTCAGCCGCTTGGCCATAACGTGTTTTAATCACATCAAACGCCACACGGGTAACCGGGCTGTAGATTGCGTCCACTGGCAGTTCACCAATCGGCAAACGGCCGCGTGATTCTGCAGGAGAGTAGCCACGACCGGTATCAACCGTCATTTCTACTTCTAAGAACGCATCATCAGAGTCAACCGTGAACAGATACAAGTCAGGGTTAACAATGACAACATCAGCCGGAACCATCAAGTCGGCCGCGGTTACTGTACCAGCACCGTGAACTTCAAGCCGCATACGAGCTGTGTCCACATCATACATTTTTAGGCGGATCTGTTTGACGTTTAGAATCAACTGCATCATGTCCTCGCGAACATTTGGAATTGCAGAAAATTCGTGCGCTACATCAGATACCCGAATTGAACTAACAGCCGCACCTGGCAAAGACGCCAAAAGAACTCGACGAAGCGAGTTTCCTAATGTAGTCCCATAGCCTGGTTCTAATGGGCCGATGTTAAATTTTCCGTACTGTTGTGTAATCGCAGTACTTTCGATTTTTGGTAAAACAAGATTGTTTACAGCCAATTTAATACCTCCCAGAATGATGACGGGTGTCAACGCCTTATAAGATGAACTACTTTGGATGAGCTCATTTTATAAGAGTTTTTTACGCAGCTAACCACGTAAATCCCTCAACTTGCTGGTCTATTTTTAAAGCGATAAATGAAGACTCCCCTACCTCATCCGAGCTAAAAAGCGATCAAACGCGACGCTTTTTGGGAGGACGGCAACCGTTGTGAGGTACCGGTGTGATATCAGAAATTGATTTAACACGAATACCAGATGATTGCACAGCACGAATGGCTGATTCACGTCCAGGGCCAGGTCCTTTTACAATCACGTCTGCTTCGATCATACCGTTGTCTTTCGCAACAGATGATGCATTACGTGCAGCAAGGCCAGCCGCATAAGGGGTGCTTTTACGCGATCCACGGAATCCGGTGTTGCCGGCGCTAGACCAGCAAATCGTATTTCCCTTCAAATCGGTAAATGTCACAATCGTATTATTAAAAGTAGCATAAACGTGAACTTGCCCACTTGGGATCACTTTCTTTGCTTTTCTTCTAGTCGAACCAGATTGATTTCTACGAGCCATATTTCTCTACCTACTAACTAACCAAAATCGGCTTCGGCCGGATGCTTATCCTGAAGCCAAAACCGATTTCATATTCATTAAATCGTTATTTACCAACACGACGGCCGCGACCTGCAACTGTCTTCTTGGGTCCTTTCATCGTACGTGCGTTCGTTTTCGAGCGTTGCCCACGAACTGGCAAATGGCGACGATGACGCAAACCACGGTAACTACCGATTTCCATCAACCTTTTGATGTTTAGGTTAACCTCATTACGAAGGTCACCCTCAACTTTGAAATCTGCATCTACGATACGACGTAACTGAGTCAATTCTGATTCAGTTAGATCTTTTACGCGACGTTCTCCGCTAATTTCAGCTTTTGCCAAAATATTTTCGCTAGACGTGCGGCCAATACCATAAATATAGGTCAGGCTGATTACAACCCGTTTGTCGTTTGGAATGTCAACACCAGCTATACGAGCCATGATTCAACCTACCCTTGTCTTTGTTTGTGGTTTGGATTTTCACAAATCACCCGAACCACACCTTTACGCTTTACAATTTTGCACTTTGGACAGCGCTTTTTTACTGAAGCCGATACTTTCATGATTTTATTCGCCTAACTTTTAAATTTATGGTCAAGTTGCAGACCGTAAATTGTACAAAGTTATTTCGTTCTTGTCAGATTTAGTTACCTCTTATTACAGAAACTAAATCATTGTTCACTTCGTCAACTGGCCGATCACCATCAAGTTTTACGACCAATCCTTTCTCACTATAATAATCTAACAGCGGCGCAGTTGATTCTTTATAGACATTCATTCGATTTCGAATCGTCTCTTCATTATCATCTGCTCGGCCTTCAATCTCTGCTCGTTTTAATAAACGAGCGATCAAGACCTCTTGATCTACATAGATGAATGGGACAACATTAATCATTCCCCCAAACTCTTCAAGTAAATCATTTAAGGCATCTGCCTGCGCCGGTGACCGAGGAAAGCCATCTAGAATCGCGCCACTACGGCAATCATCTTGTTCAAGACGATCCTTTACCATAGCGATGGTGACTTCGTCTGGAACCAAGTCACCACGATCCATGTATGTCTTTGCTAGTTTACCGAGCTCGGTTTCTTGCTTTAAATTCGCGCGAAACAGATCACCGGTAGCAACCTGCGGTAAATTTAATTGTTCTTGCAACAATTTGGCCTGGGTGCCTTTGCCCGCTCCGGGTGCACCCATCAATACAACAAAAGTCTTTACCTTCTCAGTCATGTTAAATCGAACCTTTTTAACTAACCTTCGTAACTGCGCATCACCAGCTGAGCTTCGATCTGACGCATCGTGTCGATAATTACACCAACAATAATGATCATACCCGAACCACTAATGATTAGAGCACTTTGGCTCAAACCACTAATGCCAACAGCCCATGCGATATAAGCCATGATTCCAGGAAGTATGGCAACGATTCCCAGGTATACCGCACCCACAAATGTAATCCGGCTCACGACTTTATTAATATATTCGTCAGTACGTTTCCCTTTATCCCCTGGCTTAATACCAGGAATAAAGCCACCCCGTTGGTGGAGAGACCGTCCCATTTTCTGCTGTTGCATCATCACATTTGTATAGAAGAAAGTGAATGCTGCTACAAAGAAGAAGAGGAGGAGCCAATACACAGCTGGGGTCCATCGGTAAATTTCGATGTCCGCACCGGGGTTAAGCCCATTTGCTACAGTCCGTGCAAGACCAGCACCAAAGCTCTCATCCTCAACCGCTGTACCCGTACGTACGAAGAAACTCGCAATAATCGATGGGAATGTCATGATTGACGTCGCAAAGATAATCGGAATCATCCCGGCCGTGTTTACTTTTACAGGAAGATGGGTGCTTTGACCCTGATAGACTTTGCTACCACGGATGCGGCGGCTATAGCGTACCGGGATCCGGCGTTCACCTTCTTGAATATAGACAATAACCAGAACAGTTAGAATGGTAATGACGATAAACGCAACAAATGAAATAATGCGATCACCGATCGCATTTTCAGTTGAAACCAACAGGTTCAGCAAGTTCGCAGGAACCTGAGATGCGATACCACCGAAGATAATTAAAGAGATACCTTGTCCAACGCCGTTTTCCGTAATTTGCTCACCCAACCAAACGGCGAACATTGTTCCGGCCGTCATTGAAAGTAGAGTAACCAAAGTAGGTACGATGTTAGCCGCATCAGAAAAACCAAAGTTAGGCATAATCTGCGCTAAAGCACCTGCACCACCAAACTGCAAACCAACCAAGTTGATTTGGCCTAGTGCTTGGATAAGTGCCAACGGTACAGTCAGATAATACGTAATCCGGTTAATGCGATTGCGACCCGATTCGCCTTCCTGAGAAAGCTCTTCGAGATAAGGGATTACCGGTGTTAATAACTGCATGATAATCGATGCAGTGATATAAGGATAAACCCCCATCGAGAGCACAGAAAAGTTACTTACCGCACCACCTGATAAAAGGTCTAAAACCCCGAGCAGATTGCCTTGGCCAATTCCGCTTTCAGTAAAGTTCAACCATTGTTGTACATCTACACCGGGAACTGGAATATTAGCTGTCAAACGATAGATCACCATAATAAGAACGGTGAACAGAATCTTTCGGCGAATGTCAGCAACCTGAAAAGCTTCTCTTACGGATTCAAACATCGGACATGCTCCTTACGAAGATAGAGGAATAATCTCAACACTGCCACCGGCTTTTTCAATTTTTTCTTGAGCCGATTTTGAAACTCTGTGTGCATTTACTTTTAGTGCAACACCTAAATCTCCATCGCCTAAGATTACATAAGGATCAGATAGTTTTTTCAACAACCCGATACCCTGCAAAAACTCAGGTGAGATTTCAGTTCCAGCCTCAACATCCATTTCGGTGAACAGGCTAATGTTTATCGCTTTATAGTAAACTTTACGTCTGTTTGTGAAACCGCGTTTAAATGGCAAACGCCGGGCAAGAGGTAATTGACCACCTTCAAAGTATAGTCCTTTACCACCACCACTACGGGCGCCTTGCCCCTTAGTACCACGGCCGGCAGTTTTACCTTGACCAGCTGCAATACCGCGACCCACTCGCTTGCGCTTCTTTTTGCTGCCTTTATTAGGGCGCAGATCGTGTAATTTCATCTTAAGATACCTCTTCTACTACTACGAGATGTTTCACCTTGCGAATCATACCGCGAATCACAGGAGAATCGTTATGTTCTACAGTTGAATTAAGCTTACGAAGGCCAAGGGCACGAATGGTGCGCCCTTGGTCTTTTTTGTAGCCAATTGAACTCTTTTTATATGTAATACGAAGTTTGCTAGCCATGATTAGCGACTCCAGAAAGGGCTAACGTCTGCAGGTTCTTTCCCACGAACGGTAGCTTCTTCATGAACGTATTTCATTTGAGCCAAACCATCGATCGTTGCGCGAATCACATTCAAGGTGTTATCGCTACCGAGTGATTTTGACAAAATGTCTTTGTAACCCGCTGCCTCAATGACCGCACGCACACCACCACCAGCGATTACACCGGTTCCGGGAGATGCTGGTTTGAGCATGACACGGGCTGCTCCATGACGGCCGACCACTTCATGTGGCACGGTTGTTCCAACCATAGATACAGATGACATGTTACGTTTACCAATTTCAATCGCTTTGCGAATCGCATCAGGCACTGTACGGGCTTTACCAATTCCCATTCCGACAAGACCTTTGTTATCACCGACAACAACGGTTACACGAAATGCGAAACGACGACCACCTTTAATTACCTTAGCAACGCGAGCAATATCAATGATTCTTTCGTCAAACTCTGGCTGTGCCGGCTCGTTTTTACGACCACGACCTCCGCCTCTGTTATTATTTCTATTTTGTCCCATTAGAATTTCAACCCGCCTTCGCGTGCACCATCGGCCAGAGCTTGAACGCGGCCATGATATCTGAATCCGCCACGATCAAAAACAACAACTTCTACGCCGACCGCTTTTGCTCGTTCCGCAATCGCCAAACCAATGGCTTTTGCTTGTTCAGCTCTTGGTTTTCCACTTAGGTCACCAGATAACTTCGAATCAACAGTTGATGCTGATGCTAAAGTTGTTCCAGATTCATCGTCGATTACCTGAGCATAAATGTGTTCAATTGAGCGGAAAACATTTAAACGTGGGCGTTCAGCTGTTCCTGCTAAATGACGCCGCATCCGAGAATGACGACGTTTACGTGCTTTTGCTGATCCTACTGCCATATTACACCTTACCTGCCTTACCAGCTTTACGACGGACATATTCGCCCATATAGCGAATACCTTTACCCTTGTAAGGTTCTGGCGGCCGTACTTTGCGAATCTTGGCACAAATCTCACCAACCATTTGTTTGTCGATTCCGGTCACAATAATTGTGCGGCCGCGATCTTCAACTTGAAACTTCGTTTCGGCTGATGGGGCTTTAATATCAACAGGATGAGAATAGCCAACGTGCAAAACTAGATCTTGACCTTTTGTTTCTGCACGATAACCAACACCCTGTACATCTAATTTTTTCTCAAACCCGTCACTTACCCCAACAACCATGTTGTTAAGCAATGAACGAGTTAGCCCATGAATCGCACGATGTTGGCGCGAATCTGTTGGGCGAGTGACCGTTAAGACACCATCGTCGTTTGTAATCGACATATCGCGATTAAAACGGCTTGTTAGTGTTCCTTTAGATCCTTTGACTGTGACTTCGCTACCCTTAATGTCAATCGTTACACCTTTTGGGAGCGAAATTGGCGCTTTACCAATACGAGACATTTCGAGTTACCAAACCTTGCACAACACTTCGCCACCAACATTTTGGAGACGTGCGCTGCGACCAGTCATGACCCCTTTTGAAGTTGTAACGATGGAGACACCCATTCCGCTCAACACCCAAGGGATTTCAGATTTTCCGACGTAAATACGGCGACCAGGTTTACTCACACGCTGTAGATCTGTGATTACAGAGCGTTTCGTTTTCTTGTCACCTACATATTTTAATGTTATTTGCAAGATGGCTGCAGGTTTTGATTCTACGATTTCAAAATCGGAGATATAACCTTCAGACATTAATACTTTTGCTATCGCTACTTTGACTTTCGATGTCGGCATCGACACCGATTTATGACCTCGTTTCAGAGAATTCCGGATACGGGTCAGCATATCAGCGATAGGATCACTCATTGACATGGGATTTCTCCTTTACCAGCTTGATTTTACCAATCCAGGGATGTTCCCCTTCAGTGCCTGTTCACGCAGGCAGATTCGGCACAGGCCAAATCGACGATAATAGCCACGAGGACGGCCGCATAACGTACACCGGTTACGAACCCGGTTTTTGTATTTGCGTTTTGTCTCGCGAGCAATAATTGATTTTTTCGCCATGAAATATTCCTATTAGCCTTTTAAATTACTTTTTAAAAGGCATGCCTAGAAGGGCAAGTAACCGCCGCGACTCCTCATCGGTATTAGCGGAAGTAACCACACTGACATTTAGACCGCGAATTTTATCGATCTTATCGTAATCGATTTCTGGAAAAATAAGCTGTTCTGGTAATCCCAGCGTGTAGTTTCCGCGGCCGTCAAACGAATCGGGTGAAACACCCTGGAAGTCACGTGTACGAGGTAGTGCAAGATGAATGAGACGTTGCAAAAACGCCCACATTTTAACACCCCGAAGGGTCACCTTAATACCAATCACACGGCCTTCACGCAGTTTGAAACCTGCAATGGACTTGCGCGCTTTGTTCAACACTGGCTTCTGACCAGTGATCTGCTGGATATCATTCACTGCAGCTTCAACCGCTTTTGAATTATCCAGCGCTTCACCAAGACCCACGTTCACTGTAACTTTCTGAATTTTAGGAACTTGATGGACGTTTGTATAACCAAATTCTTTCATCATGGTTTGTACAACGTCTTCTTGGTACTGCTGTTTTAATGGTTTAAACATTTTCTACTCCGGCCAGATGAGGTTACATCTGGTGACGAGCGTTATAAACACTATATGTCCTTTCCGCTTTTCTTAGAAAAACGAACAGGCTTTCCGTTTTCATCACGACGAACACCAACACGTGTTGGTTCACCCGTGTGTGGGCAAACAAGCATGATGTTTGAGACGTCGATCGGTGCTTCAAATTCAACAATGCCACCCTGAACCTGAGAACGGCCAGCTTGACGTGGTTTTTGATGCTTTGTGCGAGTATTTATTCCAGAAACCACAACCCGGTTTTGACCAGACAATACTTGAGATACTTCTCCTGTTTGTCCTTTGTCATTACCTGCAATTACGATTACGGTATCGCCTTTCTTAATCCGCATAATTTACCTCTTAAAGCACTTCAGGCGCTAAAGACAGAATACGGTTGTATCCTCTTTCGCGCAGTTCACGTGCAACTGGCCCAAAAATACGGGTCCCAACTGGGTTCTTGCTTTCTGGGTCAACAATCACAGCGGCGTTATCATCAAAGCGGATATAGCTGCCATCAGCGCGACGATATTCTTTCTTAGAGCGGACAATAACCGCTCGAACTACCGCGCTTTTCTTGACGTTGCCATGTGGAGCCGCTTTCTTAACTGTAGCAACCACAAGGTCACCAACATGTCCATAATAGCGTTTAGATCCACCTAGAACTTTGATTACGAGCAATTCTTTTGCGCCAGAGTTGTCGGCGACATGTACACGACTTTCTACTTGAATCATGATAATCCTCTAGCTGTGAACTGTATCGAGTGCCCACCGTTTGTCACGGCTGATAGGCTTCGACTCGATAATCGTAACTCGATCACCGATCTTGCAAACATTTTCTTCGTCGTGAGCTTTATATTTTTTCACGACAGTGATCACTTTTCCGTACAAAGGATGACGTTTTGTGGTTTCAACTGCTACCACAATCGTTTTATTCATCTTGTCACTTGTGACCTGGCCGGTTAAGCGTTTACGTTTTGATTCTTCCATGGTTATGCCACCTCGTAGCTGTCCACTTTTACAACAGGTGGAACATTTTCTCTTTGACGACGGGTGCTACGACGCTTTTTGTTAAGATCAACTTGAGCGGTTGCAAGTGATTTGCCTTTGTCGTCTGACAAAGTCACTTGCCACAAGCCGTCTTCATAAATGTAACGAGCTTCGCCGGTCCAATCTTTCCCATCAAGAGCGGCTGCAATTTCACTAACTTTTGCTGCTTCATTTACAGCCCAAGTCCGTTTTTGCAATACTTCACTTAGCTGAGCGATTTCCCGTTTGACTTGACCAATGCGGGCGGTATTTTCCAATGAACCGGTTGCTTTCTGAAAGCGAAGGTTGAACATCTCTTCGCGAGCTTCTTCCAATGCTTCTGAAAGTTCCTGATTAGTTAATTGACGTAGTTCAACGATATTAGCCATTGACGCTACCCTTCCCTTGAAATGATCTGAGTCCGAACTGGAAGTTTGTAACCCGCTAAGCGCAATGCTTCACGAGCGACTTCTTCTGGAACGTCAGCCACTTCAAATAAAATACGGCCCGGTTTTACAACAGAAACCCAGCGATCAACAGATCCTTTACCCTTACCCATGCGGGTTTCAGCCGCACGTGCCGTTACCGGCTTGTCAGGGAAAATACGGATCCAATAACGTCCACGACGTTTCATATGGCGCACAACAGCACGGCGCATTGATTCGATCTGGCGTGAGCTGACCCAACCAACAGAAATAGCTTGAAGCGCATACTCACCATTTAAAATGGTGGTGCCCCCTTTAGCATTTCCTCTCATGCGACCGCGAAACTGTTTGCGGTGCTTTACACGTTTTGGCATTA
>JAHDEB010000320.1 GCA_020629055.1 Chloroflexota bacterium
AAATATTGATTTATACCTATTTATGCACACGTACTTTAGCGTTAAATTTTAATGACAAAGCCAAATTGATATTTTCATGGACTATTCAACACTTTCCCCAATTGAATTAATCGAAAAATTACAGCTATGTGGGCAGCAGCCTGAGTCAGCTTTGCTTCAAACAGTTATAGATAAGAAGTCTGAAGTGGGGTCACAACTAATCTCTAGGTTACGGACTGTGCTAGGCACTGATTTAAACGGATTGGAAGTGAATGATCCAAGACGTTTTGAGGGCATGCTTATAGGGCGTTTGTGCATTGAAATGAAATTAATGGGGGCGTTGCCTATTTTAGCGGAGCTTATGCGTACAACTTGGTCAGAAGATGTAACCATTGATGGGTTAGATCGGGACTTAGCTCATTTTGGCCCAGATGCGATCCCTATTCTTGGTGCACTTGTTGAGATGAATACGCTTAACAAATGGCATAATGGCAAATCAATTGCAATTACGGCTTTAACCGATATCGCTCTCCTCTTTCCTCAATCAAGCTCGGCCGTGAAGTCAGCGCTGCGGAGCACATTGCCTCGGCTAAATGCAAATGGTGGCATCTCTGCACCAAAGGATGAAATGTGGGGAGAGGTTGCGATTGCATTGGCAAAATTACAAGACCAGGAAAGCAACAAACAGATTTTGGCTATGATCCGTCAAGGGGTTACAGATTCAGCCGTCATTACCCGGGATCGATATGAAAGCTTTTATTCTGGCAAGAAAACGGCCCGCATGCCTGAACCATTCAGCATCATGAAAAAATATGCATCGACACAAGCATTTGAGGAGATGATATCTAATTTGAATGTGGCGGGTGAGTTAGAAAAAGCGGACCCAGCTTTCGATATGGTGGCAGCTGCAAAAAGGGCTGAAGCAAAACGATTAGCGGCCAAGAAAAGTGTCGGCCGCAATGATCCCTGCCCATGTGGTAGTGGGAAAAAACACAAAGCCTGTTGTGGCAAAAAATAAAATCTAGGAGACAGTAAACATGAGTTATGGCGCACAAAGCATGGTTGGAGAGCTAAAAAGGGTAGCGGTACGCCGTCCTATCGAAGCATTTGGAAAAGCTGACCCGGAAAAATGGCATTATACTGCTCAGCCTAAAATGGAAGAGGCATTAGCAGAGCATGATGCCTTAGTTAAAATTTTAAAAGACTTTGGATCTGAAGTTATTTATCATGAAGAGCACCTACCTGAGCACTGTGATTCACAGTTTACGCATGACCCTGTCTTAGTTTCTAATGATGGCTCAATTCTCTTGAGCATGGGAAAAGAGCTGCGTCGGGGTGAAGAAGAGGCGCTTGGAGCGGCACTTGAGAAGGCTGGGGTTCCCATCCATTATCGTTTAACAGGTGACGCACGCGCCGAAGGTGGAGACTTGCTTTGGGTCGATGAACACACCTTGGCTGTAGGACTGGGGTTTAGAACCAATGCGGAAGGGATGCGACAATTACAAGAAGCGATGCCAGATGTAAATGTTGTGCCGGTTCATTTACCTTATTTCACTGGGCCAGAAGCTTGTTTGCACCTCATGTCTTTTATTAGCATTGTTGACCATAATGTTGCTGTCGTTTATGAAGAGCTGATGCCGGTACCGTTTTGGCAGGATTTAAAAGCACGAGGGTTTAAGTTTGCAGATGTGCCAAAAGATGAGTTTTGGACAATGGGACCCAACGTCTTGGCGTTGGCACCCGGAAGCTGTGTAATGCTTGAGGGTAATCCTCAAACACAAAAAAATCTGGTAGACTTGGGTTGTGAAGTTGTGACCTATGTCGGCCGTGAGATTTCTCTGAAGGCGGAAGGTGGTGCGACCTGTCTGACTCGGCCGATTTTACGAGGATAAAATGAGAAGCCGAGTTTTTATGAGACGAAGCCTACTGTCTATTTCAATTTTAAGTTTATTGTTTGTGACGATACCTGCCGTATTATTTGCGAATAGCAGCGTCGCGCCAGAACGAACAGCTGGCCAAACAATACCAACACGAACTCCGGTATTAGGCTGGTTGCCCATCATAGCCAACCAACCGACCTATACCCCTACCCCAACTCTGACACCAACACCAGCCCCTGCAGCAACAGGGACACCAGATGGAACAGCGTCTTGTACCCCAAAGACAACGACCCTGCCAACCAATGCTGCGATTGAAACCGTATTAGCGGGTGAAATCAACAATCAGAGGTCGGTCAATGGAAGCTTGCCCGGATATACAGTAAATGACAATTTGGTCGAAGCTGCACGCCGGCATGCAAAAGATATGGGAACCTTCAGTGATAGTAAGTTAACCAGCCCGCACACCGGATCTGATGGAACGAGTGCTTCGACCCGCATTCAAGAATCATGTTACGGTGGCAACCGGCGGACTGAGATCGTCGGCTGGGGATTTAACTCGATAGACCAAATGATTACGTGGTGGATGAATAGTAGTGTGCATCGAGGCGTCATTTTAAAAACCGACATAGACGATTATGGCCCAGCATACATGAATCTGCCGGGGACCCAATACACACATTATTGGGTGGTTACCTTTGGAAATTCAAGCGGATCTCGATCTTCAGAGCAGGCTGAATATCAATGTACATATGTCGCTGCTGAGGCAGATCGGGGAATGAGTGTTTCAATCATGCAAGAAACACCATGTACTGAATAGACCGATAAAGACTCACCCTCTTTCTTAAATCAAAAAGCTCATTGACTACATTTATTGTAATTGTTACACTAAATGCGGTTAATGAGCTTTTTTGATTTGCTCGAGACAGGCAATTATGAATAAAACAATCCTTGCAACATGCAATTTGAACCAATGGGCGCTTGATTTTGAGGGGAATTTAAGCCGGATAGAACGATCAATCGAGGAAGCGAAGGCGGCCGGGGCAAAATACCGACTGGGGCCGGAACTAGAAATACCAGGTTACGGCTGCCAAGACGGTTTTTTAGAAGGGGACACACTACGCCATTCATGGGAAGTTTTAGCAAAAATTCTGGGCAGCGACCTTACAGATGACATTGTATGTGACATCGGGATGCCGATCATGCACAAAGACATTCGGTATAACTGTCGGGTTTTTGTGCTAAACCGAAAAATCTTATTGGTACGGCCGAAAATGATTTTAGCCATGGACGGAAACTATCGGGAGGGGCGTTGGTTTACCCCTTGGCGACAAACGCGCATGGTTGAAGATTTAGTCCTCCCCTCCCCCATTCAAGCCATTACGGGTCAAAAAACGGTGCCGATCGGAGATGGGGTGCTGCGTTTTAATGACACAGCGCTTGCGGCCGAAACATGTGAAGAACTCTTCGCACCTGATAGCCCGAATATTTATCTGGGTTTAGATGGGGTTGAAATAATAACCAACGGATCAGGTTCTCATCACGAATTGCGCAAGCTGAATAAACGAATTGATTTAATACAAAGTGCTACGGATAAAAACGGTGGCATATATGTCTATGCGAATCAACAAGGGTGTGACGGCGGCCGACTTTACTTTGATGGCTGCGCACTTATCGCGGCAAACGGCAAAATATTGGCCCAAGGCAGCCAGTTCTCTCCAAAAGATGTGGAGGTGATCACGGCAACGGTTGATCTTGAACAAGTCCGGTCGTATCGTGGTGCGTTTATCAGCCGCATGCGGCAAGCGAGTGAGTCGGCCGCGGTGCCACGTATTTCGGTTGATTTTGATTTAACGATTGATGAACCGAGAATCCCCCCCACCCGACCAGTTACGGTCAACTACCACCTACCAGAAGAAGAAATCGCCTATGGGCCGGCCGCTTGGCTGTGGGACTATCTGCGCCGTTCGGGGATGAATGGCTTTTTCTTACCCCTTTCGGGAGGAGCAGATTCATCCGCAGTGGCAACCATTGTCGGATCGATGTGCCAGATGGTTGTGGCGGAAGCAAAAGATGGCAATCAGCAGGTGATTGAAGATGCTGCGCGAATTGTCGGCGATGATCATTATCAACCAACTGATGCCCAAGAGTTAGCCGGCCGCATTTTGCACACCTGCTACATGGGAACGGAAAATAGCTCGAAAGAGACCCGGCAACGGGCACAGAAATTAGCAGATCAGATCGGAGCACACCACTTGTCGATTAAGATCGACCGGGTCATTACCGCATTGGTGGACCTGTTTGTCACCATCACAGAGAAAAAGCCACGCTTTAAAGTGAATGGGGGTAGTCACGCCGAAAACTTAGCCTTGCAAAATATTCAGGCTCGGTCTCGTATGGTGATCGCCTACTTTTTGGCCCAACTATTGCTCTGGGTTCGTGGCCGAGACGGGGCATTACTCGTCTTAGGGACATCGAATGTAGATGAGGCGCTACGCGGCTATATGACAAAGTACGATTGTTCAAGTGCAGACATCAATCCGATCGGGTCGATTAGCAAGGTTGATTTAAACCGGTTTTTGCTATGGTCGGCCGACCATCTGGGGTATTCGGTTCTACGTGAGGTAGCGGAAGCCCCTCCCACAGCAGAGTTGGAACCGATAACCGAAGATTATGTGCAAAAAGATGAGGCGGACATGGGTGTCACATATGCGGAGCTGAGCACATTCGGCCGATACAGAAAGATTCATCGCTGTGGCCCTTTGGGGATGTTTGAAAATTTGATCCATGAATGGGATCATTTACCGGCCGAAGAGGTGGCCCGCAAGGTGAAGCATTTCTTCCGGTATTATGCGATTAACAGGCATAAAATGACGGTGCTCACTCCCTCGTATCATGCAGAAAGCTATTCGCCCGATGACAATCGGTTTGATCTGCGGCCGTTCTTGTATAACGTCCGTTGGACGTGGCAGTTTAGACAAATTGA
>JAHDEB010000321.1:0-3661 GCA_020629055.1 Chloroflexota bacterium
TGCGCAACAGCGGCCCGTAACCGCGAAAAATATCGCTCATGCGCTCCCAGTTGCCCGCACCCAAGCCGCTTTTAAAGCCCAAGTTTTTGACGACATTTCCCATTGTGGGGGGATTGGTAAAGGTCTCAACGGTTGCTTCGGCCAGTGGTTTCCAGATCTGTACAAATTCGCGATATTTCTCGGCATCGGCCGGATTAACCTTGGCGATGCTTTCGCACGTTTTGTCTAGATCTTTATAGATCGTAATGTGGTCTCCGTTGGGGAACGGGGTCCAGAAAAGCGGGTCAACGTCTAAATATTCAAGCCCATATTTTTCAAGCTCTAGATCGGCCACGATCGAGGTGTGGTGGATTAAAATATGTGCCGAACCACCTAAATCAAATTTAAAGCCAGGCACATATTCTTGGGTGACAACTGCCCCCCCGACGATATGGCGTCGTTCAAGCACCAGCACACGCTTGCCCGCTTTGGCTAAATATCCGGCACAAATCAGGCCGTTATGGCCTGCGCCGATTACGATTGCATCATACATAGATTAAAAAGGATAAAGTTGAAAGGGTGAAGGATAAAAAGGTAGCTTTTATCGATAGCTGGTCTGATTTTGGGGGATCGGTTGTCTGCAGGCAACCTTGCTTATGAATTGTTGGTAGAACTATCTGTGGTTTTTAGCTTGCCTAAGAGGCTGACCATTAGATGATCTTGAACAGCCTCTCGGTCCCGATTGATGACGACGGTGAATCCATGAAATTCGATTGAGCGAATTGATTTTTGAATGATCGAAAATAGGTGAACAAGCGGATCTAAATCGTTAGGGTCGGCCGATTTGTGCTCACACACAAATACAGTTTGATGAAACGGAGCCTCTTTTTGAAGCTCGTAGATTTGCCACCCCGCCTCTTTTCTGTGAACCGATGCCTGTAAAAGCTGCTCGGCCGATGGTTCTTCTTCCCCCAAACGGTTTCCATCTTGATCAAATCCAGAAGCAACATGAAAATGCAGTTGTGGAACATCTTGGTTCGCACCCCCATTGACCAGGATCGAAAAAGCCTCTAGTTTCATGTCGACGGCCGTTTTGTTTGCCAAAATCAGAATGTTCTGTAGCAGCAACCGGCCGGGCTCAGAGCTTAGATCAAGCGACATGAGCGATCGAACCGCTCTTTTTGGAACCACGAGGGCATGCTTCTCCCAGTAGGGTTTTGGATGATAAAAGGCGATGGCTAAGCTGGATTCGTTGAGTTTCGATAGCGGCATGAAAGCGGTCAAGAATCGAAATGCAAAGCCGATAAATGCTGCTGAAAAGTTACTGCGTGCTATTTTGAACAGCCATCTGTTTACGATTGCTAACATAGTGTGTTTTTCATGTCGGTTAAAATCGGTGCCGCTACGCCAAACGATACAGAATCGGGATGGGTGCCGTGCGATTGGCCTCAAAATTCCCCAAGACATAGGTGCGAAAAGTCGGTTTGAAAATCAACGATGGGACAATATCGATCAAGCGATCCCAACGGCAATGATTCACCACGGTGTAATTAGATTTTTCGTGGTTTTCGGGTAAAAGCAAAGTGGAATTGTCTAACCCTGTCTCTTGTTCAAACCATCCGGCCGTGTATTTCCAAACGGCCAAGTTTTGGTCTACATCGTCCGCATAAAAATAGTTAAATAGAAAAACCCCATCACGTTTATGATCAACCGGCCCTATTCGGCGCGCGTTGCTGGCTGTAATGACGTGGGTGTATTTAGCCGTTTGGCGCAGATGGTTTTCAAGTTCTTTAAATAACTCATTGGTGCGCATTTGTTTTGCAGCTTCGACCGTTGACGTTTCGATCAAAATTGAAATATCAAAACGGGCGACATGCACATCGGGACGCTGTTTCAAATACTCACCTTGGCCGGGAGGGATGAGTAAAGCCTTGAAAACAACAGCACTCAAGACATCATTGCTTTGGCTCAGTTCTTTGCAAATCGCTTTGCATTGCTTAATGAGCGCTCTCTTCGTCTGACTCATTGGTAAAAATGGATGTCGGCCGTCAACTTCGGCCGCCAAGTGAATATACCCAGAGCTGGTCGGTTCAATGAGTGAGACAACATTATAGGTGTCACTTGGGTGAGCGATGTTTAATTTTGAACTTGCGGTCATGAGATTTCTCCTATCGTTTAAGATGAATGAGGTTGTTCAAGATCAAGCAAATTTTGTTCAAACTTGCCAAGCACCAAAAGCGTTGTCTCCAGGTCTGGCGCTTCTATGCCGGCAACACCCTGCTCGAGCACCTGCTTTGCAATTGGAATCAACTTCCCTTTCAACAGTTTCCCATTTTGTGTGAGGTAAATTTCTCTCACACGACCATCTTCGGCCGAACTTTTTCTGACAACCAGCCCCTTTTTTTGCATCCGATCAATAAGCCGCACAACGGTCGTTTTATCTTTTATTGTCGAGCGTGCAACCATGTTTTGGGACTGCCCATCTTTTTGCCACAAACGATTTAAAACAACCCACTCTTCAGGGGTAATATCATGGCCATGGGCCTTGAATTGCTTGGCAACTTCAATGCGTAGCAAAATGGTGCAACGATTCAATAGATATCCAATTGAGGTGTCTAGATTAAAGGTCATAAATTCAAGGTAGATGTATATAGCAACTAATTTAGTTGTATTGTACATCTAAATTGACATGAGTCAAGCCGTTAGGAGGTGCAGGCCACCTTAAAAATGATGTGTCGTCAATTTATATGATCGATAGAAATTTCTGTATGTAGTCATAGTTCCCTGCTGCGACAATGATTGTACCGGCCATAAAAGTGAAGGCAACAAGTCCTGAATTTTGAAAACTATATTCAGGACTTGTCGCTTGATAGATGCGTTTTACGCAAAACGTATCACGCCTATAACCCATTCACATATCTGATTTAACCCGGATTATTCATCAAAGTCATAAAGCTCAATCTGTGCATCGACAATGGTGTATCCGGCCGTAGCCAAATCGGTATCTGTACTTTCAGTTTGAAGAATGCCGGTCACCCAAATCGGGCCAAAGGCATCTTCCATCGCAATTTCATCCCCATCTGCGGTCGCCACGAAAACGGTTTGATTAACCGGTGGAGGTGGCACATGAATACAAGCACCGTAGTACGGAACCAACAAAAATTCCTGAATTGAACTTTCTGCATAATCCAACGGGGTAATAAAGCCGGGGACTCGCACCAACTTTCCATTCAAATCTTGATTGGTTGGAGCATTGTTGAGCTCTTCTTGCATCTGTTGGCGGAGTTCGAGCGCTGCCGGGTCACTGAATTCTAATGCCGCTAGCTGCTCTTCATATCTATCGTAAATGGCATCAGACGTAAACTCGGCCGGGACTAAATTGCCCCATTCAAGCTGTAGCCGACCATCTGCTAATTGCACGGGCTCAGAAATCGATCGGATCAGGTCGGCCGAGGCTTCAGGACTGGTTGGCGCTGATGATGCGCCCACATTTGCGGCCGACTGTTGGTCAGGGTTGGGGCTGCTGAGCAGGACAGAGCTTTCATCTGTCTCTGCCTCTGGTTCAGGATATGCACCCTCTGAATTAATTGAAACGCTGCTTTCTACTTCTGAACTAACTGAAGCGTTACTTTCTATCGGATAGGCTTCAATCGCTGGTGCCGGTTTTACAGGGACAGCTGGC
>JAHDEB010000321.1:3761-4832 GCA_020629055.1 Chloroflexota bacterium
GGCGTCACTTGAACCGCAGCTTGAGGCGCTTCTTGGGCATCAATGAACGCCTGATTATTTGGGCTTGGAATTGTGCTAGGGGAGCAACCGAGCAAGAAGGCCAGGATACCCATCGATAAAAAGAGTGCAATGCGCTTAGAAAAAGCTGATTGGTTGTTTTGATTAATCATAAAAATCTCTCTGTCGTTATATTTTAATCGCTAAACCATCCTGCAAAGAGCGGCGGTAAGCGATTGAACTAGGGATCAGACTGATCACGATGCCGAGTGCGATGATGATGCCGATGAGGCGCCATTGCTCACGGCTGGGTGGTGCCATCGTTACTTGTAATCCATACTCTGCGAGTAAGAAGGGGGCCGCAGCCCACACGATGACATAGAGGAGCAAAATGCCTGCTAAACAGCCTATCAACAAAATGAAGAAGGCTTCGATAACAAGCAGCAAAATAATTTGATACGGGTGTGCACCGGCCGCACGTAAAACGGCCATCTCTCGGCGACGTTCGTTTAAAGTAGATAACAGTGTCGTCAGCATGCCAAACAGACATGCAAACAGGGCAAAAATTGAAATGGCAAATAGCACCTGCTCAAACACGGCTAGCATTTGCCAAAGTTCAGCTAAGGTTGCCCCTGGGATAATCGCCAATAGCGGTTCTGCTTGATATTCTGAAATTTGCCGTTGCAATCGGAAAGTGTCGATACGGTTGTTTAACCCGATCATGAATGCGGTAATCGCTTCCGGTTTTAGTTCGGTGGCGGCCGCTTCTTCGGCCGAAATGGTAAATGCGGAGCGGCTGCCCGATTGCCAATCGATATGAATCGCTTCGATCCCTGCCAAGGAAACATGGATCGTATGGTCTACCGGTGTCCCTGTTCGGGCTAAAATGCCGACCACTTCAAACGGTTTATCTTTGTGTTCAGCAAAGTCAGCAGAAACCAAACCATGGGCGATGATAAGTGGGTCTCCCAAGTTGTAGCCGAGGGCTTCGGCCGCATCTGCCCCTAAGACCGCATCATAAACTTGTTCAAACGGGGCGCCTTGAGCAAGGGTTAGGTTTTGCCCATCACCATA
>JAHDEB010000066.1 GCA_020629055.1 Chloroflexota bacterium
GTGAGAATTGAGCGGGCGCTCAATCCTTCACCTCGGGGGGAGCCTATGCAATTACCAGTATATATTTGAGTCAGAAAAAGTCAATCGAATATGACCTTAAGCACCCCTTACTAAAGTACTATGCATTACGCGATAACAGTACTTAGGTACTAGGCTTGTTTAGTTTTGGATTGTTTTTGTGCCTTTCTTCGTCTCGAATCGTTTTCTTTTCCAGATTTTTGACCATCGCCTCTTGTAAATTGATGCCGGTTTGATTGGCTAAGCAGACTAAAACGAACAAAACGTCCGCCATTTCCTCGGCTAACATTAATGGAGCATTAACTTCATCTTCTTTTCGCTTAAAACTTTGCTCTCCATAAATCCTTGCCATTAAGCGTGCGACTTCGCCTACTTCTTCCGTTAGGATCGCTGTATTTGTCAATTCGCTGTAATAGGTGATTCCAATTGAATTGATCCATTCATCTACTACTTTCTGTACTTCGTTTAGGGTTAAATTTGTCATATGATTATGGTTACCGATATTTGCAGCTTATTCCCCGTTGTAGATTATTTTGGTTATAATTTTAACCTCCATCGCCTAAAAATTTCCAGACCATTTTATGCCAGAAAATAACCGACCCGACACAACGATATTTCAGAAACTTGTTGACCAAAAGAACTGGGATGTTTTGGCCGCGCTGCTTATTAAAATGCATCCGGCCGACATCGCACTTTCGTTTGAAGATATTCCAACTGAACAAGCGGTGCATTTGTTCCGTCAGTTGCCGGTCGATGTGGCCAGTGAGGTTTTAGATGAAACCGGCCCATTAATTCGACAAGAGTTAATCGAAAAGGTCGATGATGAAAGGCTAGCCGTCTTATTAGACGAGCTACCAATGGATGATGCGGCCGAGATTCTTGATGATCTCCCTGACCCCATTTCAGACAAGCTGCTTGAATTGATGGATGACACGGAGGCGGAAGAGGTTCGTGAGATCCTAGCATATGAGGATGGCACGGCCGGTCGCTTAATGAACCGGGTCGTGGTGTCGCTGCGCCGTCAATGGTCCGTTTCCGAAGCGCTCGAATATTTACGTTCGCTCGATGAAATCGAAACTGTCCACTACCTGTATGTGGTGGATCGGAACGGTAAGCTGATCGGGGTCGTGCCGGTGCGTAATCTTCTGCTTTCACAGCTTGATGAAACGATTGAAGAAATCATGCTGGATACCGTTTTTACCGCCCATGTCGAAGATAACCAGGAAGAATTGGCCGAGCTTTTTGCACGCTACGATTATGTGGCCATCCCCGTCGTTGACAATGAGGATCGTCTGATCGGTGTGGTAACCGTAGATGACGTGATGGATGCCTTAGAAGAAGAGGTGACAGAGGACTTTCAACGGCTTGGTGGATCTGAGCCGCTAGACCAGCCTTACTTTTCGGCCGGGCTACGTCGTGTAGTTGGGGCCCGTATCGGTTGGCTCATGTTGCTCTTTTTGGCCGCGATCATGACCGGTGCCGTACTGCAAACGTTTGAATATGAATTGCAGACTGTCATCGCACTGGGTTTCTTTATCCCATTGGTTACCGGTACTGGGGGGAATGCCGGCTCTCAAACCGTTGCAACAATTATCAGGGCGATTACATTAGGCGAGGTGCGCATCGCCACCATGGGCAAGGCGCTTGCTCGCGAGATAACTGTCGGGCTTTTCTTGGGCCTTTTTATGGGCTGTATGGGGTTCGCCTTGGCGTTTATCTGGGGGGTAGGCTGGCAAATAGCCCTTGTTGTGGCCCTAACGCTGCCGATCGTGGTCGTCTGTGCGACGACAATTGCAACTGTAGTCCCAATTGTTGCCAACCGTTTTGACATAGACCCTACGATTATCAGCGGTCCAATGATTTCAACCGTGGTAGATACGGCCGGTTTATCCATCTACTTCACACTGGCTCGCATATTAATCGATATAATTTAACTGACTGGTGTTTCGCGCTTTCTCGTCAAAGACAAGAAAAGTCTTTGCAAATTCGGTGCTCTTTTCAGAGGTAATTTAGGATTTTCTTGTATAGATAGGACTTTCGCTCCCTGCGCCTGTCGAAAGGAATAAACCACACTTCGACAAGCTCAGTGCTCGATTGTAAGCGAAAGTCTTAATAGAGTGCTTAACGTGAATTAATTGAGACGAAACTTCGGCTCCCGTAGCTCAAAATTCCTATAAGGATATGGCTGAAGGTTAATTAAGATTATTTAGTTATTTAGCAGGGCTTTTAATGCGGCTAAGCGAGGGTCGATATCATCGATTTCGCAGTCGCACGGATCGGTATTCAAATTCGAACCACATTCAATGCACAACCCTTTGCAATCCTCTTGGCACAATGGCTGCATCGGCCGGTTGATGAGCGACTCTTGTCGGATCAGCGGACCCAAGTCGATATTGCCATCATCACCCATGGTAAATGCGTCTTCATCCAATGCTGTTGAGGGGGGATAGAAGAATAGTTCTTCAACAAAGCCATTGACGCGCACGTTGCTATCTTCTAAGCAGCGAATACAGTCCATCTGGGCCGTTGTATTAAAAGTGCCTTGCACGAGAATTCCCTCTCCCGTCCGAGTCGCCGAAAATTTCCCGGCTAGGGGGATAAATTTTTCATCTTCAATAATGATTTGAGGATAGTCAAATTCGAATTCATTCGATGTGCCAGGAGAGGCATCAATTAAAAATCCAAAATTAAATTTTAGGTTGTTTCCATGCATAAAAGTTATTTTAGCAGACTGTAAATCTAAACTTTTTTAATCTTATAAATTGAGTATATCAATCTGTTTATTGAGTGCAATAGTGGCCGATAGACACTTATTTCTTGTCTGGGAGTAAAAAAACAGTTTTTTCTCCTAAAATTACATGAAATTTGAGCAATAATGGGTAATAATCTATGTTGACGATAAAATCAATTAGATACAATAGAGACGAAGGTTGATATTAGGGTTTAGAAGAAGAATGTTGAGAGTATTAACGAGAGTCTCTATTCTTTTTGAGCTTAGAAATGAGCCAGTAAAGCCGTTATCAAGAAAATAAACCCCCCACTATTAAGCTAAATTTTTTTTACGGGAATGAAAAGCCGCCTCGTTTAAACATCGAGGTGGCAAAACAATGGTTACAGAACAAATAGGCCATTATAGAATTGAAGAAATAATCGGCTCCGGAGGGATGGCGCGTGTTTACAAGGCATTTGATGACCGTGTGAAACGCTTTGTTGCTGTCAAAATGCTGGGCGAGCATTTCACCAATCAAGACTATTTGTTCGAACGGTTCGAACAAGAAGCACGTCTCATTGCATCTCTTGAGCATCATGCGATTGTGCCGGTCTATGATTATGGTAACCATGAAGGGCGACCTTACATTGTGATGCGCCTGATGACGGGTGGATCATTAGCAGATCGATTGGAAGAGGGGGCTGTTCCAGTCAAAACGATTTCTCAAATTTTAAATCGCATCTGTGCTTCTCTAGATAAAGCTCATGCAAATGATGTTGTGCACCGGGATATTAAACCGGGCAATATTTTATTTGATGAAGATGAAGTCGCATTTTTGGCCGACTTTGGGATCGCTCGGTTCTCTGAAATGACACAGTCGGGCGTTGTGGTGGGGTCACCTCACTACATGTCGCCTGAGCAGGCTCGCGGCCATCCTATCGATGCTCGATCTGATGTGTATCAGCTGGGCGTTTTGTTATTTGAAATGCTGACAGGCTCTTTGCCCTTTGATGGGGAGTCGATTGATTCAGTTATTTATCAGCATGTCCATGAGCCGGTACCACGCCTAACAAACTATAATCCAGACATCCCGGCTAGTTTTCAAACACTAGTAAACGATGCACTCGCTAAAGATCGTGAAGATAGGATTAGCTCCGCTTCTGAATTGGCGGCCCGTTTTGCACGACTGGTGCCAGATGAAGATCTAGCGTTGCGCCGCGGCAACTCACAATCACGTTTAAAACGGTTCCGAGGCACATTGCTCAATGTCGACACCGATACGGTTGTCGATTACCCTGTAAGACGTCGCCAGCCGTTGCTGCCCCGTTTGCTGATGTGGTTAGTCGGTTTGATTGCGCTGTTTGGCGTGCTTTCACTGATCCCCGCTGTGCGGAATAACAGCGTTGTACAAGCTGTTTCGAATACCGCTGTTGCGGCCGTGCAAGATATGCCCGGCCTAGCGCAGGATATTCAAGAACGAGGGGCGAGGGCGATTTTTGAAGCGACTGGGAATGTAACCGCTACTCCTGAACCAACTCCAACAGCGGTGATGACCGCTACCAGCGTGCCTGAACTTGTTTTAGAGACAGACCCGACAGAGACGCCGATCCCTCCTCCTACACTGCCACCGACAGAATCGGTTGTGGCCCAAGTAGCCACAGATGTACCCACAGAGACACCTGTTCCACCGACGGAAGAACCGACGCCAACGTTAGGGACACCGACCCCTACGAGCACACCTGACACCGATATTGTTCCACCGACAGAGGTTTCCCCGGATGTGGTCATTAGCGGCCGTGAATTGGCCGACTTGACCGGCAGCACAGGCAGTCTGGTTTATTCGTATCGACGGAATGACGAAAACCATGCGAATCTTGCGGTACAAGATATCGACGGGAACTTGAACCTAATCACATCGGCTAATTTAGATGACTTTGGTGCTGTTTGGTCTCCTGATGGCAGCGTCATCGCTTATTACTCAAAGTTAGGCGATAACGAAATTAAAATTATTACCCCCAATGGGTTAAGCCCGAACTTGTTGACTAGCAACAGCTATGCTGATGAGTTCCCGAGTTTTGATCCATCTGGTGAGTTTATTGTTTTCCACTCCTCGAAGCCTGAATTTAACGGGAGTGAAATTAAAATCGCCATTTATCTGATTGCGGTCAATGCTCAGCCAAACTCTGAAGAACGTGTCATTGTGAACGGCCGCTTAAATCTTGCCCCATCTTTCTCAAGCGATGGGAAAAAAGTCGTTTATGAATCTGAAGTTGGCCTTGTGCGGCAAATCTTTGTTTATGATATCGATACGGAGCAAGATTCACAGATTACCACCTTTACTCAAGGTTGGGCCCGTCACCCGGTTTGGTCACCTGATCTAGAGAACCCCAAAATCGCCTTTTTCTTGACAAGGGGAGACGAGTCTGAAATTTATACAGTTAACATTGATGGTAGCGGTTTAACTCAGGTAACCGCCTCTTTTGACTACCCAAGCTTCCACCCGTCATGGTCTCCAAATGGAGAATACATTATTTTCCATGCTAGGATGGATGGGGTTGAAGCTAACAATGCCAATCGTGACTTGTGGATGATTAAGCCAGATGGATCTGGTTTGAGGCGCATTACAGACACCCCTCATCGTGAGGAACAGGCCAGCTTAAGGCCGATTGCGCCAGAGGGTGAGACCAGCGGGGAAGCGGTAGACGAGTAGGCGAGTGTTTGAATGCTGCTAGTGTCTAGTGTATAGCGATGGGTATGGAGCTTACTAAGTCCGATTAATGTAGATAAATATCAACCGCATGGCCCATTATGCTTCTTCTTTGCGGTTGGCTACATATCGAAAAACTTGATCGGTCAGTAGCGGAAAATGACGGTTGGCCTGCACAAAAAAACAATCATACCAAGTCACATAAATCTCCCATTTTTGCTTTAATATCGCCCGCTCAACCTGTTTGGCCACAAGATCGGGAGTCACCCCCATTTTGCGAAATTGGGGCTTGGTCTGCTGCCCTAGCTTGGCGTCATGGAATTCTGTGTGGGTGAGGCCAGGATAAAGAATTGAAATGGTGATGTCGCTTTTGCTCAGTTCCATGCGGAGCCCACGGCTGTAATGATTGACCGCCGCTTTGCTTGCCGAGTAGATGACTTGGTTGATCAACGGCCGGTCTTCGATGATAGAGGAAACATTGATGATTTGCCCCCGCTTTCTTGTGTGTGGCTCTGGGCTTTGATTTTGCATGACGGTCGCCACCGCCTGGCTGAGCCAAACTACAGCGTAGACGTTTGTTTCCCAAACCGTTTGAAAGTCGGCCGAAGGGATATCGATCAGCCGGCTCGCATGACCTAATCCCGCATTATTGATTAAAACATCGATGCGATTAAAACGTTTGACCGTTTGGTGGACCAGTTGGTTGCAAAAACCTTCGTCACGCAGATCTCCAGCAATGCAGAGCAGGTGGCTATCGCTTATATTTAGGTCATGTTGCAAAGAGTCTAGCCGATCTTGACGGCGGCCGGTTAAAACCAGTTTTGCCCCTTTCTGGGCCAATTGGCGGGCGATTGCAGCTCCGATCCCGGCCGTAGCTCCTGTGATGACGATCACCGAATCTTTGATGAGCATCGACTATTTTTCCACAAAGCGGGCCAAAAAATCGTGTATGACATCGTCTGGGACCGTCGCATCTTCATTGGCGGCGTCTGGTAAAGCCTCGAGACATTCGACTCGTGCGTTGTCGTCACTCACGATGACGCCTTGGGCAATAACGCCAGCCGTTTGAGCACGCCGCAGCTTAAAGAGCACCTCGCCACCAAGTTGATTGATTACATTCCTATCTGAGCATAATGCTCGAAATGCAGGGCGGACTTGTTCTACACATAAGACAAGTTCTATTTCACTGATATCAGTAGGCGTCCATTCCGGTTTAATATAGTTGCTAGCTGCTTGCAAAAACCCATTCTCTTCAGAGAATGCCACTATCGGGTGAATACCCGGTTCTTCATCATAGGATGCGGCTTCTGGCAATGGCGCCCCATAACACACATCGGTCGTTGCATCTAAGATCCATGCGGTGCCACCAACCTGCCGAACGCGTTGTATGGCGATAATAGCGATGATGATGACCGCGACGATGGTAAATATAAGTAGGGGCAGCGCGGTTGAGAAGGCGATCCGGCCGGTGGTTTTATAGATTTCTTCTTGATCATCCATAGGATTTGCACAGGTTCCTTGGACCAATCAAGCGGCAACGGGAAGTGCCGTTGCCGCTTGCTATTTTGATAATAGGTCTAACCGTCTACCGCATCGAAGCGATAGATAACGCCTAATTCAGAGTCAGCTACGTAAATTTGACCATCGGGGCCGCTGGCGATGCCGTTGGGCAAAGAGAACCCGCTGGTAGAACCGGTAAAGTTCCCAAATCGGCCGAGGTAATTTCCACCACGGTCAAAGTAAATCACCCGATACCCTTCAGGGTCGGTAATGACGATATTGCCTGATGGGTCGACGGCGATGTATGGCTTGTTGACAATCGATTGGCTGTTATCCCATGCTTCAACTTGCCATTCATTTACCGGATATAGCTGATCATTGGCGATAATGAATTCTTGAATTCGGTTGTTCCACGTATCCGCAACAAAGACGCTGCCGTCTGGGGCGATCGCCAAGCCAACCGGTTCGTAGAATTCACCCGCCCGGACACCTTGCCCACCAACAGCGCTCAAAAATTGGCCGTCACGTGTGAACATCTGGATGCGATGGTTTCCGGTGTCGGTAACAAATAGCTTGTTGCTATCACCCAGCATAATGTCCCGAGGGCCGTAGAATTGACCACCACCTTCAGTTGCCACCGCTGGGGTTCCGCCGTTGCCAAACTGCAACACATACTCACCATCTAAGGTGAACTTTTGAATTCGGTTGTTCCAAGTGTCCGATACGTAAACAAATTCATCGTCAACCGCGACACTCCATGGTTCGTTAAACTGCCCAGCTTCTAGACCGTTTTCACCAAAGGTGAATATCGGAGCTCCATCGGTGTCAAAGACTTGGATGCGGTGATTGCCGGAATCAGCAACGTACACTCGTCCATCGGCCGCAACTGCGACATTCCGTGGGGAGCTTAGCGTCCCTTGTCCCATGATCAGATTAGGCTCAAACGGCCGTTCTCCAGCCTCATAAGGGTCAATGGGGGCTTGAATCGCTGTTGCACCAACCCCTTTGTCCCAGAGTTGGGTCATCGCATCACGGCGAATATAGAGGCGCATGTTTCGTTTGAGCGGCCAACTGCCAAGGGCAAACCCTTTGCTTTTTGCCTCGCCATACGCATCGTAGTTTCGGTAGAAGAAAATGTCCCAAATACCTTTGCGCCATTGGGCATCGCTAATGAGTGATGCTTCCCCTTCGATCGACGGGTCACCTAAAATCGATGTCCATGTGATGTTGCGATACTCTTCCATCGGCCACCATAAGAAGGTGAATTCCATGTACTCGAAGTCGTCACCGATTAAAGGTTCTAACTTGCTGTAGTTCGCATCGCCGATCAAGATCGCGTCAGCATTTTTTACGTCTGGTGATGGGTTTTCGCCAAAGAAGACGCGTTGGTCGTACTCACGCAGATACCACGTATACGGCCAAGACGCTTCATTGTCATAGTAAATCTTCAGGCTCATGTCCCCATAGAGTCGCTTAGAGAGCTCTTCGAGCTGAGGCAAAACGGTTTGACGTGTTGCTGGGGCACCATGCGCATAAACCAAATACTCTGTGGTGTAGTCTGCGTTAGGGAACGATGCCATCCAAGCGAAACGGGCGGTCAGCAATCCGAGTAAGATAAAGGTGCTGAAGGTCCAAGTTTGGCGGCGCATGCGCTGTGGAACTTCATCGACCATGCGGTAGAGCAGCCAGCCGATAAAGCCGGTTAGCACCGCTAGCCCCATAAAGCGACCAACCGATTGCAGGCCGACTTGACTCTGATTGCCAAATTGAATCTCACCGACGAAAAGCGGGCCGATGAGCAAGGCTGCGACCAAAATGAGAAGCGTCACCAGCCCGAAAAACATCAGGGTTTTTTCTTGGATAAAGGTGCCAAGATCAAATTCTTTAAATAATTCGTTGAAATACCAGCCCACTAAAAATGCCATCGGGATGACGATGTGAATACTGAGCCACGGCATTTTTTCCCCGGCGATCGTATACGCGACCACTGTTGCAATGAGCCAGAAGACGGAGAAGGGGATAAAGTCAAACCAATCATCAAGGCTGACCTTTTTCCGTTGCAAAGCGGCGACATGATCTGTACGCCCCAGCGCGTCTCCGAGTAGATACCAAGCAACAACACCAAAGGCTAGAATAGCGGCCAAAGCGATAAGGCCAGGTCTACGGGTGAAAGTATCCCCTGCAAATCCGTTCATGCCGTTGGAATACCAATTGGTAAGCCCCATGACGAGTGCGCCGAATGTGAGTAGCCAACCCCAGAATCGGGTGGCTGCGCCAAATCCGTTTTTACGACTCCATAGGCGAATGGCAAGCAAACTAAACAGGACGGGTAAAAATTCGTAGAACGGGGTGACGAAAAGGTAGTAGAACCATGGCTGGCCACCTCTCGCAACCTCTTGTTGTTCTAGCCAGTAGCCTAATGAGCCGACGGCGCCGGTCATCCAACCCCATGGGTTTGAAAAGACAGAGGTGTACAAAACGGCGAAAAGAACATGAAAGATAACCGCTGCGGGGATCCAAACTTTCCGGTTCCACCACATGCCCACATAAATTGAAACGATGAGCAAAAGAACCATGATGAGGCCGGTGGTGGTTATTGGCGACTGCAGAAGCATTTGCCGACAGGCGGGGTCTCCTAAGCGGAAACTCATTTCTTGGAAGGTGTTTAAACTTTCTGCGCCTGGCACCGGACATCGATTCAGATTGTAATCAAGAGGGTTTTTGCCTAAAAAGGTGACCAGCAAAGGGGTCATCATAGGCAAAACAAAGGTGGTGAAGATGACAACAAGGTCAAATTCAGGATGCTCGTCCAACTTGTTTTTCATGCCATCGGCTAAGAAGAAGAGCCCGCCACTTAAGGCGACCAATCCCATGACCTGTAACAAACCAAAGAAGTTGCTGTCATCGGCTGGGGCCGCTTCAGTCCCAGCTAAGGCGGCTGCTTCAGCTGCAGCTTCGCCCGCTCTTTCGGCAATGAATGACCCGCCAAATAAGAGCACACCACCTACGATTAGGATCATAGGGAAGCTGAAGGAAAAGATTGATTTTTTAAACCAATCTAAAGAGCCGATTTTGAATAGCAGACGAATCGCAATAAAGCTGCCGAAGATAGCGGTATAGATAAATGCGACCTCTTTAGTCGCATACATCAGGGCGATACCGGCCGCGACCCAGTAAATCGATCGTTCTTCCCGGAATTTAAAGTAATAGAACATCCCCATCATGACGATGAGGGCCCAAATGATGACGTAGACGTCATGCCGAATATAACGGGAATAGTAAAGGGAGTAGGGGCTTATGAGCAGGATAATGCCACCGAATATCGCCCCGACCCGGCCGATCCAATGGCGCATAAACCAAGGTGTAAACACCATTAAGAGGCCAAAGAGGGCGACCGGGATGCGTGCGGTAAAGTCATTTGCACCAAACAGCCAGTATGAAAATGCGGTGGCATGGAACAGAAACGGCCCATGCATGAGCGGGGTATGGCTGTACCCATCCCCGATATAAAATTGGTAGGAATATTGAGTGTGCAGACTTTCATCATGGCTCACGACGCGGTCGCCCAGCCCCCAAAAGCGGGTCACAATCGTTAGAACCAAAATGGTGGCCCAGATGATTTTTTCCCAGTCAAGGGTGGCGGCCGTCAAAAGCGGTTGAGCCAACCAGCGATTGGTTTCAGCTTCTGTGGTGTTTGCTGGCAGGGCATAGCTGAAATCATCATCTAGCGCTTCAAATATCGCGTCGTCTTCGTCTTTAAGCGCCTCTTCGATATCTGTATCTGCTTTGATTTCTTCTATTGTTGAGTCTTGAGCCGTTATCTCTTCATGAGATTCGATTGGCTGCTCGTTTGTTTCTGTTTCGTCTGACATATGGTTAATGTTGTATAGATAAGTTCGGATATAAACGGGAGGTTATCTGGTAATTAAGTCGGTGCGAACCCATAGGATGATTCGTTGGTCTTCGATTCTGGGAGCGGAGTCTCCGAAGAACCACCAGCGTAGCCCGTCTGAAAAGTTTAATCTTAGCTTTTGATTGCGTCGGCCGAGCCCAAAGTCGGTCCCGGTGTAATCGCTACCGGCCTGCAATTCGACCCCATCTGGGGTGATGATAGCGTCCGGGGTTGCACCAGTTGGGACTGAATCAAAAAATTGGACTTCTGCATAATTTCGTAGATACCAGCGCAATACGGGGGTTTCAACCGTTGAATAGATTTCAATCGATTGCCCTAATCCCAATCGGGCTGATCCTGTTTCAGATAAAGTGTCTTCTAGGAGCCTTAGCTCATCATCGGTTGCGGATTGGACCCACAACTCGCGGCCGTCGTTGGCGTGCGCGCCCCCTAATCGCCAACCAACCCCCCAGCCATATACGACAGATGCCATGATGCCTAAGAGGAGTAAGCCGGTAACGGCCGATAGACGGTCGTACACCAAAATAGTAATGGTGATCGCAAGTACCAATAGGATGCAAACCAAGAATAAGAAGTAGTGAGCCTGTCCATCTGCTGCGTCTAACCCTAGTTTTGAAAAACGGCCGAGGTTGGTGGTTGCGATAAGCAATAGGACTCCGCCGATCCCTGCAAGCGGAAATCCCATCCCACCTTCAGGATAAGTAGAAAAGAGGTTGCGGAGCGGGATTTGGGCCAAGGTTAGGTCAAAAGCGCGGCCGACAATCAACGCTGCCGGAATCAACACCACGAGGGCGTTTTGCCCGTTCCCAACCTGTAAAAAGCTGATTAGGAGGGCGGTGAGAAGCCAGTAGCCTAAAAAGCTGGCGATATGATCTTTTAGAAAACTGAGTACAAGCAGGCTGATAATGGCCATGGCGATAAAAAACAGCTCATACTGAATTAAAATCAGTACCGGATCACCAAGTGCGGCTAAATTATTAAATCCGCCGAAACCGGAAATCCAGCTTTCCACGATCGATGCTGTTGAACCAAACCCGGCCGGGTTTAATAAAAACATCGAGGTTGCGGCGACAAAGACGACAATAAAAGTAATGCCAAGCGTGCGTCGTTGTTCATCCTTTGGCCAATAACCGGCTAAATTCAAGCTTGGTCCCAGGCGGCTTTCTAATAACAACGCGGCGCCAAATGCGACCATGCCGGTATAGAAAATAGGGGATGTTGTTAGACCAAACGCGGCCCAACCGACAAGCCAAGGCAATGTTTTACTATCTTCTGTTTGACGGAACTGCAGCAGCAGGCTTGCGACCATGATCAAAGAGAGCAGGGCTAAGCTGTTCCCATTGGCGGTACGGCTGACCGATATAAACAGTGGGGATGTTGTTAAGAGCGCTGCGGCGACAAGGCCACCCATCCGGCCGGTGAATGGTTGGAAACGGGCGATTGCGATAACAGCTCCGATGCCCGCAATGGCGGGTATCAAACGCATTGTGATGTCTGACTCACCTAAAAGTTGGGTCAAAAGGCCGGTTAATGTCATCCAAGCTGCGGAGCTTATCTGGGGCAGCTGGTCTGGGACGGCCGGTTGCCAAAATTGCCAAGCCCCCCATGCATTTTCAGCTTCGGCTGGGGAAAGCGGTGTTTGCCCTAGGTTGCCTAAGCGTAGAATGGCTGCAAATGTTA
The DNA here is from genome assembly GCA_020629055.1 of Chloroflexota bacterium. Taxonomy (GTDB): domain Bacteria; phylum Chloroflexota; class Anaerolineae; order Promineifilales; family Promineifilaceae; genus WTJY01. The sequence continues at coordinate 12,529 of JAHDEB010000066.1, forward strand.
GCAAAACGGCTTGCAGTAGCTGCTCCCATGTCAATATTGTTTTATCCGATTGGAGATGTGTAGTTGAAGCGGTCAAATCAGTCTGGTTTTAACTCTAAAATTGGGAAGCTTAAAGTTTAACTGCTCTAGGTGCCCATGCCAACCGCTCTTCACTTTTATTTAGCTTTATTTAGGCTTCTTGTAATATAAATAGGTGCAGAAATCGATATTCTTTCGGTAGGGCTCATATTTCTTTAAATCAAGAGGGATATAGGCGATATATTTTGTCGTGGGGAGATTGAGTTAATCCGCGGCAGGTTTCGGGTGTGGTTCGGGGAGTTCTTCGATTGCCGGTTGAACTGCTTTTGATGGCTCATCTTGATTTTTTATAAGCGGCAAGGCGAACGAGAAGACGGAGCCTTCTCCATAGTGACTTTCAAACCAGATTTTTCCGCCTTGAATATTAACCAGCTGGCGGGAGATATTTAGCCCTAGGCCGGTCCCTACTTGTCCACGTGCCCCATTTTCAGAAGCACGGAAGTATTTGCTGAAGATCTTTTCACGATCCTCCGGCCGAATGCCGATCCCCTCATCTTTGACATGGAATTCAACCATATCAGCGCCGTCTGACTGGACAGATATCGCAATGTTGCTTTCTGCTGGTGAATATTTAACCGCATTGCTGAGTAAATTGATCAAAATTTGGACCAAACGGTTTTGATCGGCTTTAACAATCAAATCATCTTCCAGCGAGATATTCAAGATCTGCTTTTTTAAGTTAATTTGCGATTCCATTTCAGTCACAACTGTTTGGATCACATCTTTAACTGGCACTTCGTCAATTTCTAAACGGATATGGCCGGTTTCAATGCGTGAGACGTCGCTAAGGTCAGACACCATGCGTGACATCCGGTCTACGCTGCGTTCAATGACGTCGATATAGCTGATGTGCTGTTCGTTTAGCTCTTTGTCTGTCAGCATCAGCCGGGCATAGTTTTTGATCGATGTCATCGGATTTTTTAATTCGTGAGAGACATCAGAAATAAACTCTGTTTTTGACTGGTTGGCCCGTTGCACTTGATCATAAAGGATGGCGTTTGCCATGGCCGGACCTGCACGGTCAACAAGGTTGGTTAAAAACGAGATTGTTTTTTGGTCGTACCGTTTGGTAATTGCGTCTTCTAGAATGAGTAGGGTAGAAACGACCCCGGCCCGCCGAATGGGAAAAACAAGGCGCCGTTTTGACTCAGGGAGTAAAAAGCCTTCTTTTTTATCAGACTCTTGGGGTAAGCCTGTCGTTACTGCACGTTCGAACTCAACATGGTCGATGCGCACTTTTTGATGTCGGAAGCGATTAAGGACGGGGGACTCTCCATCGATGGCAAGCACCTTCATGCCTCGGCCGCCACCGAGCAGGCGGCCTACCATGCCCAGATGGGCGGTCGTATTGTCCATCGCCCAAGACAGAACTATTTCGGCAACATTATCGATGTTTAGCCGAGCGTTGAGTTCGTGCGATATGCGTTGGAGTACCGACTGCTCTTCCAAGAACTGGTCAGCACGGTCGCGCAATTGCTTCTTTTCTAGAGATGCGGAAATGCGGGCTTGCAAAATTTGAGGGTTAAAAGGTTTGGCTAAAAAGTCTTCAGCGCCTAGTTCAATACAGCGGGCGATTGAATTGGTATCTTCAACTGCTGAAATAATAATGACAGGAATGTTTCGTAGCTCGGCGTCCTCTTTAATTTTGCCCAATACCTGCATGCCATTCATGTTGGGCATCATGATATCTAGCAGCACAAGGTCGAAAGGCTCCTCATTTAAACGATGCATCGCCATATGACCGTCATTTGCGGTGTGAGGCTCCATCCCTAACCGTTGAACACGCCTAGTTAAGACGTCTAAGTTAGAGACATTATCATCTACAATGAGGACTTTAGCGCCGTGTTTCGACATTCAATAGTGATTGGGTAGGTGCTGATTAGATTTCTAGTGATCTATGCCAATAGTTTAGACCGGATTAGACCAGTTATTTATTTTTGAAAGGAGCTCAGGAAACTCTACCGGTTTGGTTGCATAATCATCGCAACCTGCGGCTAGACATTTTTCACGGTCGCCCGACATGGCGTGGGCGGTCAAAGCGATAATTGGAATACCATCTGTATTCGTATCAGCTTTAAGCTGGCGTGTGGCTTGTAATCCATCCATAACAGGCAGACTAATGTCCATTAGGATTAGATCGGGCTTCTCGCTACGGGCGAGTTCAATGCCGGTGATGCCGTCTTCTGCGCTTATAAGGTCGAACCCTTTGCGTCTTAAACGGCGTGACAGCATGTCCCTATTCATTTCATTGTCTTCGATAAGAAGAATTGTGGTCATATTACCCCTAACAGTGGGAAAACTAGAAAAATCGCGATTAAACTTTTTGGTATGTTGATGTTAGACATTTTTCACGATAAGTATCAGAGGACAATTGTACCAAAATCGGCAATCTATGATGTCCAAAAGGACTGGAAGCAGGAGGTTAAGGCCTATTTATGCGTAACTTTTAGATGGTAGCGCATGTCTTTGCCTACTTTCAATAAAATTAGAGTGCGTTAATGATAGTGTGGTCAGATGATTTTCCCAAATAAAAAACAGGTGAAGTCTTGGAAAATACCAGAGTACGTAACTTTATTGATGTCTGCCGAACGCCTGACTTCATCGCATCGGTAATTCCCTGATTTGTCCCCCGTACGTTAAACAGGCCGTTTTGGTTGTTACAACCACGGTTTTAGGGCCTGAAACAGCATTCCTTCCTGTCGGGCACCACGGCGGTCAAGGTCAGATGTGGCGAGAAACACACCTTGCGAGCATCGACTACAAAGGCCGGTCATGATCCTTGAAAGTTGCTCGTTGCGAATACGGGCATCGTCTTCAAGCGTCCATGTTTGGTTAATGTTCCAGCGGGGGTCTAGCACAAAGCCATTGCTGAGGGGTTGGCGGGGTAAGTCCCACCAGCCGGTGGCAGAAGTCTCTAGCCAAACTTGAACTTCTACCGGTCGTTCTTCGAGCAGATAGGTTTGGATGGTGCTGATGAAGATGCCGTCTGGATCGGGCGGTGTGGTAATGGCGGGTGGGTTGGATGTGACCAATCCACCATAGATGCCCCGAAAGAGTGCCAGGCCAACAGATTCATCTGACTGGCTGATGACCCGATCACCGGCCAGGCGGAAGCGTGATGCGATTTGAATGAGCCAATCACAGACGGCCGCTAATTTTTCTGTTTGAACGGCATCGTAAAAGGGGGGGCGACTTAAGAGTTCATTGAACAGGCTGTGCAAGAAAAAGTCTGGTGGTTGGGCCGTTTCACCCCGATTGCCGTTGGCCGCAAGCCACTGGGCGAGCTGTTCAACCGCTTCTACGTGATGTTCTCCGACTCGCTCGATTTGTTGATTGGTTAGCCTTGAACGGTCTTGCAGGGTGCCGGAGTCTGGATCGTATAGCCATTCAGACAGCATTCTGGCCCGGACCGGGTCTAACCCTTCAATAGAGAGGGCTAGCGCTTCGGTTACATCGTGGCGGCCGGGCTTGACGAGCGTGTTCTGCTCTGGGTCTATCCAATCATTGGCCAAAATAAGGTAGGTGAGCCAAGTACGCACCTGCGGTACTTCACGGGGGCTTTCACGACGCCGATTGATTTGGAACGGAATATTCGCATCATGGAGAGACTGCGTGAGTTTAAAACGCAAGGCCCCATCCATGTAGGGCAAGATAATGGCGATGTCGGCCGGTTGCAGATTGTGATCTGCCATGAAGTCACGCAAGGCGGGGCCGAGATCGGCCAACATTTGGCGACGGTAGCGGGTGTTTAGGTGACCTAAAATCGTCGCATCTATCTTTTCAGGGTCCCCTGGGGGATCGCTGCCCAATAAGAAATGGTTCACCCGATGGGCGATTTGATAGACAGAATCCGCTTCATAGAAGTTGTCTGTTAGTCGAACAACCGCATCAACCGCCTGATCCAGTTCGCTTGCCATTTGGGGGCTGGCGGAGAGAAATCGTTTGTAACCCCCTCCTTCGTCTTGGGCGATGACGGCCGTTTGTAAGTTTTCGTGCCCCAACAGTTTGGCGATAAAGTTGATGCCAACCGGCGTTTGTTCTTCTACGTTGTCGACCAGCAGATGGCGATAGCGGTCGGTCATTTGCCCGAATAGGTCTCGGTTTTGCAGGATATGGCGGTCGAAAATATCGATGGTTAAGGCGGTGTCGATGAGGCTGTTTTCGAAACAGCGCTGGCGGAATTTCAGGGCGGCCGATTCTGCATCTTTTAGCTGTTTGCTATGTTCTGGGTCTGTCCCCCAAGAGAAGCGCTGCTTGGCGATCGCATCTTGCACAGTCAGCCCGTTAAATGCGGCGCGAACCATGTTGTCTAATAATTGACTGACGATTTGTTGTGGGCGCAGGCGCAGATCGGCAAAATAGCCGTCTTTGATCATGGGATGCACGATTTGCCACATCATCGTTTGGGCCATGTCGTAGGTTAAGACCAATGGAGGGCGTAGGGCGTTATGAAACCCGGCCGACTTTGCCACGATGGGCCAATAGAAGGTGACCATCTGCCGGGCAAAGCCGAATAACGTTGTGATTGTCAGATCGAGTAGGGCGGGCTGACTGCTTAGGTCTGCAATTTCTTGGAATCGTTCGCGGTGGGCGGAGTCCCCCACAAGGACAACGATAGAATCGGCCGGTTCTCCCGATTCGAGCAGGCTGCTAAAGCGTTCTTCGATGACGGTTGTTTTGCCAGATCCGGCGATGCCGGAGAGATAAATGCGACGGCCGGGATCGAGATTAACAACGGAAAGTTGTTGGGGGGTCAGGGTCATCGGCTAAGTTAGTTGGCGCGGCGGAAGCGTAGAACGAGGGCACCCATTTGGATTTCATCCCCTTCAATCAGCATCTGACCGTAATCTGGGATGGGAACCCCGTTGACGAAGGTTCCTGCGGTCGATTGCTCATCATACAGCCGGTAGCTGTCCCCTTCGCGGGCGAAGGTCGCATGAATGCGAGAAACGGTGTGCTCATTTTCGAACGCTAAATCTGTTTTAGCAGTTGAACGGCCGAGTCTTTGTTCTAGCCCGATGATGGGCAACGTAATCGGATCGGTCCCGTCTGAGTCGATGACATCGAGGCAATAGGCGGCTGTTTCAGTTTTAATCGACGAAGAAGAATGGCCCGAGACAACTGTCTCGTCACCAAACGAGCTGCCGCTTGAATAAGAATCGCTATTAAGTTCGCTGTAATCGTTGTTTGCATCGAACTGTCCGCTGGATGGGCGTCGGCGCGGCTTAGGGGCGAAAGCTGATTTAAACAAGTCGGCTATTTTGATTTGTTTGCCTGAAGATAAAACCCAGTAAGCGGCGATGCCTAGTAAGATGATTAATCCGAGTAGGCCAAATAGCCATGAGCGGCCAAATGAGAATGAGCGGCCGGCCGAAATCGCATCGGGGACGAGTTGGGCTTCCCCTGGAGCTACATTAAGAATGAGCGGAGAAGAGTTTCCTCGATTGCCGTTTTCATCCATGACGGCCAAAATAATTTCATTGGGGCCGTATTCCATATTGACGAGGGTGAAGTCGGCTGAATCAAGCCCACTTTCTCCGACCGGAATTTCGGCCGCTAGTTCACCATTTCGCAAGATTTGCGCGGTTGAAACAGCTCGATCCCGCCCATCTAGCCAAGAGATCGCAACCGGTAAGGAAAGATCGATCGGCTGGGTGAGGTCGGGCACGACGGCGGTTTGGAAATATTCTTCAAGGCCAAATTCAACTTTTAGCTGGTCGGCCGGGAATTGGGCCGAGGTAAAGGCTTCGACATTGGGGAATGCTTTGACTCGTACTGAAATGGGTACATTGCCGGGTACCGGTTCTGCCGGGCGATAGCGGATGACGGTCTGTTGGCTGAAAGAGCTGATCGTCTCCCACATTTGGCGAACCCCTTCTTCATTTAGCTCTGTTGCGAATCCACCGGAGCGGTTCGATAAGTTTTGTAGGAATTGCTGCCCCTCTTCTGGAAAAGCGATCAGGCTGTTGTTTAGATGAACGGTATGGATGGGTATATTGAGATCAACCGCTTTTTGAGTTACGGCTCCGGCGTCTGTGCGGGTACTGACGACGTCGGTCCCATCTGTAAATACCACAATCGAAGCGACGATTTCAGGGCTGGGTTTAAGGCCAGAGACTTGGTCTAGCATGCTGTCTAGACTGTCGTAAAGCGCGGTAGACCCTTCTTGGATCGGCGGTTCAATCGCTAGCCAGTTGATGACGCTATTGCGAAAGAAGGTCGGTTCAAGCAGCGGCTTGGGATCAGAGAAATCAACCGCATAAATACCGATCGTGTCAGCTCTTTCGACCATATAGCCAGATTCTTCAGACCCGGCATACATCTGCATGGCGGCTTGGATCGCTGGCAGTTCGGCCGCTACACCACCTGGGGTATCAAGCAGGACGAGGGTTAAGGTGCCCACCTCTTCCTTTTCCATCGAAGTGAATTGTTCTTGGCTGATGGTTTCAGCACCGTGCTGTATTTCAAGGGGGGTTTGGTCTGTGTCGATACGTTGACCGTTTGATTGGACGCCAACTAAACGCAGGCTGATGATGGGGAGGGTGGAAGTGTCGATACCGGTTAGCTCGAGTCGAGAAGGTTCCGAATCTTGCCCAAAGGAAAGCTGAGCGCCTGATGTGGCGAGCAGAATGAGCATGGCGAGAAGCACGGCCGGACGAATATTTTGTTTAACTGATTGGATGAAACTGTTCACTTGATTCAAACCCCCAACTGGCTTGCGTTAGTTGTATTTTAGCTAATATCGGGCATTTATTTGCCGACCTAGGTGCGATGATACCAATTGTGATTCAGGCAGACTGAATCTAACATTATGTAACTATAACAGATGTGCTATTTTGTGAAAAATAAGGGGCTATTGGGAGCGAAATTTTCTCTAAAATCGATCAATAACTGTTCTGGGGAAGGCAAAACCCTCTTTTTATTTACTTTCGAGCTGAGATAAGCGGGTGAATGATGCTTGAAGCTGCGGATAAAGATCACGATACACCGGATAATAATCGTTGTATCGGTCTCGGTCTTTTCCGGGTTCGGTCGTGCTGGTGATTTTGATCGATTGGTCAATCGCATCGGCCGGGCTGTTAAACTGACCGTGTCCGATCGCTGCGAGCAAGGCGGCACCATATGCGGCACCTTCGGCCGTATTGATCGTCACCATTTCTGCATTGAGCACATCTGCCAAAATTTGCTTCCAAAGTTGGCTTTTTGAACCACCGCCTGAAACGCGAACCTGTTGAATGTCAGAGATTCCAATCCCCTGCATGAGCTCAAACATGTCTCTAAAACCAAATGCGACCCCTTCCATGACTGCGCGGGTCATGTGAGCCTGTGTGTGGCGCACGGTTAACCCCACAAACGCACCGCGTGCCAGTGGGTCAGGATGAGGCGTGCGTTCTCCTGTTAGGTAGGGGAGGAAAATGAGTCCGTCTGACCCCGCCGGGACCAAATCGGCCGGCCGGGTAAACGTGTCGTAATCAAGAAGTTCCGCATGGGTATCATGGTGCCAACGCATACTGCCAGCGGCCGATAACATGACGCCCATCAGGTGCCACTTGTTTGGTATCGCATGGCAAAACGCATGTAGCTTGCCTTCCGGCTCGATCAGCGGTTGGCTTGTGCTGGCGAATACCACACCAGAAGTCCCCAAAGAGAGAGACACCACCCCTTCGTTGATTGCACCGGTCCCCACGGCTGAGGCTGCTTGATCTCCTGCGCCTGCATAGACAGGTGTGCTTATAGGTAGACCTGTGACAATCGATGCGGCCTGATTGACCCCACCCGTCTGCTCTGTCCCTTCAAATGTTTCGGGTAGCCAGTTTTGATCGATGCCAAGCTGCTCCAATAAGCCAGATGACCACGAGCGATTGCGAATATCGAAGAGCTGCGTACCGGCTCCTCCGGCTTTATCCATCGCATATTCCCCTGTCATTTTAAAGCGCACATAGTCTTTGGGAAGCAAAATTTTGTCGATCTGGGCATAGATCTCAGGCTCGTTGTTTTTGACCCACATGATTTTCGAGGCGGTAAAACCGGTCAGGGCATCATTGCCCGTTATGTCGATGAGTTGGCTCTTCCCAACGATTTGCCGTATTTCGTCACACTCTGCTCCGGTACGTTGATCGTTCCACAAAATCGACGGTCGCAGGACTTTCCCATTTTTATCTAACAAGACAAGGCCGTGCATTTGCCCGGTCAGCCCAACCCCTTTAATTTCGGCCGGATTTACACCGGTTTGCTGGAGCAGGTTTCGAATACTTTCGGCCGTGGCCAGCCACCACAGCTCGGGCGATTGTTCACTCCACAGTGGGTGGGGCGTTTCATAGTCATAACTGCTAGAAGCTACACCGATCACTTGGCTGTCTGTGCTCATGAGCAGGGCTTTGGTTGCGGTTGTTGATGAGTCGATTCCAATAAACATGATATTTTAATTTTTAAGAAGAGTAAGGGGGCTCACGGAGAAGATCGCCCCCTTACTCAGTACCCGAATACACCCTCTGCGAATGCTCTACAGAACCTGTGATCGCCTATGCGTTATGGCGATCACGGCCCTAACGAACACCGAGAAGAATTTCTACCGTTAGCTGATCGAGCGCCTCGTATGGCAAGCCACGGGCACCCATGGCGGCCCGATCAAAGCTGCGTGATTTTAGGGCACTGGCTTTGTCGGCCGAATAGCTGCCCATCAACGGGTCCATCGAGCCATCATCTGCATTAATTTCTTCAAGCAAGGCTTGAATCTCACTGTCTGCGTTCCAACGCGCCACTTTTTCTTTCAAGATCAAGTAATTGCGCATACAGCCACGAGCGAACGCCTTCACATCTTTGTAGTCAGACGTGCGATAGGCGTGGGCGTCGAAATGTTTGTTGCCCGCATAGCCGGTGTCTTCCAGCAGTTTTACCAAGAAAAAGGCACTTTTTAGATTGACGGCCGCAAACCTGAAATCTTGATCATACCGGCCGAACGATTGATCGTTTAGATCGATATGAAACAGCTTGTCTTGTTCAATCGCTTGAGCCACATGATGGGTAAAGTTCAATCCGGCCATATGTTCGTGGGCCACCTCTGGATTCACCCCAACCATTTCAGGGTTGTCTAATGTTTCGATGAACGCCAGCATGTTGCCGGTGGTTGCATTGTAAATGTCCCCACGAGGTTCATTCGGTTTGGCTTCAAGCGCAAATTTAAGGTCATACCCTTGATCTTTCACATATTCGCACAGGTAGTTCATCGCTTCTCGATTACGTTTGATTGCGGTGATGGGGTCTTTCGAAGCGTCTGTTTCAGTGCCTTCCCGGCCGCCCCAAAAGACATAAATCTTAGCGCCCATATCAACGCCCATATCGATGGCGTGCATGGTTTTGTGCAAAGCGTAGGCTCTCACCTGCGGATCGTTAGAGGTGAATGCCCCATCTTTGAAAGTAGGGTCGCTAAATAGATTGGTTGTTGCCATAGGGACGACAATGCCTGTGTCATTCAGGGCTTGCTTGAAATCTTTGATGATTTGGGCTTTTTCGGCCGGGGTTGCATCGATAGGGACCAAGTCGTTGTCATGAAAGTTAACCCCGTATGCGCCAACCTCTGCGAGTAGGTGGACGATTTCGTGCGGTTTTTTGGCTGCACGAGTCGGTTCGCCAAACGGGTCTCGGCCGGTGTGGCCTACGGTCCAAAGACCAAATGTGAATTTATCTGCTGCGGTGGGCGTATACATTTTTTCCTCTTCTAGTTTAAATTTTGTCGGGCATAAGCGGCCGACGAACGACAGTAGTGTGGACGAAAAGCGATAATTTTGCAAGCGCTTGCAAGAATTTGCATAAAAACCGATCATGTGGAGAATTCCCACTCGGGAGAAACCAAGAGACGTTATGGCACAATCAGCAAAGAAAACAGCAATCACCATTATGGATGTCGCCAAACACAGCGGGGTGTCTTATTCGACTGTGTCCCGAGTGGCTACCGGATATCAATTTGTGAAACCGGCCACCCGTGAAAAAGTACAGGCGGCTATGGACGAGCTGGGCTACGTGGCGAATTTAAAAGCGCGCAGTTTGGCCGGCGGCCGCAGCAACATGATCGGGTTGTTGGTCTTTGACCTAGAGAACAGCTACTTTACCGAAGTGGTGCGGGGGATTGATGCTGAGGTCTCGCTACTGAATTACGACATGATGATTTCGACCACGCATCAGCGAGTCGATCGAGAAAAAGCCTATATTTCACAATTGGCCAGTGGAATCGTAGACGGATTGATTGTCATGCTGCCCCAGAACATCGATGCATGGCTTGCCCCTTTGGTTCAGCGTAATTTTCCGTTGGTGTTGATAGACCATGAAAGCGGCTTGGGGCAGGGGCATATTATTCGGACCGCTAACCGGCGGGGAGCGATCGAGGCGACCAATCATCTATTAGATTTAGGCCATCGGCGGATCGGATTAATTACCGGTACCCCGTCTGTGCAAAGTGGCCGGGAGCGTATTGAAGGATTTCGTCAGGCGTTGGCCGATCGGGGGGTAGCGGCCGATGATGAGCTCATTGTGCAAGGTGACTTTGACGAAGCATCTGGGTTTGCATGCGGTCTAAAACTGTTACAGCATGCGGAACGGCCGACAGCGATTTTTGCGCTCAATGATGCGATGGCTTTGGGCGTTTATGAAGCGGCTGAAAAATTAGGACTGTCTGTGCCTAACGATCTTTCAATCATCGGGTTTGATGATATTCCGGAAGCGAAATATATTCGGCCGCAGTTGACCACGGTGCGGCAACCTCAGCGTGAAATCGGCCGTGTGGCGACCCGTTTGCTAGTCGAAATTATCGATAAGCCAAAGCCACAGCTGGAAACGATTACGTTAGAAACAGAGCTGATTGTGCGGCAGAGCACCGCTCCCTTAGATGGTTAAGCGGCCGATTATTCTCGAAGCTAAAAAGGGGCAACCTGATGACGATTTATTTAACAAAACATCAAACAGAAAATGGGGAGCGGTGGGCCAGAAATGGATACTATTTGCCAGAGGTATTTGAGCTGACTCAACTGCTGGCCCAACCGAAGGCGGCCGCTTTTCAGCTGCTAAATGTTTTGGATGTGGGGCCAAAGGCTGAAGCGCCGCTGTTGCCCCCGATTGAGTCGAATCAAGAGGTGTGGGCCTGTGGGGTGACCTATTTACGCAGTCGGCAGGCGCGTATGGAAGAATCTGATGTCGCTGATGTTTATGAGCGGGTTTATGATGCAGAACGGCCGGAGATATTTTTTAAAGCGTTGGGTTGGCGAGCTAGAGGTCACAATCAAGCGATTCGGGTACGAGGTGATAGCGATTGGAATGTGCCAGAGCCGGAGCTGACCTTGATTTTGAACCAGGCGGGTGATATTTTGGGATACACGGCCGGAAACGATGTCTCTTCTCGGTCGATCGAAGGGGAGAACCCGCTGTATTTGCCCCAAGCTAAAACGTATGATGGGTCGTGCGCATTGGGGCCGGGGCTTGTAATCAGCGAGGAGCTGGATTTAGCCCAACTGCCGATCGGCTTAACGATCATGCGAGATGGAGAATCTATCTTTGAGGGTGAGGCAAACACAAGCCAGCTGAAACGAACACCGGCCGAGTTGGCCGATTGGTTGATGCGTGAGGTGGCCTTTCCGCATGGGGCGATGTTGATGACCGGTACATGTTTGGTGCCTGGGGATGATTTTTCACTGTCGGCCGGTGATCGCGTAACAATTATGGTGGGGGAACTGACCTTAGAAAATGTGGTTGCCGAAGGTTAAACCTGTGTTTAGCTTTCAGCTGGGGTAGCTGACAGGCGCAATCGGAGCCGCTCCCAGTTGACGACAAAGATGCCCAAAATAACGATGGCACCGCCGATAAACGTTTGCAGGTTGGGGACTTCGCCAAAAATGAGGAATGACCATAGCACGGTGACGACCGGGGCCAAAATCAAAAAGATCGAATGGTACGAGAGCTCTACCTGACGTAGCGACCAATAGTAAAAAACGCGGCTGAACACGACGTCGATCGTTGCGGTGACTGTAACGGCCATCCATTGGAAGCTATTTTGAGGGACAACTTGAATCGGGGTCGAGGCGGTAAATGTGGCACTTAACAGGAAAACGAGCAAAACAGCGGCCGTTAATCCCACCCGAAACAGCATAAAATTGCCAAAGTCGATGTCACCCCCATACCGTTTGACAATGGCTGCGTGTAGTGAGTAGGAAAAGGCGGACCCCAGAACAAATAGCGCTCCGATTTGGAACGATTGAATCGGTTGAAAGCTGATGGTTAGGACTCCGATAAGTGCTACGGCCGCCCCGAGCCATTGGAGCGGTGTAAGCCGATCTTTTAACCAGATAACCCCAAATGCGATCGCAAAAATCGTTGATGAACGGCTGAGCATGCTGGCGGTGCCCGCATCTACAAAGGTAACGGCGGTGTAGTTCATAGAGGTGGCGACAGCGACGATGAATCCGATCGAAAAGAAGAACCGAAAATGAGTTTTCAGCAGTTGCCATTCGATAAGCCCCATTACCTTTAAAAAGACGGCGATTTCGACAGTTGCAATAGTTAGTACCCAGAAGGAAGAAGCAAGAGGATGCAGAGAATTGCTAAGCCATCGCGCCAAGATAAGGTGGAAGCTGTCGAACAGTAGTAGCATGCCGATAGCAAAGTTGGTGTTGTTGAGCAGTGCGGCTGAACGAGAAACAGGGGGAGGATCAGATTGAGTCATAAGGGGGCATCGTCGATTCTACTCAGCAATTCAACCGGTTGGGGGCAACCAGCTTATTTGGTAAAAGTTGAGACGTAGAGGTTTTCGACTTTGGTTCGGGCCCAGGGGGTACGGCGCAAAAATTTAAGGCTCGATTTAACGGATGGGTCAAAATTAAAACAGCGAATTTGTATACGTCGGCCGAGCTCGTCCCATCCATAGTGGTCGGCTAGTTCTGTTACGATTTGCTCCAGCTTGATGCCGTGAAGCGGGTTGTTGGGTTGTTCTTTGCTCATAAAATTCGCTTAGGTTTGCATCATTTTTCTTTCAGGTAAGCGATTGTCGGTCAAACAAAAGGGCAGGGCAAATAAAACGTGGTGTATCCGTTATACCACCATCACTTTCTCACAAATTTGATTGGTAACATCCTCCATTTTATTCGTGAACTGAAGTGCATGATTGGTCGAAATCCAGCTTTTATTGTGCAAGCATGCAAATTAATACTATATTTGGAGGCATGCAAGACAATGGGTAAAGGTACAAAAAATGATCAAGCTTCCTGAATATTGGCTGCAATGCCCAGATGTAACCATCGATCAAAAAGATCAAGCGGCCTTTGAACAATTGTATTTCGATGCGGTTAATCAAAAAGATGGGTTCAACATCCAATATGATTTGGCTGTACCCAAATGGAAGTTTCTTAACTATTTAGTAGAAGACCATAATTTGGTTTTACATGGGTCGGGGAACCGAAAAATCACACTATTCGAGCCGAGACAACCGGAAGACATGAGTGAATTTGGAAGTCAAAATGCTGTGTATGCGGCTGCCGATGGGGTGTGGCCCATGTTTTTTGCGGTTATTGATCGTGAAACATACCCGATGACGGTAAGCAATGCTTGTATACAATTTGTCGAAGATGACACACCGATCAGTGACTCGTTTTATCAGTTTTCAATCAGCCAAGGGATACTACAAAAGAAGCCTTGGAGAAAAGGGGTCGTCTATCTACTACCCTCAGACACATTTGTTGAACAACCGAAAATGCAATTTGAGGGGTATTCAATTAGGATAAAACAGCTAGCAAGTTTAGTCCCTGTCAAACCGATTGCTCAATTAGAGATTGTACCTGAAGATTTCCCGCTTTTATCTAAGGTTCAAGAGCATGATGACACACGAATGGAACAATATGCTAGAGCGATACAAACGGGTGGGGCGTGGCCTGATTGACCTTCCATTGATGGGTTGAGATGCGGTAACATGCAAAAATGGTAGGAACGATTTTGATAGGAGGAAACATGACTAAACATAATCGAGTTACACTGGAAATCGGACCGAAGGGAAAACGGGTGGTGGCTGTAGCACCCGATTGGCCCGGACTTGAGCGTGGGTCAAAGACAAGCGAGGATGCAATCGAAAGCCTGCGCGCTTATATCCCGAGATATTCACCAGTGGCGAAGTTAGCCAACATGGACACCGAATTTGACTCGATTCAGGATTTCGATCTTGTTGAGGAGTATCCTGGGACCGGATCGACAGATTTCCGAGGGATTTCTTTTGCGTTTTCGAGCATCGACAAGCAAGAAATATCGGTTGAAGCGTTGGAACGTGAGCTGATTTTGCTGCAAGCGTGCTGGGCGTTTTTTGACGATGTGCGCAATCGGGTGTCGGCCGAGATGCAGAGGGGGCCACGAGGCGGTGGGCGAGACCGAGACCACATTGTCCGCCATACGTTTGCCGCAGAGCAGAAATGGGGGAAGAAGATCGGGGTAATCACCGCTGACGGTGCGATGATGTCGGCCGCGGGGTTAAACGGGCATCGCGATGCCTATTGCCAGGCGATCCGAGAATTCCACGCGCAGGGCAAAATGGCTGGCAAGGTGGCGAAATGGCCCCTAAGATACCTGATTCGTCACACCGCCTTTCATACGATGGATCATGCTTGGGAAATGGAAGACAAAGACATGACACCTGATAAGGCGTGAGGCCGAGTGCTATTTCAGCTTTCTTTATCAATATTTGCTTACGATCGTTTCCCGTCGGTTGAATAGATACCTTTGCTCCAATTCGCTGGGGGCAGTAAGCTTTGCAGTATGACGATTTTGACACTCAATGGTAACTGGGAGTTTTCCCAATCTGATAAAAATGTTTGGCATCCAGCGACGGTGCCAGGTTGTGTGCACACCGACCTGTTGGCGGCCGGAGAAATACCGGAACCGTACTTTCGTGACAACGAGCTGGCGCTGCAATGGATCGGGGAAAAAGATTGGGTCTATCGCAAACGGTTTACCGTAACGGCCGAGCTGCTGCAGCATGACAAGCTGATTTTGCGCTGCAATAGCTTAGATACGTTGGCGACGATTGAGATCAATGGGGAGGAAATCGGCCGGGCGAACAATCAATTTCGGGTGTGGGAGTTTGACGTCAAAGAGGCTGTGCAAGCGGGTGAGAACGAGATCGTCATTACCTTTGAATCAGCACTCAATTATTGTTTAACCAACAACAGCGAGCGGTACATGCACGCTTGGAACAGCTCCGTTGGGGTGCCGTATATCCGTAAAAGCCAGTGCAATTTTGGCTGGGATTGGGGGCCAACGTTCATCACGTGTGGCATTTTGCAGGATATTGAGCTGATCGGGCTGAGCGTTGCTCGTTTGGCAGATGTACACATCACACAAAAGCATACAGACGGTGTGAGACTAGGGATCGCCATTGAAGCTGAAACGGTTGGCGACGAGGAGCTAACCGCTGAAGTTGTTGTTTGGCTTGAGGACTCTGTCGTCGCGACTCGATCTGAGGCTTTAGTCGATGGGCGATCTGACTTAACTGTTGCGATCGATGATCCACACCTGTGGTGGCCGAATGGATTGGGTGAACAGCCGCTGTACCGGGTCGATGTGACATTGCGGGCGGCCGACTCGAACGACATGCTAGAGTCGTGGTCGCGCCATATCGGGCTGCGCGACTTGCGCCTTGTGCGACAGCCGGATGAGTGGGG
>JAHDEB010000067.1 GCA_020629055.1 Chloroflexota bacterium
GCCAATTACCTTTCCACCAAGGTCAAAGTTTCCGGGCCCTAGCAAAACCCCAATCAGCCACGCTAGCCAAATCGCAGCACCAAAAATGTAGGGATAAATGCGTCGTTGTCCTGTATAAAATCGGAGAATATCCATATCGGTTCAGTATACATGCAGGCACACCGATCTGGAGGTGAGAATGTGGGGAATTTGGTCTACTCTAAAGGTGTTTCATACCGGGCGATATTCCCATCAGGGGTCTGAATGAGGAACGTATCGCCAGATATCGGGTCAAACAAACCTAAGCCGACTTTCTGAGCATCGGGCGTAGGTGAGAGTGTGATGCTGCTAACGTAGACGTCCCCAACTTGCCAACGGTGCCCCCATTGGCCAAATGGAGATTCATTTGCAACAGTTTGACCATCTGTCCCGATCAAATGAATAAACGGAGACACAAACCAATTATTGCGGGCGTCGTGCAATACATCAACGCGCCAAAAAGATTGCACTTGCAAGGTCCCATCTGCGTTGAGGGTTGAACTGTGGCCTAAAAACGTAAGGCCGGATTCAGTTTGATATTCAACCCGATTCTCGATCGGGCCAGTTGCCGATTCAAAATCAGACAGGCTGGAAACAAGAATCCCATCATTCTTTTTATAGTAAGTCACGTAAATCGTCGACTGATCCTGCTGGGAGAAAACAAATTGATCTGGAAACTCAAGCGGGTCTAACCCTTCAACCACATCAACCAAGACCCCAGAAATCGCCGTCATCACCTGATCGTTTGCAGATGCGACTACCCGAAGTGGGACAGGTCGGGTCTCATTGTCATGCTCAGCCCGAATTTGACGGCCGATTTTTCCAGCCTCTCTCAGCGGGAGTGCTTGAAGACCTAGAATTTTGGGTTGACGTGCAATCAGCCGCCCGCTTTGCCACATACTCACTTTGAATTGCATGCTAATGGCTAACAGGCAGACTAATGCAGCCCAATAAATCACTTTGTGCTGCCCCATGACCCAATCTAAGCCGACCGCAGCGATTATCCCACCAGCAGGCAGTGTAAACAGCAAGTAATGCGGATGTACAAAAACGGTTGAGGGGAGCAGCATCACAAGCACAACTGGGACAAAAAACCAGACCAACAAGATCCAGGTCATCGGTTGACGCTTAAAAAGCAAGACAATAAGACCAACAATAAAAGCGGCCGATAGTAGCCATCGTGCCAGCTGAGACAGGATCGGAACTGGAATTGGGTCCAGTGTTTCTGGCCCATTCACATCTTGCCCCACATAATCTCGGCCGGTAATGAATCGCATCGCGTGCACCAAAGCGTCATCATCGATTGTCTTTAGCAGATCAAGAGTTTGCAGACCTGGGGTCTCTTCACTGCTGGAAAAGCCTTGCTCTACATCGTTAAAAAAATCTTGAAACTTAGTGCTGTTTTGGTCAAAATTTAACCAAACGGTAAAAGCGTAAAAAGCAAAGGACAATGTCACGATCAAAAGGCCGATCTGCACCTCTCGTTTTGGCAGCTTCTTACGGAATAGCAGCATCAGGATCAAGACCGGGACAAGCATAATAACGGCCAAGATATAGGTCTGCATCATCAAGATCAGCGCCAACCATCCGGCCGCAAAGCGCAATCGATCGCCCACCATGCCGATTGAAGAATCTAACCCGATCAGCTCCCAAGTTTGAAACGTGTGCCAACGAGTCCGATCGCTGCAAAATATCGGCCACCACCCCCAAGCCATAATCGCCAAGAATAATGGAAGCAGCCCTTGGGTCCACGTCATTCTACTAAAATGAACGATCCAAGGATTTACAGCAAAAAGGAATGTTCCGATAATGGCAACGCGGCGGCCCAATGTATGATCAATTGCGGCAAAAATGAAAGGGATTGCAAGGGTGTTTAACAGGGTGATCGTGATAAATATCGACCAAGGTGAGCGCCAAAGAAAGAGTGGAATCGCTTGGAGATACCCCATCAATGGAGGGTTATCAAGAAAAACAGATGAGGGCTGGCCAATGAGAGGAAATTGCCCATGCAAAATACGTGCTGCATCCCAAGCTTGCCAGGCTAAATCATGAGATAAGCGAACACTCCCCAGCTCTGCAAATCGAAAAAGAGCCCCGATTAAGGTAATCCAAACAAGTGGGTTTACTGACTTTATTCGCTCACGCATCATATAGACTAAAACTAAAAAAAGGTTACTTTATTCCTGCTGAAACTGTGACCATTCGCCGCTGCTGCCATAACCCCTCGGCTGTAAACAGAATTAGAGCAATCCATATTAGAGCAAATCCAAGCTGGCGCTCAATCGGAAACGGTTCATTGTAAATAAAAATCCCGATCAATAGCTGGATAGTAGGCGCGATGTATTGCATCATGCCCACCATTGAAAGTGGAATTCTTTGGGCCGCCCCGGCAAACATTAAAAGGGGTATGGCGGTTGCCAAGCCGGTGCCAATTAAAACGATCGATGTAAAAGGTTCTGCAAAGCCAAAGTTGCCGGACCCGTTTAAGGCCAAGTAAATCATGTACCCTAAGGCGGGCAAGAAAACCCCTGCGGTTTCTAATGTCAGCCCTTCAAGCGAGCCCAAGACAGCCATTTTCTTTAACGCGCCGTACAAAGCGAACGAAAATGCGAGTGCTAGCCCGATCCATGGCAGTTGGCCGTATGACCAAGTCAACCAAGCGACACCGCAAGCTGCGACACCGATCGCGATCTGCTGAGCCGTTCGCATCCGTTCGCCAAAAAACAACACACCGATTAACACACTAAGTAAGGGGTTTATATAATAGCCTAGGCTTGCAGACAAAATTTCGCCCACATTCACGGCCCAGATATAAAGTCCCCAATTTATACTCAACATCACTGAGGCAACCAGTGTGAGTATCAGTTTGCGCCTGTCTTTTAATGCCGGCCGGATCCACTCAAAATTTTGTGTAACCGATAAAATAATAATCAACAAGACAAAAGACCAGACAACCCGATGCGCTAGGGTTTCAATTGCGGGGACATCTGAAACTAACTTCCAATAAATCGGGAGAAAGCCCCAAAAAACAAAAGCCCCTAGCGCATTTAAGAATCCAATCTTATTCATCAAGTAGCTATTCTGGCTTCCGTCGCTCGAGCCGATCTAAAAGCGGTTGAGCCAACTTGTCACTTAAATTTCGCAACAAAATGTCTGTTGCCTCCCAGCTAATACACCCATCGGTCAAAGAAACACCGTGTTGAATTTGGTCAATCTTATCAGGGGCTGGAAAAGGCTGTTTGCCTTCATTTAAATGACTCTCAAGCATCATGCCTACAATCGAGTGGTTGCCGTTCATAATTTGCTGTGCGATGTTGTCTGCAACGAGAGGTTGAAGCTCGAATTTTTTGTAGGAGTTTGCATGGCTACAGTCAACCACAATATTCGCAGGAACTCCACCCTCAGTCAGTGCATCTTCACATAGTTTCACATTAACCGAATCGTAATTGGGCTGCTTTCCACCACGCAAAATAACGTGACCAAAGCGATTGCCGGCCGTTTCGATAATTGTAACTTGGCCATCAACGTTCATCCCCAAGAATTTATGCGAAGCTTGTGCCGACTGGATCGCATTAACCGCCATTTTCAAGCTGCCCCCGGTCCCGTTCTTGAAACCAACCGGCATAGACAAACCTGATGCCATTTCTCGATGGGTTTGAGATTCAGTTGTACGTGCACCGATCGCTGACCAAGCAAAAAGGTCTGACAGGTACTGTGGCGAAATCGGGTCGAGAGCCTCTGTTCCGGCCGGCAATCCATATTCGGCCAACCAAACACCCAACTCTCGTGCTTGGGCCAACCCTTTCTGAATATTGCATGAATCATCTAAGTCAGGGTCATTAATCAACCCTTTCCATCCGATGCTTGTACGCGGTTTTTCGAAATAAACACGCATTACGATGTACAACGTATCGCTTAATTGCTCATGCAGGATCTTAAGCCGCTTCGCGTACTCTTTGGCCAATTCGATATTGTGAATTGAGCAGGGGCCTACGATCACTAGCAATCGGTGATCTTTACCGTCTAATATATTTTGAATCGTTTGCCTTGCACCATAGACAAATTGATCAGCTTCAGCCGATGTTGGCAACTGCTGTCTCAACGCTTCGGGGGCGATTAATACGGTTTCTGAAATTACATTGGTGTTAAACGTTTGAGCCATTTTCTATTCTCTTCTCTCAAATTTATATTTTAGCTTTGGTCAAGCAGGGTTATAAGCTTAATTGTAGCGACTATGACGGATGGTTGGTGGATGTGTTACAAAGACATTTGCTAATTATCCTGAACAGAAAAATGCCATATCCCTTGCTCTTCTTGCCTAGAAACCTGCCCTTCTGCCATTAAAAGGTCTAAATAACCGATCACCATTGCCAGCCCGGTAATTTTGCTGTCGGCCGGGAAATGACTGTACATGATGTCTGTCAGCCCCATCGCCGTGCTTTCTCCACCGGCGACCAAATCATAACATTGCTTTTTACGCTTATGGATGCGATCCCGCTGCCGGTCAATGACAACTCGATGGGGCTCTTTAAATTCTGGGCCATGTCCAGGAAATACGGCCGAAACTTCTAGATCATAAAAGCGTTCAACCGATTTCATATACTCGACAAGCCCTAAAATTCGTTCAGGCTGCCCTGCATCATTTACACCGACTGTGCGTTCTACTACAGGTACGGGGGCGATGTGAAGCAACATGTCGGCCGAAATTAGCATCTTGCTTTCCGGTTCATAAAAGCAGGTTTGTGTCTGGGTATGGCCGGGGGCATAGATGACGTCCCAGCGCGCTCCACCCATATTCAGCTTCGTCCGGGTATTAAAACGCACCATTCGGTCTGCAGGAACAGGAATCCAGATTTCAGGGATATCTCGCATCCGGTTTCCCATTTGTTTGGCAACCACCGGATCTACACCCGCTTTAATCACCGTTTCTTGCATAAAGTCGATCCGCTGATTCCATACACGATCAAGGTCACAGACCCAATCCCAAGCATAATCTGATACCCAAAACTCAGCATCGCACCGTTCGGCCAAATAGCCAGCCAGGCCAGCATGATCTACATGGCCGTGCGTGATGATCACCTTTTTTAGGTCTGCAATTTTCAGCCCCTCGCCCGCCAATCCAGCTTCTAAGGCTGCAATACAATCATCTGTTTTCTGACCACAATCTACTAGGATCGGTTCTGGATCGGTGAAGAGCCAAGCGTTGACACTTCCAATTGAAAAGGGGGTTGGCAGCTCCAACCGAGTTGGTTTATTCAAAATATCCTCTATAGCAATTTAGATTGAGGAATACCCTCAAG
This sequence comes from Chloroflexota bacterium, assembly GCA_020629055.1. Lineage (GTDB taxonomy): Bacteria > Chloroflexota > Anaerolineae > Promineifilales > Promineifilaceae > WTJY01. The sequence goes on from JAHDEB010000067.1 coordinate 5,319, forward strand.
CAAGATTTGATTAAATAGGTTTTTTACTTCTTCAGGGGAAAGTTCACCTTGATGATCGAGCCACCAATAAAAGGTCCCTAGAATAGCGCCCGAAATAATATGAGCGGTCGCTTTTGTATTGGCTCCAGAAGGCAAGTCGGCCGCATGGTTAATTCTATTTAGCTCTTCAGTGATTTGCCCCACGATAAATGATCGGATGCGGTCTATGGCTCGCTGTTGCTGCAGCACCACGCGAAACAATTCCGGCTGTTCACTCGCATATTCAAGCGCCCATTTTAAACCGATAAATCCTTTTGGGTCCCCCAGCGTCTCTAACCGTTTCTGAATTTCTTCATAGCTCTGGTCAACAATCGCCCCCAATAAATCTTCTTTATCGGAATAATGCATATAAAACGTCGCACGTCCCAAATCGGCCCGATCTGTTATATCTTGAATTCGCAGCGAGTTAAATTCTCGCTCTTGAACCAATGAGATTAGGGCTTCTTGCAACAGGCGGCGCGTACGTTGTGCTTGACGACTCGGTTTACGGCTCATAAAAAATAATTAGACAGCTGTACAGCTTTAGACAGTGTGGTTAAGTTGACTATTGAACTTTATTAGATGGTGAATACAATGTTAGACACAATGTCCAGTTTGGCAATAGCCAGATATGGCTTTAAAAGCGAATCTTTTTAATTGATCGCATATTGCAGAAATCAAATAGTCTAGGCTGTAAAATAGCTTCGAATCCATGTGTTGTTACAAATTATCACCACCTATGTACTGACACAGGGGATACCTTTCAACTCTCCCATTCCTTATACTGCAATCTAAATATATTTATTGCTTTGTGATTGCGCCCTTTCGCGCCAATTCGATGTTTCATGTCAAATACAAAAAAGCCACTATTTAAACTATCAGATGTAACAAAAATCTACACAACCGGCGCGGGTGACTTCACCGCGCTCGATCGGGTTAACATCGACATTTACCCAGGTGAGTTCGTAGGAATCATTGGTAAATCGGGTGCGGGCAAATCAACTTTACTCAATATGATTTCGGGTGTCAGCCGAATCAGTTCGGGAGAGGTCACTTATACCGATCCAGCAAATGGCAATCAGGACCTCATTCATGCTTTAGATCAGAATCAACTGGCGACGTGGCGCGGAAAGAATGTGGGGATCGTCTATCAATCATTTGAATTGCTCCCTATGCTTAGCCTAGTCGACAACGTTGTCTTGCCGCAAGATTTTGCAGGGTTCTTTCAACGTCGCAAAAGTCGGAAAAAGGCTCAAGAACTATTAGACATGGTTGAAATCGGCGAACATTCGCACAAAATTCCTGCACATATTTCAGGTGGCCAAAAACAACGGGTCGCGATTGCACGTGCTCTCGTCAATGATCCCCAAGTGATTATCGCCGATGAACCAACCGGCAGCCTAGACACAAAAACATCTAATAATATTTTCGCTATTTTTGAAAAGCTTGTGGCACAGGGCAAAACGGTTGTTATGGTGACCCATGATGTGAATTTAGCCAATCGTTTTGACAGAGTGTTGCGAATCGTTGACGGTGTTGTCTCAACACCAACACTTGATCATTCAGGAAATATCGTCGCCTCAAGCCAAGAACCTCAATTAGACGAGGATGAAGAAGCTGCAAACTTGAAAGAAGTTACGCTAGAGCCGATTTTTCAACAAGATGAAGGGGAAAAGAAAAAAGAAGTTGCGATCAGCCTAACTGATGTCATCAAGACCTATGTCGGCCCGGCCGGTGAGTTCACCGCCTTGAAGGGGATCAATTTAGACTTCAACTACGGTGATTTTGTCGCCATTGTTGGGAAATCTGGTAGCGGCAAATCGACCTTGCTCAACATGCTGACCGGTATCGATCATCCATCCTCGGGCACCGTCACAATCGGTGGAAACAACATCTATGATCTAAGCGAAAGCGAGAGGGCACAATGGAGAGGGAAAAACATGGGGATCGTCTTCCAATTTTTCCAACTGCTTCCGACGCTTACGATGGTTGAAAACACGATGCTGCCGATGGACTATACCAATACGTTTGAGCCCAGCGAACGGTATGATCGAGCGATTGAGCTGCTAAAAATGGTCGGGTTAGAAAACGAAATCCATAAATTTCCAGACTCACTTTCAACCGGCCAGCAGCAAAGCGCAGCCATCGCACGTTCCATGGCGACAGATCCATCGATCATTGTGGCAGATGAGCCAACCGGAAATCTAGACTCTAAATCAGCCAACACGATCATCAACCTATTCAATAAACTTTCGGCCGACGGGAAAACGATTTTAATCGTCACCCATGACCCTGGCCTAACCCGTTTCACCCATCGCACAGTCACCTTGGCGGATGGACTCGTCGTTAATCAAGAAGATGAGCCTGAATTGTCTGTGGCAAAACCGGTCGAACCCGAAGAAAAAACGCTCGTGCCGAGCTTATAAACGCAAACTAACTAGCTATGTCAACCGTTGAACCTCGCCCTAGATGGCGCAAAGTATTTTTAGACTTATGGGAAAATCGTGCCCGAACGGCCCTCGTTGTCGCGTCGATTGCCGTGGGTGTTTTTGCATTGGGGACGATCATAACCTCTTACGTCATTTTGGCTCAAGATATGGAGATCAGCTATGCCTCTTCCCAACCGGCCAATATCGAATTTAATGTGATCCCCTTCGATCAAAACTTTGTGGATACCATCGCAAAAATGGACGGACTGGCTTATGTCGAAGGACGCCATCGGGCCACGCTGCGAATTAGTCAAGATGGCGGTGCCTCATGGCAGGCGCTGCGGGTCATCGGCATGGAAGATTTCAATGATTCAAACATTTTTGTCCATCACACCATCGAAGGGACATCAGCCCCCGGCCGCCGTGAAATCCTGCTCGAGAACCGCATTCGGCAAGAGCTAGATATCGCTGTCGGCGACAACCTATTGGTACAGTTGGCGAACGGCACAACGCGCGAAATGCCGGCCGTCGGCTTTGTGCAAGATCAAGGTGTACGCGGTGGCCCCAACGCAGAGCCACACGCCTACGTCACCCTCGATACCCTTGAATGGCTCGGCCGAGACACCGCCTTCAATCAAATCATCGCCCGGGTTGATGGAGATTCTAACGATATCGTGTATATCGATGAAGTCGCTGACCAAGTTGAAGAACGCTTGAAAAAACGTGATGACCGCATCTTCCGTCGTTGGACAGGCACCACGCGTGAGCATCCGATGGAATCGACCGTCCTTGCTATTTTAGGCGTGTTGGGTGCGATGGGAGCCCTAATGCTCTTATTAGGCAGCTCCTTAATCGCCAACACGCTCAACGCGCTGTTGGCGCAGCATTTGCGCCAAATCGGTGTGATGAAGCTTGTCGGGGCGCACAGCCTGCAAATCAGTGGGATGTATCTTTTGCTGATTATGTCGTTTAGCTTTCTCGCCTTGATCATTTCAATCCCGCTGTCCAGTTGGGGTGGGTATGCGCTTGCAAAATATATGGCGGACCTTTTAGCGGTAACGGTCCAAGGGTTCCGAGTAATTCCGGCTTCGGCCATTACCCAAGCTTTGATCGCAATTATTGTGCCGGCCGCGGCCGGCTTTATTCCGGTCCGCTCCGGCTCTCGAACCACAGTCGCACGGGCGATCAGCAACACGGTGGGCAAAGAAGGTGGCAAAAAAGAATCTCGCTTAGACCGAATCGGTGAATCGATCGCTTGGATCGCCCGGCCGGTCTTGCTTTCCATCCGAAACACCTTCCGCAAACGAGGTCGGCTTGCTCTGACCCTGTTCACCCTTACGATGGCAGGAGCGATTTTCATCGCCGTATTTAATGTCCGCGAATCACTCGACAAATTTATCGATACGATCGGCGACCTGTTCATAGCCGACGTGATCGTCGATATGGACCGGCCCTACAGAACGGACAAAATCACCCAAATCATTAGCGAAGTTGACGGGGTTGAATATATCGAACCTTGGTTGTTCGCGTCGGCTGAAATTCAAATACCCGGCTCCGAAAACGGTGAGGCGTTGACCATGCTGGCCCCACCGGCCGACAGCGAATTGGTTTCCCCCCGCATTCTAGAAGGGCGCTGGCTTAACCAATCTGACAAAAAAGCGATTGTTATTGCAGACCTCGCCATAAACAGGGTGCCAGGTTTAAAGCTGGGCGACACCATTCCGGTTGAAGTCAATGGGGACCGCGAAGAAGGATGGCTCATCGTTGGCATCTTCTCGTTCCCAGACCCCAATGGTGAAACGATTTTGGGTTATGTCCCCTACGATGTCATCGCTCAGCAAACCGGTTTAATCGGTCAAGGAACCTCGTTCCGTGTGGTCACCGATGATCATTCACGGGCTGCACAACAAATCGCTACACGACAAATAAATGACCGTTTAGATGAAGCGGGCTTTTCTGTGCGCAATGTAGAATCGGGCAAAGAAGTGACGGATAGTGCAGCCGAAGCGATTGGCGTATTGGTCACCTTTTTTATGACGATGGCACTCCTAACGGCCGTCGTTGGCTCGATTGGGCTTGCAGGAACTATGTCGATGAATGTGTTAGAACGAACACGGGAGATCGGAGTGATGCGAGCGATTGGAGCAGTAGATATTGAAATCATGCGCACCGTCATTCTTGAAGGATTATCAATCGGTTTTATTAGTTGGATGATTGGTGCGGTTTTATCCTTCCCGATCAGCGTCGTCCTATTACGCATTATCAGCGAAGCGATGATCAATTCAGCCATGCCGCTGTATTTTAGCGCCAACGGCTTCTGGATTTGGCTGTTAGGCGTTCTGGCATTGGCAACCTTAGCCAGCATTATTCCGGCCAGAAATGCAGCCCGCCTAACGATTCGCGAAGTACTAGCCTATGAATAATCCAAACCGGTAGTACAGAAGCACACCCCCTCCGTCTCGACTTGGGACGGAGGTCTTATTGCCTACAACCCTACAAACTCGCTAACCTTCAACTGTAATAATACATTCTCAGCAACGCTGGAATCAAAACGGATCGAATCGTTTTAACTCCAACGCTGCTCGAGCCGTTCTTAAGAAACCTATGCTCCTATGCGAAAGAGATGAAAACTAAGACATCACAAAAAAAGGTTGAAGAAAAACAACTAGAAGCTACTGCAAAAACACCCTCTGCAAACCTATATGAACCAGATATTTTACACCCTGGCCCTCAGGCGGAGTTCGCCCCGATGGCGGCCGAAATTGCAGATACTAATGCAGGGACAAATGCAGAGCCAGAACCGATTCAGCCAAAAAGCCACCTTGAATATGTTGTTGTCATACGTGCCTTGGCCATGGTCATCATTATCGCCGAGCATGTGATCTTTCCTCAAATCAACAACTACAACACGATTCATTCGCTCGATTGGTGGATGGCCAGCACGATGTATTTAATCGGTAAAACCGGGTCCCCGCTCTTTACAATGATTAGCGGTATGCTGCTATTGCATCCTAAAAAAGCGGATCAGCCGGTGGGCCTATTCTTTCAAAAGCGTTTCATCAAAGTCCTTATCCCATTCAGTGCATGGTCCGGCATCTACATGATATATCGCCTGTATTGGCTGGGTGAACAGCTACCGAGTGATTACATCAAGTATCTGCTTATTAAAGGTCCGGTTTACGGCCATTTATGGTTTTTACAGATGATTTTGGGCCTTTACCTTGTGACCCCGATTTTGCGCACCTACATCAAAGCCGCATCTCGAAAAAACCTAACCTATTTTTTAATCACGTGGTATGTCATGACATCCCTGTTCCCTGTCTTTGAGCGGTATGTCGGGGTCCCCATCGGCATTCGGCTGTATGTCACCACCGGATACGTCGGTTTCTTTATTTTAGGCATCTATCTTCGTGACATTAAGCTAGAGGGTAAACATCTGCGTTGGGCCATGTACGGCGTTGGCGCAATTTGGACCTTTTCGCAGTTTATCGTGCATTACGGCACCGTTGCCAACAATGGCAAATATGAGCATTTCTATGCGATGAATACGAGCTACAATATCGTCCCGCTCTCTATTTTGTCATTTTTGGTGCTTAAATCGATGGATTGGAATGCGATTTATGGTGCGATGCCATCGTTTAAGTGGATGATCAAAAAGATTAGCGTCGCCAGCTTAGGCATTTATTGCGTTCATCAAATGATCATTGATGAGTTTCGCAATGGCATTCTAGGGTTCCCACTAGATGAAACAACTTGGCCGCTGTTGATCAGCGTGCCTGTACTCACCGCGATTGTCATGGCCGTTTCAGCCGTGATCACCCTAGAATTACAAAAAATACCTATTCTAAAAAATATAGTTCCCTAGCTATATTTTTTTGTACCTACTTTTTAAAGCTTGTTAATTTGAGGTGGAGCCATCAGAGTATTTCGCAATAACACGCTCCAAAGCATCACACCCCTGCACCAATGTTTTCATCGTTGGGCCAAAGCTAATACGCGCATAGGCACGATACCGGCCGGACTCACGTCTGCGTTCAGGGTCAACATCAAAGAATGCACCGGGAACTGTAATTACATGCTCTTCTAAGCCTTCTTCAAAGAAACGGATCCCGTCATTTAATGGTTCGGGCAATTGGCTTAAGTTTGCCCAAACATAGAATGTCCCGGCCGGTTCTGATTCAACCCGAATCCCCATCTTATGCAGCCTGCGTAAAATATAATCCCGCTTCTCTCGAAATACAGCCTGTGTCGAGACCGTTTCTTCAAGCACGTAGTCAGGCTCTAAAAGATCAAGCACATGGCTCTGAAACGGATTGTTTGCCCCGCCGTCTAAAAACGACCCGGCAGACGCGATCGTATTGATCACCTGCTTGGGCGCAAGGGTCCAACTTACCCGCCATCCAGGATAACGCCAATTCTTCGTCAACCCATCCACAATCACAATCGGATCTTTATCAACATCCTCAACATATTCGGCCGCAGACACCATTCTGGGATCCCCCTGTGTCGGGCCGTTATAGATGTAGTGTGAATAAAATTCATCAAAAATAATTGAGCAGCGTAAATCATTCGCCATTTCAACCCATTGGCTCAACTGGTTCCCCTCCACGACCTGCCCCGTTGGATTACAAGGGTTGCTGACCAACAAAGCTTTAAGCCCCCTGCCTTGAATTTCTTTGCGCAGGTGACGCATCGGGATCTTATACCCCAGTTCAGAATCTAACAGGATCGGAATCGGGATGAAGGCTCTAAACACGCTTAATAGCTCTTCGTAAGCTGTATAGTCGGGCAAGAAATGGCCCATATTGATATTGCCAAGGGCTGCTGCCAGACGCGTCAAAGCGATACGCCCTCCCCCTGCGATACTCACGTTTTCATAGGTGTATTTCGACACTTTGTCTTTACGGTAGATCGTATTGTACAAATCGGCGACTTTCTGACGCAGTTCCACCTGGCCTGTTACCGGCCCGTACTCGTGTCGATTCATCTCAATCGTAATGTCCTCAATCCGCTTTGGCGCTCCGGCCAGCGGGCCAACCTCTGGCGCACCCTGGCCCAAATTGGCCCATTCAGGGTTGTCGTAGCTAAACCCGCGCTCAGTTGCCTGATGCATGACATAAATAACGCCGGTCCGCGGCACTTGCCGGAATCCAGGAATCTTTTTACTCGTAGGCTGATTTTCTTGATCCATAAATAGAAGTGTGACTTGAAATAGGAATGTCACCGAACGCGAAAAATCGCATAAGGCTTGTTCTTTTTTATAACGAGGAAGGGAGGGGCTTATAATTATAGGCAATTTGGCCCGTTGATGCAGGTCTCTTATTTTTAGGTCAGCAAACGTTCAAAAACCATCATTGACCATATAAAATGGCGATCTTGATGGGCCAGGCGCAAACCGGCCGCTTCGGCCGTCGATCGAATATTGGCATGGCCGTGCAAAAAAGGATGAAAAGTTTGGCCAAACCACCGAAGACAAGTGCCGCATGTGCGGATCGCTAGCTTGGACAAGAAATTTTCAACGGGAAAACTTATCGCCAGATATTTACCGGTTTTCTCCGCCGCCTGACCTAAAAGCAGGTCTAAAAAAGGATAACAGCAAATAACTCGATCCATCACGACAAAGTCGGCCGATTGAAACTGGTCGGCGTTTTGGGCAAAGTCCACCTTGTGATAGTCGATTTTCTCGCTAAGCTGAAATTTTTCCGCATTTTGGGTGGCCACCTTAATCCCGGCCGTCGAAACATCGATCCCCACAGCATGGGCCACTTTTCCCCTCCGTAACAGGTCGTGATGAATCATTCCGGCCCCACAGCCGATCTCCATGATCGTTTGGCTGCCATCCAGTCGATCAGCCACCCATCCGATTAGCCTTTGGCTCTCTTTGTCTAATCCATTCTGCAGATACTTATTGGCGGCCCTAAACTGATACTTCTCATCAAAAAAGTTGTCTAAGTCGTTTATGTTTTCACTTCCGCTACAGCATGGACACATCACATTCTCCTGGTTAGATTACCGGCTATAAAAGATCGAGCGCGTTATGTTTCAGCGGCTGACTGTCTAACCCAAGCAGCAAATTCTCGCATGCCAATTGCGCCATACGCTGGCGCGTCCGTTGGGTGGCAGAGCCGATATGGGGCAGAATCAAGCAGTTCGGCATCTGAAACAGTGGATGATAGGTAGGCAGCGGTTCGGGTGTGGTGACATCCAGCCCGGCGGCCGAAATTTCACCATAGCGAAGTGCCTCGACCAATGCATCTTGATCAACCACACCGCCACGTGCTGTGTTGATTAGAATCGCGCTCTTCTTCATCGCACTGAGAGCAGACCCATCAATTAAATGGGTGGTTTCAGCTGTAAGCGGCGTATGCAGGCTGACCACATCACTCTGCTGAAGCAGTTCTCTAAACGTTACTTTCTCCGCTTCCAGCTCTTTTTCGATTTCTAAATAACGGCCGCGGCTGTGATAAACAATTTTCATACCAAACGCCTTGGCTCGACGAGCAGTCGCCTGCCCGATCGCCCCCATCCCCACAATGCCAAGCGTGCTGCCGGCTAAATCGCTCCCCAACCATTGGGTCGGGTTCCACGTTCCCCAACGACCTTCCCGTGCGTCAGCCGCTGTTTGGGTCAGCTTGCGTGCAACCGCCAGCAACAAGGTCATCGCCACATCGGCCGTCGCATCGGTCAGAACTCCGGGCGTGTGGCCCACCGGGATTCCTTGTGCTTGGCACGCCTGGAGATCAATGTTATCGACACCAACCGCCATTTGACTAACAACTTTCAAATTGGGCGCTGCCATCAGCAAAGGCGCATCAACTTTAACCGTTAGCATCGTTAAAAGGCCGGTTGCTTCAGGCAGAGCCCTTTGCAAGTCGGGCGTTAATCCGGCCGATTCTAGGGTCGAAGGGCCCACGAGGGTCTCATATTTTTCTGTTACCGAATGAATCCATTCAGCAGGCAGTTCGTGTGAAATGATAATCATAATTTAATACACCTGATGCGCATTTAGCCCATGTTGCGTACAGACAAATACGGCAAGACTAAACCCCTGTTCAAGAAGCGGCCGTGCGAGCCAAAGTCTTGCGATTTGAATTTGAATTTTGCCACATCCAACGCCTTTCAACCAGGCGACAATGAGTTAAGATAATGGGACAACCTCTTGGTAAATTCACTTTACCAATCGTGACAAATATTGGTAAACTAAATAGATGGTCAATCGAGAAAACTTGCATTTTGTTATAAAAATTAGGGGGGAAGGAGGGATTCCTGTCTTCTACTTAGTGCGGATAGATGCGGCAAACAAGCTGTATGTCGAACGCAGCGATGAACTGCCTGAAATCGCCCCCCTCGAAAATGAATCGGCCGTTGCTGGATCGCATATTTTGGACATGACCAAATTTACCAGCGCCGAGATTCTTCAAATTGTCGATTCAGTACCAAAAATCAAAGCGATCGGCTCTACATTACGAGGCACCATTTACCAAACAAAAATGCGTGCTTGGAATCTAATCCAGCAAGAAGAAACTGAAATCGAGCTCTCGGCCACCAATGAGGCTCACCTTGTTTTTAGTGCAGGATACAAGCTAGACACCGTAAATTTTATTAGTTTGTATAACTATGCGCATGATGACGAAGTGGTTGCGATGATCACCAAACGGGGCACCGAAGCACAAATTCTTCTATTTGACGTCAAACTTGGGGTACTCGATTTAGCTCGCCAAGCGGGGCGCTATACATTCCTAACCTTTATCAAAAATTTCAGAGAGGCGTTTTGCCGGTTTGGAGAACAGCATCATCCTGAGGGTGAAGTTGCCCGACTTTCGACCACTTGGCGGCGCACGTCAAATCACGTCATCTTTGAAATTCCTGAAGGGCTAACAGCAAAAAATCACGATCATATCGAAAAACTTCTTCGAGAGCTTTACGGCTTGAAGATTATCCTAGCCGCCAGTTTGATGGATAGATGCGCAAAAAATTCGACCGAATACCAAACGGCTAAAACATTCTTGCGCTCTTTCCTGCCTAAAGCCGTAACAACTGAAAAGCGTTTTCTAAGTCGAGGTCAGTCGAAAATTACTTGGTCTCGGGTCGTATTTGGCCAGTCTCAACTCGACGAGCTATTTGATAAAATGCCGCACGAGCCTGCCCGACTGCACGTTGGCCCTGAAGAAGATGGCTCCAACATGATTATCATAGATAGAGATGATCTGGAAAGCGTTCCGCCTGAATTCGAAGATTTTTGGCATGGGGTCAAAATCGATATCGATGATAACGATTAACCTATGATTCAGCCTCGATCTGAGAATAGCCTCTAACCTCCGCACAATTGACTCTAAAACCACATTTTTCGACAGTGTACAAACTCGATGGTATGCTCCCAGCTCAGCCGCTGATTGCCATGCTGTTAGAAGACAACAAACGCTAAACTTGGAGAAAATCGATGTCTCAAATTGATCCCCGCGAATTACGCAACGCCTGCGGCCGGTTTGCTACCGGCATCACAATTGTTAGCACAGAAATAGATGGTGAAATACATGGCATGACGGCCAACGGATTTATGTCGGTCTCGCTCGAGCCGCCACTTATCTTGGTCTCTGTAGGCAAAAACGCCCGTTCCCATGACTTAATCGCCAAAAGTAAATCATACGGCGTCTCGATACTCACTGACGCCCAGCAGCCTTTTAGCAACCATTTTGCTGGCCGGCCTGACGAAAACCTAGACATCCCTTGGGAAACCCTAGACGGCAACCCGGTCATCGCGGGCACGCTGGCGCAGCTTAGCGCCAAAGTTGTCGATGCACATGAAGCGGGTGATCACACCCTGTACATCGCAGAAGTTACCGCCCTTAATTACACCGAGGGGCAACCTGTGCTGTATTACTACACCGGCTACGGTGAAATGAAATCGGGGTAAGATATTTTCGGCTAACGACATCTGTGCAAAAAACCAATCTTCTTATTAGAAGAATCAGGAGACACAGATGTCTAAAGCCGAAAAGAAACAGCGGGGGCGCGAAGCACGGGAAGCAGAACGCCAAGCAAAGAAAAGGCAACAACTTATATCTAGGCTTACTTGGGTCGGACTGCCGGTTTTGGCCGTCATCGGGCTAATCGCGTTTGGTATCATTCGCCAAAACAATCAGCCACCTTTTGATCCAATGGCTAATTTAATCCCGGCGAATTTACTGGGGGATCCAAACGCACCTGTCACAATTATCGAATTTGGAGACTTTGGCTGACCTGCTTGTCGTCAGTGGCACCAGTCTGGTGTTAAACAGCAGCTCGACGCAGAATTTGGGGATGAGATCAACTTTGTATTCCGTCATTTTCCGGTCATTACAGCCCAATCGCCCAAAGCGGCCGAAGCGGCCCAATGTGCAGGCGATCAAGGTCAATTCTGGGAATATCACGACTTTGTTTACGAACGTGGCACCGGATTAAGCAATGACCTACTCAAATCGTATGCGGCCAGTTTAGGCTTAAATCAAGGTGAATTTGATAGTTGCTTAGACTCCGGCGAACATGCTTCGTACGTACGGGCGGATCAACGTCTTGCGGTTGAAGCAGGCGCACGAGGAACCCCAACCTTTATGGTGAATGGGCAAATTATCGCAGCACCAACATTCGCCACCCTGGTCAATGCGATTAATGCAGCAAAGTAGTTGTTTTCAAGAAAAACACAGATCCTTTTGTCAAACTGGACCAAACTGCTGAAAAATAACAGAATTCCAAAGCTAGAAGCATGCGGCCATTAGGTGGCTCTATTTTGCTTGGCGTGGATGTGGAATTTCAGCTTGTAGCATCGTGCCCCCTTTGGGCTGGTTGTGCAGCTGCAACCGGCCGCCAAGCAAGGCAACCCGCTCGCTGATTCCCAAAACACCATAATGGCCCCCGGCCGACATCGCCCCAAGATCAAAGTCTTTCGGCAGCCCGACCCCGTCATCCTGAATCGTAAGCAGCAGCGTTCTTGGAGAAGTGCGGTCGATGCTGACATGCACATGTTTTGCCTCTGCGTGCCGCCAGACGTTATTGAGCCCCTCTTGGACAATGCGAAAAACCGAAAGCTCAATCGCTTCAGGCAATCGGCCCAGCTCGTTGCTTATGCTGAGTTCAACCGGCACACCGGCACGGTCAATCCACTCTCGCACAAATGAATTAATTGCGGCCCCCAGTCCCAGACTATCAATCGTGGGCGGCCGTAAATCCCCGCAAATTCGGCGTAAATCGTCAACCATTTGCCGAATATCGGTACGAATTTCAGCCAGCTGTTCCGACAGCCCATTCGAGGCTGAAAGTTCAAGCGCTTCGATTTGATAATTGGTGCCGAGCAGATCCTGAATCACCTGATCATGTATTTCACGAGCCAAATGCTTCCGTTCTAACTCCCGTTCGGTCATCAAGCGGCGCTGCGCATCTTGCAAAGACAAGTTCGCTTGGTCCAGTGCGCGGACTTGGATCGCCAGCTCTTCGACAAGCTGCTGATTTAAATCCCCTTGAACCCGCAAATCTTTTTTCAGAAACCCCTGCTGCCGGGTTAAATTCTCGGCTTGCTGTCTTGCCCGATAATATCGGTCCATCGCCCAAATCGCTGGGGTTAAGTTTTCAGACCGACTGCCGACCATTTCAGTCACAAGTTTCTCACGCGTTGTCTCATCAGTCCGCAACCGAGCCGCAACCCGCCCCTCTCGCAAAATCACCACACGGTCTGTAACAGAAAAAAGGTGGTCAAGGTTATTGCTTGCAAAAATGACCGCTGTCCCGTTGGCCCGCCATTCCGTGATAAGTTCCAACAATTTTTCTTGATATCGAATGCTTAGCAAATCAGAAGGGTCATCGATCACCAAAAGGCGTGGCGTTCGGGTCATTACCCTTGCGATGGCCAACAACTGACGATGTTCTGCAGGCAAATTCAAAACAAGTTCCCGCAAAGATGGAAACTGAATACCAATTTTATTAAGAATTTGGGTCGCCTTGCGATCCATGCGGCTATTGTTTGGCAAAAACGACCATCGGCTGTTCCCGGCCGTCTTTCGCCCCAGCTCATACCCCAAAAAAATATTGGTGGTGATATCAAGTTGGCTGACAAGTTCAGGCTCTTGATGAATAATTTCAACACCCAATCCACGCGGGTTCCACGGCTGGGTCAATGTCTCTCCATCGAACCAAATGTCACCTTTACTAGGCATCTCTAAGCCTGCCAAAATGCTGGTCAACACAGACTTGCCCGCCCCACTAGAACCGGCAAGGCCAACAACCTCGCCAGGTACAACGTCGAAACTAACCTGACGCAGGGCCTGCAAAGACTGCCCATAGGTTTTGGAGATAGCTTGAACTTTTAAAAGTGGTTCCAATTCTCTTTAAGTGGTGAAGAAACAGGTTTATGGTGTTAGGTTTAGCGTTTCTCCGGCCGCAACATCTTCAACTTCAATAATTGTGCCATCGGGCCAAACAATTTGCAGGGTTGAAATTTTAGGTTGGTCGCCTAAGCCTAAAATCACCCGAGGATCGGCCGATGATAGATAACTATCCCCCACAACCACATTATGTACAAGGGTTTGCCCATTGGGCAAGGTTGCGGTGATCACTGTACCAGGAGCCTGACCTGTGCCAAAATCGCCAAAAGAAAGGGTAACAGAGCCCCCCTTTGCTTCCCGATTTTCTAACAACAGCAGCTGCCCCCCAATTTGTGTCACAGCCACGTCTAAGTCTCCGTCATTGTCAAAATCGGCCGCAGATGCGCCACGGCCGTGCATATTGCCCAGCATATCAACAGTTGAAGCTGCAGATGCATCTACAAGTTGTCCGACCTCACCTTGCGCAGTTCGATTTTGGTAGAACACAATCGGCATTTCTTCATCTGGCCCCAAAACCGGCACATGCCCATTGACTGTAAAAAGATCGAGATCTGTATCGTTATCAAAGTCGGCCCAAATCGTCCCCCAACCGGTTATCCCCACACCGATCTCGCCAACGCCGAGGTCGGCCGCACTGTCGATATAAGCGGGCAATCCGCTCCGGCCGTCGTTTCGATACACCGAATGGGTTTGATGGCCCAGATTGGTGATAAAAATATCTTGCCCGCCATCATTGTCAAAGTCGCCTAAGGCAACCCCCATCCCTGAATTAATATCGTTAATGCGGGCTACACCACCAGCTTCGACTAGCTCAAAACCGTATTCATTATCGGCCGGTTGATTTAAATAGAGCCGGTTCGGGTTGGTGTCATTCGCAACCAAGATGTCTAAATCACCATCTTGATCGACGTCTGTCATTAACGAGCCCAATCCATATTCATACGTTGAATCCGGGTCGATATCAGCAGGTTCTAGCCCAACCGCCTCACCAACTTCGACAAACATCGGCAGGCCGTTTTCATCGACACCCTGATGGATGAATAGCCGGTCACGCAACCCATAGTTGGTGTTTGGGAATCCCATTGTAGATCCCTCGATTTTGTTGTTGATATCAACATATCCAGAGACAAACAGATCAGGCAGCCCATCCCCGTTCATATCACCGACAGAGGCACCGGTCTGCCAACCATAAGCATGCCCACCAGATGCTTTGGCCACTTCAGCAAAGGTGCCATCTTGTTGATTGAGCAAAAGTAGATTATCACGAGATGTCGTCACATAGATGTCTGTCCAGCCGTCTAGATTAAAATCGGCCGCCACACACCCGTTTCCTCGCATCGGCAGTCCGGCACCACTCGGCTCACTCACATCTGTAAACGCTCCACCATCATTTGCGTAGAGCGCACTCGTCGGTAGCCCCCCTTCATCGGTTTGCCAACGGCCCGCTTCAGCCAAGGCATAATTATTGACCACATAAAGATCAATCCAACCATTGTTATCGTAATCGAGCCAGCACAACCCGCCTCCCATCATCGCAATGGGGTCTCCTGAAAGCCCCCATTCAAATGCGGAATGGGTAAAGTCAATCCCTACATCACCGGCAACATCAACGAAGCTCATGTGGTAATCGGGCTGAAATGCGCTTGCCATTTCCTGAACAGGCTCAACCGCTACTGGGGGATTTTGATCGACGGATGAATCGGTACCTAGCCCAAGGCCAAGAATCATGCTGCCGATATAAATAAGCCCCAGCAAAGCCAGGGCGAGTAAAAGGGGGTCTTTTTTTTCAAACATCTTTGCGAGTCAGCTAATCGGCCAGATGGCCGATTAGCTGAACGGCTTTTTAAGCGATACCGGATGAAGCTCGGCTACGGCGTGAGTATGCATCGACCAAAACAGCCGCTAGCAATACCAACCCATTAACCACAAACTTTACGCCGGAGTTCCAACCCATCAATCCCATTCCATTCTCTACAGATGCGATAACCAAGGCTCCGAGAAGGGCGCTGGTTACCCGGCCGCTACCACCAAACAGGCTGGTTCCACCAATCACAGCGGCCGCGATTGAGTTAAGCAGCAAGTTGCCGCCCCCGGTATTGGTTGATACAGAACCGAGCCGTGAAGCCAAGATAATACCGCCGATACCGGCCATAAAGCTGGAAATCATAAAACAAGCGATACGGATACTGTTGACGTTAATACCTGCACGACGTGCAGCTTCTGGGTTGCCGCCTACCGCATACACGTACCGGCCGAAGCGGGTGCGGGTCGCAATAAATAGCCAGAAGAACAGGAAGACGAGGGCGATCATGATCGAAACAGGCACACCACGGTCTGTATTTGCGTACCAAACGGCCGCGCCTGTAATCAATGCCAGTCCGATAATTTGCAGCAGTGAAATCTGGATCGGTTTTACCGCCAAATTCTGACGTGCCTTAACAGCCCGCTGATAGAACTCCGTCGCAGCATAGCCTAAGACGACCGCAACGCAGACAAACCATCCCCAAAACGCTGGCAAGAATGAGTTAGCCACACCTTTAACTACAGGGTTTTGAATCACGATGGTGCCCGCTTGGGAATACTGGGTGGTTAAAATCAAGACGACGCCGGACCAAGCCAGTAAACCGGCCAATGTCACAACAAAGGAGGGAACACCGGCCCGAGTAATAATCAAACCGTGTAATAAACCGATTAAGGTCGTAACAAGCATGGCAGCCCCAACAGCCGCCCACCAAGGCCAATTGGCATCACCTTCGCGCAAAAGCAGCGTCATGGTGACACTACCAACAGCACCTACAAAGGCTGTCGAAAGGTCGATCTCTGCGATTAAAAGTACGAACACAACACCAGTTGCAATCGCGGTGATACCGGACATTTGCAAAAGTAGGTTCACGAAATTGCGTGGCTTAAAGAAGATCCCATCTGATAGGTATCCAAAGATCGCCACAATGACGATTAGGCCGATAATAATCGGCAATGAACCTAGGTCACCCGCACGGATACGGTCCCACCATGAGCCCATAAATTCGCCCAATGTTTGTTGACGGCCGCCGGCCGATTCAATCGGACCACGGTTTTCTGTCTTTTTCGCTAATTCAGTCATATCTCTAACCTACCATTCCCGGTACAGTATCAAGCTCACCAGCTGTAATCGCATGCACAACTTCTTGCTGTGTCGTTTCAGACGGAATAAATTCCGCTACTTTTTGACCCAAACGCAAACATGTGATGCGGTCTGCAACTTCAAAAATATCATGCAAGTTGTGTGAAATTATAACAACGGCCAACCCACGGTCGGCCAATCGCCGAACCAAGTCTAGTACCTGACGGGTTTGGGCAACACCCAATGCAGCGGTAGGTTCATCTAAAATCACAAGTTTAGAATTCCACATCACCGCTTTCGCTACCGCAATCGCTTGGCGCTGGCCTCCGGAAAGCCCGGCAACCGCTTGACGAACAGAGCGAATGGTCGTAACCGATAAAGAGTCTAATGTTTTTAGTGCTTCTTGCTCCATCTCTGATTCATTTAAAAGGATTCCCGCGGTCATTTTCTCGCGGCCTAGAAACATGTTAGCCACAACATCTAAGTTGTCGGCCAATGCCAAATCCTGATAAACGACTTCAATCCCCAAATCGGCCGTGTCTCGAGGGCTAGTAATATTTACTTTTTTGCCTTCAAAAAACACTTCCCCCGCATCTAGCTTATAAATTCCAGCTATTCCCTTAATCAGGGTCGATTTTCCGGCGCCATTATCCCCAACCAACGCCATAACCTCGCCAGACCTGCAGGTGAAGTCAACATTATAAAGTGCTTGTACTGCACCGAAGTTTTTTGATACACCCTTTAATTCAAGTACCGGTTGATTGTCCATATTCTCATCCTATCCTATTACCACGCGCACAATAATCCCGAATTTCTGAACCTGTTCCCAACCGCCAGTCAAAAAGCAATGCGCCTGACTGACGGCCGGAAACAGATTTTTATGCTGGCGATTCATAACGGCAAAAGCCCGAATCGCCAACATTACTAGTCGGTCTAACGGTCTGCTGGGCAGAACGCTTCGAAGTCACCAACACAGATCTCATCCCAAGTGCGGAATCCATCTGCAATAACCGTTTCAGCAACATTGTCAGCTGTAACACCGATTGGAGCTAGAGCAACAAATGGTACGTCATTGGTTCCATTATTCAAGGTCAAACCACCGGTCATGTCAGCTAGATCTTTGCCGCTAGCAAGAGCGATAGCTACGTTAGCAGCCGCATATGCTTCAGCTTTAATCGGTTTGTATACAGACATTGACTGGTTACCAGCCAAAACTTGCTGCATACCACCTACGGTAGCATCTTGACCAGATACCGGAACGGTGGTGGGATCGATACCAGCATTTTGCAATGCTTGAATAACGGCACCAGCCAACCCATCGTTTGCTGCAAATACAGCGGTGATGTTGTTGTCAGCAGCGGTTAACATCTGCTCAAACACAACCAATGCTTCTTGATTATCCCAACCTGGAACCCACTGATCGTCAACTAATGTCCAATCTCCATTGTCGAAATAAGACTGAGAAACGCCAGCATATCCGTCACGGAACAAAGTTGCATTGTTGTCGGTTGGTCCACCATTCAAAAAGGCGACTTGTGGGCTGTCTTGGGCATTGATTAGTGGCTCAAGCGTTGCACCCATTGTTGCGCCAACACTTACGTTGTCAAATGAAACGTATGCATCAGCACCAGCACCTTCAACGGTCAAGCGATCGTAGTCGATAACTTTAACACCGGCCGAGCGTGCATTTTCGATGATTGCAGCACCTGAACCAGAGTCCAAGTTAACCATCAAAATTACGCTAGCACCAGCGGTGATCGCTTGTTCTGCTTGGGTTTGTTGGGTTGCTGGGTCACCTTCAGCATTCACGATGTTGTATTCAACACCGGCAGCTTCAAATGCTTCTTCGAAGAAGCGACGGTCGTCTGTTTCCCAACGGGCTGATGAGGCAGAGTCTGGAAGAAGAACCCAAATTGAGCCTTCAACAGCGCTGCCGTCCATGACGGTTGAACCGATGTCGGCCATTGCGCCTCCAGCTGTTGCGTCCATCTCGCCACCTGGGCAGAACTGAGCGAAGTCACCGACGCAAATTTCTTCCCATGTACGGAAACCGTCTGCGATGACAGTCTCTTCAATCAAGTCAGCGGTAACGCCAATTGGCTCAAGAGCTAGGAAAGGAACGTCGTTTGTTCCGTTGCTTAGGGTTAAGCCACCGGTTAGTTCGCTTAAGTCGGTGCCGTTTAGCAATGCGATGGCAGCGTTAGCGGCCGCAAATGCTTCAGCTTTGATCGGTTTGTAAACAGACATCGACTGATTGCCAGCCAATACTTGTTGCATACCACCAACGGTTGCGTCTTGACCAGATACTGGAACTGATTTTGGATCGATACCAGCATTTGATAAAGCCTGTACAACTGCGCCAGCCAATCCATCATTTGCAGCAAATACTGCAGTGATGTTGTTGTCAGCCGCGGTTAACATCTGCTCGAATACAACCAACGCTTCTTGGTTGTCCCAACCAGGAACCCATTGGTCATCAACCAAGGTCCAATCGCCGCTATCTAAGTATGGTTGAGCCACGCCTGCATAACCTTCACGGAACAAAGTCGCGTTGTTATCGGTTGGTCCACCATTTAAGTAAGCAACTTGTGGGTTGTCTTGAGCATTGATTAGTGGCTCAAGGGTCAAGCCCATTGTTTCACCAACTTTTACATTATCGAATGATACGTAAATGTCAGCACCAGGACCTTCAACGGTCAAGCGGTCGTAGTCGATAACTTTAACACCGGCCGAGCGTGCATTTTCGATGATTGCAGCACCTGAACCAGAGTCCAAGTTAACCATCAAAATTACGCTAGCTCCAGCAGTGATCGCTTGTTCTGCTTGTGTTTGTTGGGTTGCAGGGTCACCTTCAGCATTCACGATGTTGTATTCAACACCAGCTTCTTCAAACGCTTGCTCGAAGAAACGACGGTCGTCAGTTTCCCAGCGTGCTGATGATGCAGAGTCTGGCAACAGAACCCAGATAGAACCGTCGACATCACTACCGTCAGCCATCTCTTCGGTTACAGCCATGCCACCTTGATCTTCAGGGCAGAATTGAGCGAAGTCACCGACACAAATTTCATCCCATGTACGGAATCCGTCAGCGATAACGGTTTCAGCGATGTTGTCTTTGGTAACACCGATAACATCGAGAGCGATGAAAGGAATATCGTTGGTTCCGTTGTTCAGGGTGTTGCCACCGGTCAATGAATCCAATGATTCGCCGTTTAGCAAAGCGATAGCTGCGGCGGCACCGGCGGCAGCTTCTGCTTTAATCGGTTTGTAAACAGACATTGACTGATTGCCAGCCAATACTTGCTGCATACCACCAACGGTTGCGTCTTGTCCTGAAACAGGAACGGTTGTTGGATCGATTCCAGCATTTGATAGTGCCTGAACAACTGCACCTGCAAGGCCGTCGTTGGCTGCAAATACAGCGTCGATGTTGTTGTCAGCTGCGGTTAGCATCTGCTCGAAAACAACCAACGCTTCTTGGTTGTCCCAACCAGGAACCCATTGGTCATCGACCAAGGTCCAAGAACCATCATCGAAATGTGACTGTGCAACACCGGCATAACCGTCACGGAACAAAGTTGCATTATTGTCGGTTGGTCCACCGTTTAAGAAAGCAACTTGTGAACCATCAGCAATTAGAGGCTCTAGTGTGGTGCCCATCGTTGCGCCTACGCTGACGTTATCGAAAGATACGTATACATCAGCACCAGGACCTTCAACGGTCAAACGGTCGTAGTCAACCACTTTAACGCCGGCTGAGTGTGCATTTTCAATAATGGCAGCAGCTGAACCAGAGTCCAAGTTAACCATCAAGATAACGCCAGCACCAGCGGTGATCGCTTGCTCAGCTTGTGTTTGTTGCGTAGAAGCATCACCTTCAGCGTTTACGATGTTGTATTCAACACCCGCAGCGTCAAATGCTTCTTCAAAGAAACGACGGTCGTCTGTTTCCCAACGAGCTGATGAAGCTGAGTCTGGAAGAAGAACCCAAATTGAGCCCGCATCTTCATCGACCATTACTTCTTCAACTGCATCTTCTACCACCTCAACCGCATCTTCAACGGCGTCAGCGGCATCTTCAACCACGGCGGCTGGGTCAGAACCACAAGCCGCAAGGGCGGCGATCAATCCGATCGCCATGATTAAAGTAATCATTTTCCAAAACTTCTTCATCTGTTTTTCTCCTACTCTATTTTGCTGAACAAAAAAGAATCGCTTCTAATCGCATCCAAAACTACAAAAATCGGAGGCTAGAAAGAAGCAGGGCTAAAAAATTGAGAATTTGCCCATTTAGGCAAATTTAACATATTATGATGATAACTTTTGGTGATTTTGACCGTGAGAGGGGTACCCCATAGGAAACTGGGGTAAAAACCCTTGCATTTTAGGGGGGTTTCCCCCAAAAAAACAGCTCACAACATTTTATGTGACAATGATCAATGCCAATTTGGTTAATTTGAGTAAGATTAGACCCGATATGCCCTATTCATCTCAATCACCCGCCCGGCTTATGTTAGCCGATGACCATGAAGTTGTGCGTTCTGGCCTACGCAATGCATTACAAGATATGACCGAAATAAAAATCGTGGGGGAAGTCGGCAACGGACTTGCTTTAAAAAGCCAACTACTTTCTTCTAAGCCCGATTGTTTATTGATTGATATCACAATGCCGGATTTCGAGCCGATTAGCGACATTAAGCAAATCCGAAAAATGTACCCCGCCATGCGCATTCTCGTTGTTAGCGCCCACGATGACGATGTTTATGTCCAAGGCTTACTAGGCATCGGTGTTAACGGATACCATCTAAAAGACCAGCCTTTGAGTGATTTACGGCTAGCGGTCCAACGGGTTCTTTCCGGTCAACGGTGGGTCAGTAGCCGTCTATTAGATAAATTGGTTGCGGTACCTGGAAACCAGCAAAAACCAGCGTTCGAATTAACCCGTCGTCAAAAAGATGTCTTAGGGCAGTTGCAGCAAGGGTTTGATAATCAAACAATTGCCCGAAATAGTGGGTTAAGCGTCAAAACGATTGAAAATCATCTTACGCGCATTTATAGGCAATTGGGCGTGCAGAGCCGGCTAGAGGCGGTCAATTTCCTGATGAACAACCCGCTTTTATTGGGGCAATCAAAATCTCCGGCCGATAGTGACTCTCCTGCCTCAACTTCTCAATTGCCAACCCAATCGGCCGCAGAGCAACAGATCGTTCTCGTCGTTGATGACAATCAACGCTATCGAAGCCAACTGCGCAAAACAATCCAATCTTTACTTCCCGATGGGAAAATTCTTGAGGCAGCCAATATCAGCGAAGCGGTAACTGCAACCTCGACACACCGGCCGCAACTCGCTTTTGTAGACGTCGTCTTAGGTAGCGAAAGTGGCATCGAATGCACCCAAGCGCTGACTAAATTACAAAACCCTCCCCGAATTTTGCTGATCACAGCCTACCCAGACCAAGAATTTCGCCGTACCGGCCGGGAAGCGGGAGCCGCTGCTCTGCTAGACAAAAAAGATATAAACATCGAAGTTCTGCGGCAAATCGTTGGTGATATTTAGGGGCAGGGACGCGGTCCCCAAAGATGTCTCTAACTCCAATTTCCGTATAAAATCCTACCCCTGATTAAGGTCCCCCTTATGCAAAAGTACCCATATTTGTTGTGCTTGATACTACAACGATCAAGCCCTTGCCTGTTACACTAAGCCAACACACATCAACAGGTTAAATCACATGAGTTACGAAATATTTGCACTCGAAAGCCATACGAAAAAGATCGGGACGATCAGAACAAGCGGAGAAGTTTTTTGCAATGAAGGCACCCGAATGGGACGCATATTATCCAGCGGTGAAATTAGAGACCGCACCGGCAAAAGCTTGGGCACTGTCAATCAAAGCGGGCTACTGTTTTCAGATAAGCTAGAAACAACCAATTACAAAATCAGCAGAGATGGGACGAT
>JAHDEB010000322.1 GCA_020629055.1 Chloroflexota bacterium
TGTGACTTAGCAGCGATTGAAGTCCCGGCCGGGGGTGGCACACTGACCTCTGTTTTAGGTATGATCTTCTTTGTCTTGCCTCCGTGGCTGGCAATCGTGGTTTTACTCGTATTTGTCTTAATCGGGTATACCCTAATCCGATTAATCAAACGCCGTCGAAACCGAGGATAATCATGCCCGCTCTTCTCGAATATTTTTCATCAGCACTCCATAGATCAGCTTGTGAAACATCGACAACAGCTGCCAGCTTTCGCCGGTCCCCATTGCCGAAACAACGAGCAAGCGTTTTACCCGGTGCTGCTGCATCCCAAAAATGATGGGTACCGTACGAATAAGCAAAAAGGAGATCTTATGAAAGCTGTACAAGTTGTATCAAGGGGCAAACTAAAGTTTGTCGAAACTCCGGTCCCGGAACTGGCTGAAGGGGAAGCCTTAATTCGGCCGGTTCGCCTCAGCCTATGTGCCAGCGACGTCTACTTTATTCACTACATGGACGAACATCGATACCCGGCCCCGCCAGGGACAACGGGGCACGAAATGGTCGGCGTTGTCGAAGAGCTCAACGGCACCCATCCAGAAGTCAAAGTAGGGGATTTAACCCTCACTATCGTTCCAGAGCATCGTGCAATGGCCGAATACTATGTGTCGCCGTTTAAGCACGTGCTGCCGGTCCCGGCCGGGATTCCGCCCGAACACCTGCTTCAAGCCCAGCAGCTAGGCACCGTCATCTACGCCTGCCAACAGCTGCCAAGCCTGATCGGAAAAAATGTTGTGGTGATCGGGCAGGGCTCGGCCGGATTATGGTTCAACACCATGCTGAAACGATTGGGGGCGCAGAATATTATTAGCGTCGACAAGCTGGACCATCGGCTTGATTTAAGCAAGCAGTTCGGGGCCACGCACACCATCAATAACGACAAAGAAGAGCCGATTGCGGCTGTGAAAAATATTTTAGATGGGGAATTGGCCGATGTGGTCATCGAAGCGGTTGGGGAGCCAGAAACAATCAATCTCGCCATAGACCTTGCAACAGAATATGCCTTTATGCTGCAATTTGGCGTGCCCCATCAACGGCAGATGCAGTTCAACATTCGAGAGATGTTTAACAAATGCATCACCCTCAAAGCGATCGTCATGGCGTCTCGCGAGCCCAACCACACCTCAACCCGTATCGCCCTGAACATGATCGCCAGCGGGGAAGTGGATGCCGCTCCGCTATTAACCCATCGATTTCCATTTGATCAGGTTGAAGACGCTTACGAACTACAGCGCAGCCGTCAAGATGGGGCGGTAAAAATTATTATTGATATGCCGGAGAAAAAATAAGATGACCAAACATTTAACGCACGCTCAACTGCTTCAGTTGAAGCGATGGAACACCCCCACCATTTATAACGGCTGGGAACAAATCACCCAGCACGATATCGCCCGCAGCTGTTTCAACATCGAAGAAACACGGGATTTTATGCCCCAAATGGGGCCGATGGTGGGCTACGCTGTCACCGTTGTCATTGAACCGAGCAATCGGGCCCATAAAGAAAACACGTCGGCCGGGCGTGATTATGCGGAATATGTCGCTAGCGTCCCTGGCCCCAAAATCGTCGTCGTACAAGATTTAGACAAGCCGCTGGTGCTCGGGTCGATGTGGGGAGAAGTAAACAGCAACCGGCATCGCGCGTTGGGCTGTGTGGGAGCCATTGTTGATGGGGGTATCCGGGATGTGGATGAGATGACAAACGCCGGGTTTAAGGCGCTGGCCCAGCGCTTGTGTGTGGGGCATGCCCATGTCACCCCGGTCCGTTGGAACTGCGAGGTCGAGGTGTTCGGCACCAAGATCCAGCCAGGGCAGCTAATCCATGCAGACAAACATGGCTTTTTGGCGATACCGCCCGAGGATGAAGCGCAATTGCTCGATGCGGCCGTCTTTATGGATCAAAACGAGTGCAACACGGTGATTCCGGCCGCCCGCGATGTGATGGGCAAATCGGCCGAGCAGATTCTGGATCAACTTTCAGCGGCCGGTAAAGCGTTTGGGGCCGCATCAAAGGCCCACTTCAACAAAAGTGGAGAATGGGGCTAGATATACCTCAGAAATGCCATATGTTTCAATAAAAGCCGTGTTGCGTGGAACGTGGAAACTAGCGTTTGATCCATTTCAGGCCCCACGCAACACGGTATAAATAAACAGGTTGGGGTGCTGAACAATGACCCAACAATAGCTGAGACAATGAAAGATGCAGCCGGTTCCCCCCTCAGCTAAAATTCCGCCTAGGAGAAATTTAAACATGTCTAAACCCACCGTCCTCATTACTTCCGCCAGCGGCCGCATCGGCCGTGAACTGATCGCCCGCCTTGCGGCAGATGGCAAATTTACCATCCGCGCCTGCTATTTTAGCGATGACAAAGCTGCATTTTTAAAAGAGCTTGGCGCTGACGAAACTGTTAAGTTCGACTTAAAATCGCCTGACAGCTGGGGCAACGCGCTTGACGGCGTTTCGGCCGTCTATTCAGCCAGCCTCGACCCGCTGCTAGAAGGTCATTTGGCATTTTGCAAAGAACTAGGCAAACGGAAAGATCAAATTAAGCACGTCGTTCGTGTGAGCTGCATGGGTGCTGATACCAACACCGCCTCTTATGATCCTAACATGCATTCATCACGCGCCGGGGCCGGCATTCCGCTGATGCTGCAACATTATTGGTGGGGGGAAAAAGCGCTCATCGACGAAGGGTTACCGATCACCGTCTTGCGCAACAACTTTTTCATGAACCATCTGCTAAAAACAGATAGTGACAACATTTTGAACGAAGGGTGGTTTTCAAACCCGCTAGGCGATGCGAAAAATTCATTTGTCGCCACCCGCGATATCGCAGAGGCTGCGGCCGTCGTCCTAACAGAAGGGGCGGAAAGGCACGCCAACAAGTTTTACGACATTACCGGACCTGCACCCCAGTCAATGGGAGAAATTGCGGCCGATCTAGGTCGTGCGATGGGGAAAGAGCTAGAATATCGGCCGCAGTCGATGGTCGACTTTGAAAACGATTTTGGCAGCACCCGGGCAGAATTCTTTGAATATTTAACCAACGGTTTTTACTGCCGCTGTAGCCCCGATTTTTATAATATCACCGGCCACAAACCGACCGCCTATTACGACTATTTGACAACAAAAGGGGCGTCCGGCGAAACCGGCCTTGAAGAGCTGTGGCAAGGCAACCTATGGAAAAAAGGGGAAGACGCCATGAAAGGGGCGGCTGAAGTCAAGTTAGAGGATTAAACCGGTGTCTGACACAAGCGCGGCCGTTAGCCAAAACAACAAAGTTGAACTTCGGACATTGATTGTTTCCGCGTTGGGCACATCGCTGGCCGCTTGGGACATCGCTTTTCACTTTGCCATTCACGGCGGCATCTTCTACGACAAACTGATGGCGGTTTGGGTGATCGCCACCGTTATTTTGCTCGGCATTGTCTTGTCAGGGCAGCGCTCGGCTCTGGGCAAGTGGGGGATTTTAATGCTCCTGCTGCCCACCGCTTGGTTTATCTTTTTCGCCTTATCCCCCTCAATCGCCAACGCATGGTATGCGGACTGGGCTTGGGGGATTGCGATGGTGATTTTTATCGCCGCCATCGGCTATATTCTCTCGATTTTGGCTTGGCTTTTAGACAATGATGGGGTCATGCTGTCGGCCGCCTATCGAAACCGGTTAATCACCATCGTGCTATTTGTTTCGATTGTTGGGTATCTGGTGGGGGCCAATCACCAGCTTTTTGTCAACTGTACCCAATTTCAGTTGGCGGGGGATTCAGTTCCGGCCGATTGTGCCACTTCGGAGTATTGGGAATAGACGGCTAATCTGCTGGAGTAAATAAATTCTTCCCCTCAAACTTTTTAGTCCCATTGATGTAGCTGTGGTATTTTCGGCACTCACATGAAAGGTACTCGATGTCTATCGGGGTGAATTTTCTGCGAGCTTCCGGCCAATAATCGCTTTGCAACGCAATCATTTGATCGGCCGCCTGCTGATGGGTTTCACAACCAAAATGGGCCTGCAAAAGATCCAAATAAGGAGCCGCTCCGATTCCTGTCGGCACCGGGCTTTCGGGGCTCATTAATTCCGGTTTTAATAGCGCGAGATCGACCAACGCCATAAATATCGGGAAGTCATTGCTCATCTGAAACGTGCCGTTTATCTTGTCATTGGCTCGGATGACGTCCCCATCAGCTGTGCGAATACAATCTTCTAGAAACTCAATACAGGTCGGAAACAGATCGACACAGGCATCTAAACGATGATAAGATCGGCCGCCCCATTGCAGCGGAACAACCGGGTAGACTTCTGAAGACCATGGCTGAATCACATCGTTTAACAAGGTGTGGCGCAGCTCGGCCGGGTTTTTAAGCAAGGCTGGGTCAATGGCCCGCAAGGTTGAATGTTGATTGCACCAACGGGCGAAGAAAAGGGCATGAATCAAATCTGGAACGGAGTCTTTTACCGGATTCACAAAGCTTAAAACCGCTTTGGTCCCCTTATCATCTTCACGAAATACATTTAAAAAGCGGCCGTTTTGAAAGATGTGGTCGGCCGACCAAGGAAATGGCTCACCCGCTTCTCGCTTGGTGCGTATTTGCTCCCGCTCTTTGCAGAAATCAAAAAAAGCCTGCACCGGATCTTCAATCTCTAGCCCCACTAGCGCATCTCGATATGGGTTGTCTGCATTCAAACTCATCTTCTCCTCCTATCCGATTT
>JAHDEB010000068.1:0-3895 GCA_020629055.1 Chloroflexota bacterium
GCGTTCGACAATCGTGTCCGTGAATGCCCAAAAGTAGAAAACTAAATAGGAGAACCTGATGATTGAAAAACTATTTCCTCAACCGGCCGACAACCGGTATCACGGACACAAACTAGCAAAATGGCTGTTGATTTTCTACACCGTGAAATCATTTGTCGCTGGCTCAATTCACATGTTTGCGGCCGATGGCGGCGCACAGAGTATCGCTTCAATTACTCTCGATCAATTTTCCCAAGGAGCGGCCGATTCAATCGTGACCATATTTGGTCTGTGGGGGATGGAGCAACTGGTCATTGGCTTTATCTCGGCCGTGATCTTATGGCGGTACAAATCGTTAATTCCATTTATGGCACTTGTTTATGTGATTGAATATCTCGGCCGATTTGCTTCCCACTGGTACACACCGGGCGTACAATCCGCACACATGCCGCCGGGGGCTGTGGCAGATAATGTTCTGGTGCCGCTGGCGCTGTTGATGTTGGTGCTATCTCTTTGGTCGCAAAGAAAGTAGATCAGAGGGGCAGAATTCCTAAAAGAAACATATTTTAGGGGAGATTAAGAGAAAAACATGGCAAAACATGCAAAACGAATAGTCGGTTTTATCGGCACCGTGCTCGGCGCATTGGGGATGACGCTCTGCCTCGCAGTGATTGTCGGTGCATGGTGGATCAACGGGCCGCTGACGGACGGGTTGCTCACCATTTTTCCACCCATTGAAGCGGCGCTGGCTTTTGGTGACACAACGGCCGAACGCTTTGGCACGTTTGTTGGCGATGCGCAAACTCAGCTAAACGAAACGGCCAACGCCAAGCCTGTCGCTACCGCCCTAGCGGATGAAATCGAACAGGCGGCAGTTTACGTCAATGTGGCCAGCGGATTAGCTAGTTCGGCCGAAGAAACGCTCAGTGGTGTGGCAAACGCGGTGCAGCCTGGTGCACCTAGCAATGTGGCGACCCAAGCCTCCAACCGGCTGTCGACAACGATGGACAGTGCCAGCGAGACGCTCAATTCGGCCGAAATGCTCGCCCAAGATGTCCGCGACGGCCGCACAGAAAAGGTCGACCAGCTCAATAACCAGCTTGATCTGTTAGAGGCAAATGCGGCCGAAGTCCAGACCGCTATTAGCCAGACCAGTGATGACGTGGCCGAAATCAAGCTAAAACTCCCCCGTTGGGTCAATCTTGGTTCACTAATCGTGACCTTGATATTTTTATGGTTCGGGTTCGCTCAATATTTGTTGATGCACAGTGGCTGGCGCTGGGTAAGACAGCCAGAGGTTGTTTAGTTAAAAGATAGAGACAGGGCCCCAACTACGTTGGCCTTAATCCCAACATAGTTGGGACAGAAGATAGGGATGGAGATGCTCGTTTTGCAATCCTTTATTCATTAGAAACCGATTCTGGTATACAATTTCCCTATCCCTTCTCCTCTATCACTATCCCCTTAGGAAGGTCACCAGTTATCTAATTAAGGAAGACAATGAAACCAGAAAACAGAAATCGCATCATTCAGGGTTTATCAATCCTTGTACTTATTTGGAGCATTTTTGACATCTTCGTCCATGTACGCGCCGATATGGTCGAGCCGTTGCGCGTGACTGGCAACATCGTCGCCATAGCGGCCGCGCTTATCGCCTTGCTTGGGGTCGCCAAATCAGTTGCCCCAAAGATTTTGGGAGGGGCGGCCGCGGCCGTGTTCCTCCTCAATGCTGTGCATTCGTTTCAGCATGGCTGGGGAATCGCCATGCTTGCCTTTGTTGGCATCACCATCTTGCTGCTGTTGCTTATGGGGCAAATGTGTGCAAAGCAAGCCATCTTCCAAAGTGGAGACAGTGAAGCCAAGATCTATCACCGTTGGTGGATGGCCCTCCTCGCAGCTGTCGTTGGAACCGCAATCGTTGCGGTTCTTGGATAAGTCGCCAATGCAGATGAGAAGCCGGAGCGGCTTGACGGGGTGTTGGAAAGCGCCGATTACTGCCGCGACGAACCGTTTATTCTTTCGGCCGGGATGGGTTTTGATAACGCCCTTGGTCTACCTGAATTAACCGAAGAGGTCGTGCGCGGAACCGGGGGCGCATGGTACGAACCGACAACCTGCACCGACGGAGAAGAATTTTTGACCAGCGGGGCCGCCGCACGCGGTATCGCCAGCCATTCGATTGCTTTAGCTGAGCGCTCATTTACTTCCGATGCATCAATTTAAGCCGTTGTTTGGGTGGCGTTTTGGTTTGTAGAATCACCTTTAAGCTTCATCAGGTCGTTTCTGCACAGACTGTCTTGCTAATTCAATCGCCTCGGCCAGGCTGTTCACTTCCCCAGCAACATGAGCCTCCTCAATCAGATCCAGCAAGCGGCCGATTTCAGGTCCACCTTTCATCTCTAACCCATCTATTAAATCCCGGCCGGTCACAAGCGGGTCCCGCTTAACAGCAGGGTCCTCAAACGTAAACCAATGTTCAAGCAAATCTGATACTGTTTGGAAAAAGCGATTCCATGTTTCTGCATCGCCTGTCCCATTGTGGGTGGCCAAATTGTCAGCAATCGATAACAGGCAAATGTCTAACCCGGCCGTTCCCATCTTTTTCCAAAATCGATGTTTTGCTCGTACCGTCACCTTGGGTCCGTTCGCCAACAGTAGGGGGCGCATATGGCCAGCTACTATATCGGCCGAATGGGTAACCGCTTCCGAACTAAGGTGGAAATGTCTCAACCGATCATATGTGATTTTACTGCCGACTTTATCGTGCCCAAAGAAACGATAGCGAGTAGATTCATCATCATTTATTTCGGCCGTTTGGGTTTCCGCTTTTCCAACATCGTGATACAGCGCACCCAGCCATAACAAATCGAGCCCTTGCAAATTACCGGTTACAGACCTTTCTAAATGGGGACGCAATTGCTCGATGACAGGGGCTAGTCGGTCGATTTCGATTGTCTGATTTAAAAGCTTTTTAAGCCAACGCAAAACACTGATCGTATGTTCGAACACAGGTTCAAAGTGAGGTTCACTTTGTTGAATGCCGATTAAATCCTGGATTTTAGGCAGCACCACCTCGAGTAGCTGGTATTCAAAAAGCATTTGAATGCCCCCAGCCCCGTCAGTGTTCAAGATATTTAATAGCTCATCTCGTACCCGTTCGATAGACACTTGATCAAGCAAATTTACGGCGTTTTTCATCGCGGCCGCTGTTTCCGGTTCCGGTTTAATATCGTATTTCAATGCCATGCGCACACCGCGCAATATACGCACCGGGTCATTGATAAACGCTTGGTCACCGGCCAATCGCAGACGGCCGTTTTTCAAGTCCTCTCCCCCATTCAGCGGATCTATCAGCTCAGCCGTTGTCGTCGCCAAAGCGGGCAACGCGATTGCGTTCATCGTAAAATCTCGATCAAACAGATCCTGCTCTAAAGTTCCGGCCCGGAACGTCGCAATATCCAGATAAATCCCTTGCTTGCGTAAAACCACCCGCCCCACATCTCGCTCTTCATCCAGCACAAAAGCTGGCACCCGCAAAAAATCACCTATTTTAAAAGCGGTTTTGATCCCATCGGCCGGCACCACAAAGTCGAGGTCATTGCTTACCCGCCCCAAGATCGCATCGCGCACCGCACCACCCACCAAATAAACCGGTTGATCGATCCGTGCCAGCGCTTTCCTTAATTGTCCCAAGGTCGCAGAAAGAGGAAGCACATCGCCTGACTGGTCAGGAATATATCGAATCTTTAGCTTCGCTTTCGGCCGATTGCGCCGTGCAGCACGGAATGCCGCGGGCCCCGTCTCCCCAATACCGGCTACCAAATCTGTTTCTCTAATTAAGGCCACCCAGCGGCCAGCATATTCGTCCATTTACCAATCATACAAATAAACCCCTTCATTGGCACCATGTAAGAAC
>JAHDEB010000068.1:3995-28067 GCA_020629055.1 Chloroflexota bacterium
TTCGTCCATTTACCAATCATACAAATAAACCCCTTCATTGGCACCATGTAAGAACAGGAATTAAATAAAACAACGTACTTCGACCCTCCACTTCCTCTTAGGATCGATATTCTAATAACTATCCCAAGTTTAAAGTTCAGCCCTTAACAAACGATTTGATAGATTATTTAATATAATCGTCACTCTTGGTATAATTCCGGCCGGTTCATGAGTTTATTGCAACCTGAAAATTATTTGAAGTTAAGAGGAAAAACATGTTTCAAATTGGCGAACAAGCACCGGATTTTACACTGACATCGGACGAAGGAACTGAAATCAAACTATCTGATCTACGCGGCAAACGCGTGCTCATCTTCTTTTACCCCAAAGCATTTACCGGTGGCTGTACGACCCAAGCCTGTGGTTTGCGCGATGCCTTCCCGCAAATCGAAGCGAACAACGGCGTGATCTTGGGCATTAGCCCCGACGAGCCCGCCCGATTGGCCGAATGGCGCGTCGCTGAAAACCTCCCTTATAACCTCTTATCAGACCCTGACCATAAAGTGTCTGAGCTTTATCACTCATGGGGCGAGCGTAGCATGTACGGCAATAAATTTATGGGCATTATCCGCAGCCATTTTATCGTTGATGCCGATGGCAACTTCGAAGATGTTCAGCACAAAGTCAGCCCTAAGAAAAGTATTGAAAAAGCGGTTAAAAGCTTTAAATAGCCACGCCGTCGCGTCTGAAACCCATCCTTGAGCCGGTTAAGAGAAAAATCGACCACTCTTTTAACAACGCAGTGGCACGTACTGCTGATGGCAGCGATCTTTTTCACTGTCACGTTTTTCTTGCAGCTGCAACAACACGACGCGTTTAACTCACGCATCGGGGACTTCGCCCGCTTTAGCCAAGCGATTTGGAGCGTGCTTGACGGCCAGTTTTTATACACACAAATCCCCGGCCGGTCGATCATGGGAGACCATTTCTCCCCCATCATGGTCATCGCCGCCCCCTTCCTGCTCGTTTGGCCCGACGAGCGTGTCCTCTTCATCGTTCAATCTTTAAATATCACAGCCACAGGCCTCATCCTGTATGTCATCATGCGAGATGAGCGCCCCCAAATCGCCCCGTGGTTTCTGCTCGTCTTCTTTCTCAACCCGGCCGTGCATGACTTCATGCTGGCCGATTTTCGGCGCATCTTCTTCGGTTTACCTTGGATGGCGCTTGCCATGCTAGGGCTCGCCCGCAAAAACCGCAAGCTCTTGCTCATTGGGCTGCTGGTCGCCCTGCTTGCCAAAGAAACCGTAGCCCTCTATATCGCCATGATCGGCTTGTATTTGCTGGTGGTTGAAAAAGATTGGAAATGGGGGCTCTCACTCTTTTTCTTTGGCGGTGTGGCGCTCATCGGGCTCAGCGAATATGTCATTCCCGCATTTGGAGGGGGAGATTCATACCCTCAACTGTTTTACTATGCCCATTTGGGGGATTCTTATTCTGAAATTATAAAAACCATTCTCAGTCGGCCGATCTGGTTTCTACAACAGGTTCTGGGCCCCAACCAGCTATTCGGTATTTTTAGAATCCTGCTCCCTCTCGGCTTTTTGTGCCTGCTGGCTCCGCGCCTCACACTTGTATGCGCCCCATTTGCACTCCTCATGTTCATGAGCGGCCGGGCAGGCCCCATCTTGCTACAAGAGCATTATTCCGCATCGATGACCCCGATTCTGTTCGCAGCCATCGTTATCGGGCTACGACCCATCGCGGAAAAATGGGACAAGTGGATTATCGGCTGGATGGTGCTGAGCGTCACAATCGGCTTTTACTTTTTCAGCCATTTTCCCGGTGGCGGCTACTACCAGCCAGCTCGCTTCCAAGTAGATGACCATGACAAAGCCGGGAACCTGATGGCAAAACGCATTCCTGAAGAGATCAATTTACTAGCGCATACAACCTACACCCCCCATCTAACCCACGTTAACGACCTGTCCATTTTTCTAGACCATCATGAAGGGACCCCTTTCTCAGACGATCGCATCGCCGCAGCTGATTATATTTTGATCGATCGCAAATTGTCTCAGCCGAATTTAGGCCTTTTTGAAACAGAAAATGTGGTGCAAAATCTGCTGGCAGACCCCAATCAGAAAATTATTGAAGAAATCGACGGTATTTTCTATTTCGAAACCACCCCGTCCGATTACCCGGCCGTACAGACCGATGCGATTTTTGGTGAAACGATGCGGCTACAAAAGGTGGAAGTGGCACAAAAGGGAGAAGACGGCTTTTATCAGCCTCTAGACACCAGCCAGCCGCTTACGGCCGATGCAGGCTCTACATTACGCATTTCTCTCTTCTGGCAGGCCCAGACGGGCGATGTAGGGGATCGCACCGTTTCGATGCGAATCTCGGCGTTTGATGGTTTTTTACTCAACCAATGGGATCAAATTCCGGCCGAAGGGGTACGGCCTACCCGGTTTTGGGGTCAAGGCGAAGAAGTTCGGGACATTTATTATCTAGACATTCCGGCCGATCGTGCGGGGCAAACAGTCACGCTCGATGTCGTTGTGTACGACACCTTTACCCAAGACGTCTATCCGGCCGAAGGGAAAGAGTCCCCCGTCTTTAAAATCGCCACGCTGTCCGTTCAGTAAGTGATGGATGAACCTGCTGTGGCGTAAAAAGAGAACGAGCTTTCTGCCTCTTTTCCGCTTGTCGCGAGACAACCATTGTCAACACAAGTAAAGCTTCAATCGCCTTGGTCATCAATCCCAGTTGATTATCAAGCGCAGCTACCCCATTTAAAATAAAGTACATACCGATTGTCGTCAGTGCATAGAAAATCAGCATATTAGGGGCCGCTTGGTTAAACTCATCAAGTGACTTAATCGTCAGCGTAGAGCCCACAATTAAAACCAAATATCCTAACCCGTTTAATTTCAAGATAGGATCAGGTTGAATCAAGTGGATAACAGCGGTAGCCATCCCCAAGAAAAATATAACGATGGTAAAAATAGGATGGCGCCCCTCTTTTTGATGGGTATTTAAGTTCTTCACGATGTTGTCTCTTTTGCCAGCCGGTGTTCAAATCAATATCTTTTTTCAGGCACTACTGTAGGCAAAAAGTCGAATGGGCTCCCAGTCTGAAAACAGACTTTTGAAAAATAATATTGATAGAAGCACCAGTATCGGTACAGTGCATCGGCATGTAAACTAAGTTACACCGCAGACCTTTCCCATTATCTTAATACAGGGGGACTAAACTCCTAATCCTACAAAAAAACTCGCAATTTTCACGTGCTGCACACAAATAAAAAAGGGGCATGACCGTAAATGATCATGCCCCTTTTCTGTTCGAATCTAAACCGATTGTCTACACCGGTAAAATCAGATGTAGCACAATTAATTCAGGTTATTTTACGTTGATAAATGCGGTCATACCCCAGCGGATCGGTAAGCCTTCAGTATCAACTAAGTCGATTGAGACTTCATAAACCACATCACCCTGTGCGATCGCAGAGATCAAGGCGACGTCTGTTACCGTCCCGGTCAACTCTTCATTTGGAATCGCATCAAACTGAATCGTTACGGGGGCACCTACTGAGACACGCGCCACATCCAATTCAGTTAGATCGGTTGTTTTAATTTCCCAAGTTCCAAAATCGGCCACAACGACGATCGGTGCACCGGGATTGATCAGCTGCCCAACTTCCGCATTTACATTACTGACGGTTCCGGCCAATGGCGCTTTAATTTCAGCACGTGCCAGTGCTAGATTAGCGGCGGTTAAACCGGCTTCTGCTGCTTTGACACCCGCTTCTGCTTGGCTGATCGCTGCTTCCGCTTGCAATACGCCCGCTTCAGCGATATCGATTCCTGCTTTGGCCTGTTTTACAGAAACTTCGACTTGGGTAATTTGTGCATCGGTTGCACCGGCAAGCACAAGGGCCAGTTGCGCTTTAGCAACTTCAACATTGGCCTGGGCCAATGTAACGCCACCTTGGGCCGCACTTCGTTGCCCTTGGGTTGCACCAGACTCTAGCTGGCTTACCGTTGCGGAGGCGGCTTGCTCTTGCAAACGTGCCGCTTCAAGCTGTGCCCGTGTCTGCTCTTCAACAGGTCCATACAACGGACAAACTTCCCCTTTGCCAGGAACATCAAAACAAGTGTTCAAGATGTTGTCGTACGCGTTTTCTACTGTTAGTAGTTGAGCTTGGGCCGCGATTAGCTGGGCACGTGCGCCTTCAATTTGTGAGGTCGTTATGCCATTCACAGCTGAATTGCGCTGTCCGACCGCTTGGGTCACACCCGCTTCAGCCGCTGCCAATTGCTTCTCGGCCGCTTCGACCTCTTCAGGGCGAGCACCAGCTTTCGTGAGTGCCAATTGGGCCTCGGCCGCTTCTACTTGCAGTTGGGCCGAGCTAACGCCCGATTTCGCTGACTCTAGGTTCGCCTGCGCTGAGGTTAAACCTGATTGAGCAGAGGCTAAACGAGCCGCAGCTTGGTCTCGTTGAATTTGTAGATCAGTTGCGTCTAAACGGACAAGGACGTCACCGGCCGCAACCAAATCCCCTTCAGAAACCATTATTTCAGAAACAACGCCTCCGGATTGAAACGATAAGTTGCTTGATTCAACCGGCACAACAACACCTTCTGCTAAAACAGAAAGGTCAGATTGAGCCGAGCCAGCCAACGTTTCGATAACCGACGCGGCCGATTCTTCGACAGGGGCTGCTGTGGGGGTACATGCGATTAACCCCAAGCCCATAAGGGCGATCACAAATAAAGTGGTTGTTGATTTTTTAATCATGATTGTCCCTCCCTATTCAACATCGATCCGCACAAATGAGGTCATGCCCCAGCGCAGATCGAGATCGTTTGAATTTTCTAAATCGATTGTGACTTCATACGTCACATCACCCAAAACAATTTGAGAAGACGACGCGATATCGGTGATGACGCCGGTTAAAACTTCTCCAGCAAATGCATCGATGGTTACTTCCACCGTTTCACCTACTGAAATATTGACGACGCTTAGCTCGGTCAGGTCAGTGGTTTTTACCTGCCAGCGGCTAAAATCAGCGAGGGTCGCAACAGGTACGCCAGGCAAGATAACTTCCCCAACTTCTGGAACGATATCAGCCACTGTGCCACCAGACGACGCGGTCAACACTGTTTTTGCAATCAATGAATCTGCCGCTTCAATCGCTTTTTCCGCCTCTGTGACGGCCGATTGTGCCTGTGCCAAGCTGGTTTCAGCTCGTTGAACTGAAAGTTCAGCTTCGGTAACGCTGTTCATCGCCTGAGAAACACTCGACTGCGCCACGGCGATCTGTTCCGCACGTGTGCCAGCCAATGTCAGATCTAGCTGTGCTTGTGATGCTTCTTGTTGTGCCTGTGCTGAAGTCACAGCACCAGCTACCGCTGTCCGGTCTGCGGACCGAGCACCAGCCAGCACTTCTTGTAAGTTTGTCTCGGCCGCTTGGACATTTGCCCGGGCTGCCGCCAACTGCAAGTTCAGCTGATTCTGTTCATCGGCCGATGCCTCGCGCGCACCTACATTAATTTGTGAAATTGTGATTTCAATAGGGACCACGGCCGCTTTTGCCGCTTTAATTTGTGCTTCAGCTGCCAAAATTTGTGCCTGCGTTGGCCCTTCGATGACGGCCGATTGTTGGCCGACCGCGGCGCTTACACCAGCCTGCGCAGCACCAACCTGACTTTCACCCAAAGCGATTTGTTCAGCCGTTGGCCCAGTCTCTAAAAGAGAAAGCTGTGCTTCTGCACCCTCTACACCCACTTTTGCGGCTTCCAATGCGGCTTTTGCAGTAGCAACACCAGCTTCAGCCGTTTTAACATTGGCCTGTGCCTGGGTTAGCCCAACCTCTGCTTGCTGTTTTACAACTTGTTGATCCGCATCATCTAAACGAATCAGCACATCCCCTTTGCTCACCGCATCTCCAGGTGCAACCGCTACTTCTAAAACGGTTCCAGCCGTTTGAAAGGCTAAAGTAACAGAGCTCGGGGGAACAATTCGCCCCTCAGCCGTTACCGCCCCAATACCAGTATCCAGTTCAATTGTATCTGGATCCACTGAGGTTTCCTCAGGTTCGTCTTGTTGACATCCAATTAATCCGAAACCAAGCAAAAGCAGGATTAACGGAACGAAAAATGAACGCTTCATATTTTCTCTCCAATCATCAATGTGTCTACAATTTTTATTTGCGATCTTTTCTGATCTTTTCTGCCGTAGGACCAATACTCTCAAGCACAAATCACATATCGCCAAACTTGTCTCGTCGTTAAAAGCGAATAGGAAACAGTTCCAAGAGTTCTATACCCTACGAAATTTATTCTAGGTTGTTGCTATATCGGGCAAAAGCGTTGATTTATCGCTCTTGCCATCCACTCAAAACAGGGCGGAAGCAACCATTAAATATTGTTTAGGGGAATTGGTTCTGACAACGGAACCGAAACTACAAAAATGCAGTCCTAAACAATTAAAATTTTTCTTTAAAAGAGCCCGAAGAAATATTAGACCGGTTTTAACCCTACTAAGTTTCAAAATTGACGAAATTAAAACAAAGCATGGATTCACCGAATTAAATTTAGCGCCCAAAAGGCCGGAGCTAAGCAGTCGGTTCTTGGAAGGAACTTCATGCGAAACCGGTCTATGATTTTGTCAAAAAGGGTGATCGTTAGAACCAACTTCAAATCAATTTAGGCGGTCTCATCCAAAACAAGAAGCCCTTGAATTTGCAAGACAGCTGCAAAAGATTATGGACCCAGAACGAGCACTTCTTATCAAGGTGTAAGCAACCCTCTGCATTTTCCATTATTTCACTTAAATGTGTGGCAAATCAAACAAGATTCCTCTACTCCAAAGCGGAAAAATCAGGAAAAAGGTAACAAAAAAGGGTTGCGTTGCCACAACCCTTTTTAAAAAGCGATCTAAAGTGCGGTCAAAACCGTTCGCACCTATTTGCGCGCTAAAGGCATATAAATGCCGATGCCTCGCACAAATGATGAACCAGACCCGGTGTTGTTCCCTTTGGCTGACCCCGCCTCTTCATCAGAGTTAACGACAACATTAAAGTCATAATCTCCAGTGGCGTCGTGTGTCCAGTTTACAGTTGCATGGTGCAGTGCGGTTGTACAACCTTGGAAGTTTGGCGGAATATCATAAGTGCCGATTAGACTGTTGTCACTGGCATCTCTAAATTCAACCGTGGTTGTTTGCCCTGTGGGGGAGTTACCGATATTACGCACAAGTACACCGATTTCTGTGGTCACCGTATTGTTCCAAGGATGTTTGACAACACCCCCATTGGTAACCCGTTCAACCATAAAGTCAACCGTCATCGATGTAGATGCCTTTTGAGCCGCTACAGCATCACGATAAGCTTGCCCTACAACGGTTAACTCATTATTTCCACCGGCGTTCGGGTTCTTGCTCGGGTAGTCGGTCGAGCCGCACACCGGATAGTTAATCGAATAGTCGGTAATCAAATAGCTAATATCTGATAGATAAGGCAATTGGACGGCGGCCGCGTCGTCAATGACGTACCATGCCCAGCGTTGTACCAAACGATCTCCGTCAAGACCATAACCGAGTGATGGATCGGTATGGTTATTCATCCAATCGACCGTTTCAGTCAGATAGTCGGCCGCTCGTTGTGCCGTAATTCGGTTTCCATCCTCGTCACAAAAATCAGAGTTTAGGTTCAATCCCCATTCGCGCAGCATCAGCGGCTTATCTTGATAACCATGGTCTTTCATCCATTGCCGCATGCGAATCACTTGGCTCTTAAACAATTCAACATCGTCATGTTCATTCACACAAATGACATCGTCTAGCTTACAAAGCCCGCCGTCATGCTGCTCTTGACCGGTGACCGGGTTATAGCGGATCGGTTTTTTCCAAGTGAGTTCAGGGTCAGATCCTAGAGCGATATAAGAGCCATCAAAGCTATCATAGTTCACCGCATCATAATGGCGTCCCCAAATGTTGTAAACGTGCATGCTCCACAGATCGACTTCCATGTCGTATCCATAGATTCGCCGATAAGCAGCAAAAACGTTGTCTAAATATTGTTCACGGTCTGGGCCAAAGTTAACCAATCCACTAACCGCGATTTGTGCGGTTGGATCGATCCCTTTAATATATGAATAAGCGTCGTGATAGGCTCGGGCATACGTTTCAGGCAACAAACTGTCCTGAGCTTGTATACGGTCTACTTCATTACCAACAACCCAGACATTGCCCGGGTTCGCCCGAATGGTAGGGCCAAGACCTTTTGGCCATCGGGTATTTTCGCTATATGGATAGGGAGCGTTTTCCGGTTCGCTAAAATACGGATACCGTTGTTGATCATTGTAAAATGGCAAGTCGGTGTAAGCCCCAGCTAGCCAATATTCATCAACAATACGATTGCCATCTGAGTCAAATTTCGGTTTGAAGCGGATGTTTGAAATCGATTCAACATATCCGTGTTTAGCAGAAAAGTTGCGCACACGTGGTGTAAACTCAACCGAGAATGCGATTTCCATACCACCAGCTGATGTGTCTGCATAAGCTAAGTCAAAGTCTGGGCTATTTCCCGAAGCACCGTTACGGCAAATAGGGCCCGGTGGCGCGATGAGTGGGGCATCGGGGTCGGCCGCGGCCGGCTGGGCCATCATCCAAAAACCACCAAGCAATATAAAGACGACCGCCAAGGGGATAGAAAGAAGTTTAAAATGGTTCATAATTGTTTTTAGTAAGTTGCTTTAGTTTTCCTTTTTGAGCTTGTATTGACTTGAACTTAAAGCATATGCACCTGCAGGTGTAGGCCTGTTAATAAAGTAAACGAAAAAACACCAAACGTCATTTTACCGAATTTTTCCGGTATACTGCAAGTTTCACACTCCTATTCGGGTATATATTGATAGTTTTTGGTAATTTCTGAGCAAAAAATTAATTAACCAAGATAAAAGGTAACATGGATCAAAAGTCAGCCGACATCTTAGAGTTCGGCAAAATTTTAGAAGCTCTTGCCTCTTACACCAGCTTTAGCGCTGGACACGCACTTGCCTTGGCGGTTCAACCGGCCATTGATGAGCAAGAAGCGATAAGATGGCAAAATCAAACAGCCGAAGCGATACAACTGCTGGAAAGCGGCAGTGATGTGACGCTGGGAGCTTCACGCGATGTGCGTGAGTCAATCGACCGTGCCGGCCGGCGATACCAGTTACTCGCCGAAGACTTTTTATCCATTCGTGACACCATTACGGCGGCACGCACCTTGCGCCGAAAAATTGAAAAAGTTCGTGAAACATATCCAGATCTGTGGGAAATTGCAGAGCTTATCGAAGAGTGCCCGGGCATCGTATCGACCATTAATAAAACGATGGATGACCGAGGGGAGGTCTTGGATAGTGCCAGCACACAGCTTGGTAAAATTCGTCGTGAAATACGAATTATCCACGGCCGTATTTTAGAACGGTTGCGTGGGATGCTTGCCAGCCACAGCTCTTATTTGCAAGAGCCGATCATCTCGCAACGAGGCGGCCGCTATGTGTTGCCGGTCAAGGCGGAATCAAAAGGGAACGTCCGTGGGATTGTGCATGATCAAAGCAGCAGCGGTGCTACTGTTTGGGTCGAACCGATGGGAACGGTCGATCTAAATAATGATCACCGTCAGCTAAAAATAGATGAAGAAAAAGAGATTAATCGGATCTTGACCGAATTAACGCTCCAAATTTCTGATCAAGGGGATTCAATTGTCCGTGTGGTTGAGCGCATGGCTGAATTTGATCTTGTTTTTGCTCGAGCTAAATATGCGGGGCGGCTCAACGCCATCCAACCGACATTTGTCCCTTGGCGCAAAACTCCAGCTGATAATATTCATCCAGGATCAACGATTTGGTTTAAACGGTCACGCCATCCCTTGTTAGACCCGGCTGAAGTGATCCCGACAGATTTAACTGTACCAGAAGATATTTTTATCGTTCTGATCACCGGGCCAAATACCGGGGGGAAAACAGTTAGCCTAAAAACGGCCGGTCTGATGGTCTTGATGGCCCAGAGTGGCTTGCATTTGCCATGTACCGAAGCGCGACTCACCTTTTTTGAATCGGTTTGGGCCGATATCGGTGATGAACAATCGATTGAACAGAGTCTTTCAACCTTTTCCGGGCACATGACCAATATTATTCGCATCTTAGATCATGCGGATGATCGCGCGTTCATTGTGCTAGATGAATTGGGATCCGGTACAGATCCGGCCGAAGGTGCGGCCTTGGCATCGGCCATCACCGATTACCTACGGGATCACGGATCTACCGTTTTTACCGCCACCCATTATCCCGAGCTAAAGGCATATGCGACGTCAACGCCCGGGGTCACCAACGCTTCGCTCTTGTTTGACCTAGATACCCTATCGCCAACTTATGAAATGACAATCGGGCTGCCAGGGAAATCAAACGCCCTTGCCATCGCCAAACGACTCGGGTTAGATAATTCGATTTTAGATGGTGCAATGGGGCGTTTGGGCATCGGCAACAATGAAACTGAACAGTTGCTCGACTCGATTTATGATATGCGTGATCGCATCGCGTCTGAAGAGGCCGGTGCGCGCTTGGCCCGCCGCCGAGCGGACCGAGACCATGAAAAACTGCAGACTCGATTAGAAGAGATAGAAGTTGAACGAGAAGCGGTACTCAAACAAGCACGTGCAGATGTTGAAGCGGAGCTAGAGCAGATTCGGGCTGAAATTAATAAAGTGCGCAAGCAAGTGGGCA
Source organism: Chloroflexota bacterium (assembly GCA_020629055.1). Classification (GTDB taxonomy): domain Bacteria; phylum Chloroflexota; class Anaerolineae; order Promineifilales; family Promineifilaceae; genus WTJY01. Next base: position 14,754 of record JAHDEB010000068.1, read on the forward strand.
AAGCTGAGTCAAAAAACATGCTCAAGAAGCTGACCCACGAAGTGACCGATATCGAAAACCGGCCGCTGGCGTCTTTAACCCAAACCCCGTTGATCGATTCGGTGATGCCGAAAACGCCCAAAGGGCAAAAACGACGCAAATTACGGGTGGGTGACGAGGTCTTTATTAAAACGATCAAGTCGAAAGGGATCATTATCACCTTAAGCAAAACGGCGGCTGAAGTTGCGGTCGGCCGATTGCACATGCGCGCATCCCTAAGCGAGCTAGAATTCCGCGGCCGGCCGGTCGCAGTCGAAGAGCCGATCAGCGTGCCAAAAACATCTTCGCCCGGCATTGAACTGGACCTGCGCGGGATGCGGGTGGATGATGGACTTGAGAAAATGGAAAAGCACCTAGACCAAGCGATTTTGTCTCGGGTACCTTGGGTCCGCATCATTCATGGCAAAGGGACCGGCCGTTTGCGTGAAGCGGTACGCAAATCATTAAGCAAGAACAAACGCATTGTCGGTTGGGAAGAAGGCAAAGACGGAGAAGGTGGTGCAGGTGTCACCGTTGCCAGGCTAGAAAAAATCAGCAAAGAAGAGCCGGTAGCATAAATCTATCGGAAACATTCATTTCAAGTTTATTTGAATCTAATACCTTTAGCTCACAATCCCACCTTATATGGAAGATATAGCAAAAAAGCAGGCGAAAATATTATTTGATCGGGCTTATCAACAACAGCGAAGGGGAAACCTGAGCGAAGCGATCACACTTTATCGCCAATCCATCGAATTACAGCCATTGGCCGAGGCCCATACGTTTTTGGGTTGGACCTATAGCATGTTAGACCGTTACGAAGAAGCGATCGAGCAGTGTAAGCTGGCCATCGAGCTAGACCCAGAGTATGGCAACCCGTATAACGATATCGGTTCATACTTAATCACACAGGGTCGGCCGGAAGAAGCGATTGAATGGTTAGAAAAAGCGACCCATGCGACCCGATATGACTCTCCAGAGTTTCCTTTTATTAATATGGGTAAGGCGTTTGAACAGCAAGGGCGTTTTCGATCAGCCATGCAGGCGTATGACAAAGCTTTATTAATTAACCCGTTAGATCGGGCGGCATATGGGCATCGACAGTTGCTGGTTGGCCGTATGAACTAACGTCTGCAAAACCCCATCAACTAAAAAGCTAAATGCGAAGAGCTTGTGGTTAGCCACAAGCTCTTTTTTTATCCGTTTTTACGGCGCGCTGCTTCGGCAACCAGCTCGTCAAACAGCCGCTGTTGGGTGCGATCTTCGGCCGCAGTCACTTCTGGGTGCCACTGAACGCCCATCATCCATGGCAGTTGAGTGTGTTCGATCGCTTCAATCACACCATCGGCTGCTTTTGCCGTTACGCGCAAATTCTCGCCCAACTTGTTAATCGCCTGATGATGGCCCGATGTAGTCACCACCGTTTCAGCCTCCATAATTTCAGCTAAACGAGATGTAGGGTCCACTTGCACCGGCTGCATCGCCCATAACCCAGCTTCAGAGCGATGAATGTCTGTTGGGACAATATCGGGCACATGTTCGTGCAAACTACCCCCCATCGCCACATTTAACACCTGCATCCCTCGGCAAATGCACAAGGTTGGCAAAGGCTCACCCGTGGTTAGGTGGGTCATTATTTCTAGTTCGCTTTTATCCCGCGCGGGGTCAAAAACAGTTAAGGCGGGATGGTTTGGGTTACCGCCATATCGCTCTGGATTAATGTCTGAACCGCCAGAAACGATGACACCGTCAGCCAATGCCCGGACCGCAGCCAATGATTCGACGGTAGGCGGTATCAAGACAGGCACACCACCGGCACGCACAACCGCATCTACATATTGTTTGGGGGTCAGATAAAATTCTGAGTAATACTCGTTTGCAAGGTCTCGCTCGTTCGGTCCATAGGTTGTAATTGCAATTATCGGTTTTGTATTCACTTTTCGTTTGTCACTCGCTATTCGCTACTGCGCTGGGTCATATCGATCAGTTTTTGAATCATGCGGCCCCGCACTTCAAGGTCAATCGGTTCAGCATCGATCATTTCAGTATAAAGCATACCGTCTACGGCCATGCGTACGACATTTGCTGTGGTGGCGTCTAAACCATCATTCTCAAGCCGCGCTTGAAACGCCCGAAAACGAGATTCTACCGGATCACCATCGGCCGAATAGCGATTAAACGCCAGCAATATCGGACTAATCTGGCTGCTGCCGTATTCGTCAGAAAAAGCGGTAGCGATATATGCACGGGCAAAACGGCCGGGCACACCTTCCGCTTCTTTCTCCATTTCAATCGCCAATCGGTCTTCAAAAAGATCGATTAGGTTTTCAGATAAACCACGTAAAAGCGCCTCTTTACTAGGGAAATGGTGCAGCAATCCCCCTTTACTCACTTTCGCCTCAGCCGCGACTTCGCTTAGGCTAAAGCGGGTCATGTAACCACCATCGGCCAAAATCTTTCGGGCGGCAGCCAATATTCGCTCGATCTTTTCGTCCGGGTTTCGAGTCCTCTTCATGTGTGTATCTTACCCAAGCTTTTTGCAAAGTCACGCAATTCCAGCAGGATTAATACTCTGAACACGGGGCATAAAATCGGGGAAAAACAAAAAGCCCGCTGGATCGGGCTTTTTGCTCAAGTCGTTCTTTATATCTGTTTAAACTTAGGCGATTGGGCCATAAAACCAGTTGCCCGGGGATTCTGGGTCATTGCTCGAGAAGAATTGTTGATGGAGCAACACAAATTCATCTAATGATATTTTCCCATTTCCGTTGATGTCAAGCTTTTCGAACACCATATCGGTCCATTCGGTGGTTACCCCGGCCGCAGAAAAAAACTGTCTGTACTCTTTGGCAGAAATTTCCCCTGACCCGTTAAAGTCGAATGTATTGAATAACACCTCGCTGTGTTTGCGAGACTGTTCAAGCACTTGGGGATCTTTGCTGTGTTCAATCATCATATCCATCATGGCCAAATGATCCTCTAGCGACACGCGGCCGTCTTGATCATGATCGGCCGGCTCCCAAAAGAATTGCCAAACACCCGCATGAATCGCGTCGATTTGAACTCTCTTTTGGTGATCTGGGTCCCATTCAAGTAATTTGGCGATATTTTCTGAAAATTTCCTGTAATCCTCTTGGGTCACATATCCATCGTCATCGGTGTCTCGAATATTAAAGTGTTTAACAAACTTAGCTCTTTGTAATTCTGTTAGCATGATTATCTCCTTTTTATAGTTATCAAAGTCAACATCTAGCTCCGCTTGTGGAGCGTTTATAGTGTAGACGGGTCTAACCACGTCAGTGCCTCACTCTAGTCAGAAAATGTGTCAGGATGGGCAGTTCTGTATCCTGATGTAAAATGCGTTATGACCCAAGCAAAAATAACCTTACGTGAAGTGACTAAAGAAACATTTAGGACCATCGCAAAGCTTTCGGTTGCAGACAATCAGAAAAATTTTGTGGCTAACAATGCTTTTTCTATGGCAGAGGCCAGCTTCGAAGATGAAGCATGGTATCGAGCGATTTATGCGGATGACACCCCGGTTGGGTTTGCGATGTTGTATGAAGATTTTAAAAAGGCAGAGTATGGCCTTTGGCGTTTTATGATCGATCAAGAACACCAAGGCAAGGGGTACGGCCGGGCCGCTTTAACGTTAATAATCAACCGCATCAAGAACCATCCGAAGGCAACAAAGATGGATTTGCACGTGGTGCCAGAAAATAGTGATGCCATTAAGCTGTACACCAGTATGGGATTTGTTGATACAGGCGAAGTTGAATGGGGCGAAAGTAAGTATGAATTAGTTTTTTAGTTTGTCGCTATCAGCTTGTCGGCCGACTTCTGCAGGCTGACAACTGGCAGCTATTTTGAGGAATCATGAACAATTTAAAAGTTGGGCTTTTAGGGGGCGGATCTTGGGGAACGACAGTGGCGTCATTGGTGTCACGCAATACAGACGCAACAATTTGGGCGCGAAATCCCGAAACAGTTCGGGAGATAAACACCAACCACACCAATGAAAAGTACTTGCCAGGGGCCAAGCTGTACAAAAATTTAAAGGCGGCCGAAACCATCAAAAAAACGGTCAAAGACGCAGATGTCATTGTGATGGGGATTCCGGCCCAAAAGTTTCGCGAAGTATTGATTCAAGCTCGCCCCCATATCCGACCGTGGGTCCCTATCGTCTCCCTTTCCAAGGGGTTAGAGCAGGGAAGCCGCATGCGGATGACAGAAATTATCGAAGAGATATTGCCCGGACATCCGGCCGGGGTACTTTCAGGCCCGAACTTAGCTCGCGAAATTATCGCAGGCCAAGCCGCTGCTTCGGTCATCGCGATGGTTGATGACAATATCTCCATCCCCCTACAAAAGCTTTTTAGTACCGGTCTTTTTCGGGTATATCGGAACGATGACGTGATCGGCTGCGAACTGGGTGGCGCTTTGAAAAACGTGATCGCCATCGCGGCCGGTATGGGAGATGGCGCGGGTGCAGGTGAAAACACCCGTGCGATGGTTATCACCCGTGGCCTAGCGGAGCTCACCCGCTTAGGGGTCGCCTTGGGAGGCAAACCGGCCACCTTTGCAGGCTTAGCGGGAATGGGTGATTTGGTTGCAACCTGCATCAGCCCACTAAGCCGCAACCACACCGTAGGGTATCAACTCGGGAAAGGGCGCAGGCTCGAAAGCATCATTGCGGAAATGTCGATGGTGGCCGAAGGTGTCAAGACGGTGCCGGTTGTTATTGAAATGGGTGAACTTTGTGGTTGCGACATGCCGATCGCCCAAGAGGTGTACAAAATTGTTCAGGGAGAAAGCAATGTCAATGATGTGTTTAGAGGTCTATTGAAACGAGAAGTAGGGTTAGAGGCTGACCCACTGTAGGGTTTGGGCGAGGGTGGCTGTGCTATGGATGGCGTGGTGCGTGATGGGTAACATCGAGACGTTACGCATCACGCACCGCGACCAACAAGAATCTACCAAGTGCCGGTATCGACTCGGAAACGGACCCAATCGGCTGCCCCGAGTTCTGTCTCCCAATCTGGTTCACCCAGCGCGAGAAATGCGACTTTAAGTGCATATCGGGCATCTTTTGCTAAGTGCATTTCACTGTTGGGGATAAACATCCGCACCTCGCGGGTTTCGTTATCAGAGCTTGGGGTGACGGTGGCCCAAGTGGCAACCGTTCCGGCCGGGGTTGTGTATCGATCATTGAAATCTTTCAACGGTGGTTCGCTACTCGTATCTTGGAAAAAGAATCCGATGATCTGCGTTTCCATCCCGTTCCGGCCGACAATGTCTACCATCATCTTAATACCGATGCCGTCTTCACCTTGGGATGTCACATTTTGCACAACCTCAACATCGTAAATGCTAACCGAGCCATTTGTCGTTGATTCTTCACCGGAGATTTCAATGAAGAAGTCAACTGGATCAACTTGGCTTAACAAGTTGCCGCTATCGTCTAACACTGAAACGGTGTATTGCAAATCGTGATAGCCATTGGTCAGATTAAAGTCGTCATAGGCGATAAACTGCTCGACTAACGGCAGAAATGCTTCACCCGCTCGTACAGTCCATCCCGCTTCGAGGGTATTCATCGGGCTGCCCGCATCGTCCGTAAATTGAACTTGCACACTGCCGGTCGTGCCATCAAAGACATCAGATTGTGAGACGATCAAGCTGGTTTCAACCACCATACCGGTTTGGCCGTTTTGCTCGATATTATGCACATCGTAAGCGTAAAAGACTTCAATCGGCACCGTACCGACGCTATCACCAGATTCTGTATTTTCTGGCGGAGGTGGTGGCGCCGAGCCATTTTCAGCCAGCTGGTTTAAATCTAACCGGCCGTGGCCAAATCCAAGATCAAAACCACTTGGCCCTAGATCTTTTGATGTGGTAATCAAATAGTTGCGCAGTTCAAACGCCCCCATCTCTGGGTTCGCTTGCAAAGCCAATGCAGCGGCACCAGCAACGTGTGGGGCCGATGCGGAAGTTCCGTAGAACGGTCCACCGTAAACCGTGCTGCTCACACCGGCCGGAGCTGATATTTCCGGTTTGTCTCGATTGTCCATCGTTGGACCTTGAGAGCTATAAGGTTCTAGTGCATCGTCGCTCCAAAAGGTTGCCCCAACGGTCAGTGCATCCGGGCTGTCACCAGGAACCGTTACGCTATATTCCGGCATGCTAAACTGAAACTCCAAGTTGTACCCAATCAAGTTAATGGTGGTTCCGGCCGTCGCACCGTCACTGACGATCGCAAGATAATAAAGTTCTTCATCAGAATAGTTTTCGATACCTTCAACAGGAAAACTCCCCCGGGCACCGTCCTGTAATTCACGGCTACTATCAACCAGCTCTAGGTCATCACCCGCATCATTTAGCTTCAATAAAAAGAAGTCAAAGTCGTTTTCCGCACGCCCCCAAGCATCGTCCCAAGACATCCCTAAGGCGAAATCTGGAACGCCTTCAAATGGAGCGATTGCGAAATATTCATCACCGTTGGGGAATTCATGCACGCCGTTCCCATCTTCATCGGTAAATTCCATAATCAAATGTGATTCGGCGAAGTTACCCGATGAGTTGACCCAAAGAACGTCTTCATTGTTGACGAGAGTAACCAGTTCGCTTGCTGGCGTTGAGTTATTGGGGGGCATGTAAATGTTTCCGGCCGAATAGTTGATGATATCAACCCCTTCATCGACCATCCATTGTGCTGCGGCAGCCAGCTCTGGGCCAGACTGAGCTTGCGCGATGTAAATCGTGGCGTCAGGGGCCATTTCGTGAACGATCTCTGCGCAAGCGGTGCCATGGGGACCGGTACGATCATTTAAATAATCAGCATCCTGCCCTGGCATAACAAACACTTGAGATGAATCAGGCAAACGGGTGCCAAGCAAATCTTGAAATGCATAAAAACCACCCGGATCGATAATGCCGACCTTAATGCCATCCCCTGTAATTCCAGAGTCATGTACTTCGAGTGCGGATGTTGCATCAGGCCCTTCACCTTCAAGAATACGCTGGTTGGTCACACCAGAACGCGGCACCCGAACCCGGGCGACGTTAGGCAATTTGGTTAAGGCGACCAAACGGGCTAGCGCTTCTTCAGAGTTTTCAGCGTCACGCAGCATTTCTAAAGGCACACCGATCTCAATCTCGAAATCGGTCGTGTACAACACAGTTGCACCCAACGCCTCAGCGCCAGATTCTGCGTCTGGGCTGCTGGCGGTATCGAGCACCAAAATCATCCGAAGCTCATCGTTTTGGTTGATCAAACGACGACGGCGAGCCAGATCCTCTGCACCATCCCAGCCTTCATTTTCATACGCCAACACAAAGTCGATGTACGATGCATCCATCCCCATGGCGGCCATAAAGCCAGATTCATCGAGGAATGTTTGCATCCCTAAAAGCCCTTCCTCTTTGTAAAGGATGAGCATTTGCTCGTAAACGGCCGATAAATTGTCACGGTCACTTAGATCTAAGTTTGTCATCAACTCCGCCAATTCAGGATACTGAGCAACCAGCTCTTCTAATGATTTGGCAGATGCGAACAGATCGCCAACTTTAAGATCTGTTTTCTTGAGGTCACCCACAATTTCTGGGGTGACTTCAATCTGGCCACTGCGCCCTCCGGCCGCGGGGTCGACATCTTCGCCGATCTTTGGCCCAGTCGTATCGATGTCTAAGTCATCGTTAATCGGCGCGGCAAAATCATCTCCAGACTCGGCCGTTTCCGGTTCGTTTGGCGTCTCAGGCTCTTCATCACGACCAGAGCACGCTGCAAGCAATAAAAGCATGCAGCAAAGCAGCATTGGATAAAATCGATTGATAAAACTTCGGTTCATTTTTCCCTCCGAAAAAGTCAATTAAATTTCGTCTTTACGTCTTTGCATAAAGAAAGTAAGCCCCATATACAAGATGGAAAAGCCGGTTAAGACCCCCCAACGAACAAGTAAATTCTGTGCCGTATGGGCATAGTTCAAGTTAAATTCATAGTCGGCATCGATAGACAGTTGCCCATCGACACAGTATGAATCTGACTTCGAAGGCAGCGCCTGTAACATTTCATTGCTCGACTCTAAACAGCCGCCACCACGTGCAGCTAGCCCTTCTAAATCGATGGTGCTCCCCAGTGCCTCTAACGTCCAGCGAGTGGTGGTTGCCCATGAGAACACCTCTCCCACGACCGGTAGTTTAAAGATCGCTCCGGAGAAAATAATTTGGAGAAAGACAATAACGAGAATGGCGTAAATCACCGTGTTGGCGCTGCGTACCAAAGATGAAATAAACAATCCTAAACACAGGCTGGCGAGCGTGGCCAACGCCAAGGTTAAATACATTTCTGCGAACGCAGGCATAAACACCCCGGCCGACGGATAATCGACCTTGATCGCCAGCACACCGAGCAAAAGCAAACATTGCAACAAGGCAAAAGCGAAAAGGACAATGATTTTAGAAGAGAGATACGGAGCGATTTTTAGATTTACTAGTCGCTCGCGTCGATAAATGGCCGACTCTTTTACAATCTCAAACGCCCCAGCAAAAAGCCCAAGCAAGCCGGCCGCCAGCGAAAGCATAAAGATAATGCGTTCCGCATCGCTGGCGATTTGGTAGACGTGTTGGAAACTCGCTTCCTTGTCGTTAGGGTCACCGGCCAACCATTGCTCGCCGATGCTATCTTGAATCAGCTCACGAATAATCTCTGGGCTCTCCCCAACTAGGTCATGTTGATTGGCCATCAACAACAGCAACAGCCCGATAATCGGCATCACAGCCACCAAAATAATCAGGCTAAGCCGATCGCGCCGAATAAGTGAAACATACCGGCCGGTTAACACCTGAAACTGATCCCAAAACGAGGCTTGAACCGTACCACGCTGAACTTTGTGCTTACGCTCTTTACGGTTAAATTCGACTTGGGCCAAACGGCCCGCGACATATTGCCGATATTGGGCAGAATAGCGATAGATCTGCTCCCATACTTGGGCGGCCGTAAAATCTGGGAACTCTTGGATAATTTGATTGCTGATTTCGTGCCAATGTTCTGGAAACGGAACCTGCGAGGCGGGTGCTGACAGACTGGTATAAATATCTGCAAAGTCTTCGGTGCCGAAAAACTCAGTTGCTTCGGCCGGAGGGCCAAAATAAACCAAACGGCCGTCAGCCAAAAAAGCGACATGGGTACATTCAGTGATGTTGACCGTCGCGTGTGTAATTAAGATGACCGTTTGACCCTCATCGGCCAAGCCGCGAAGGGTGCGCATCATCTTTTTTTCTAAACCGGGGTCAAGCCCAGATGTCGGTTCATCGAGAAAGAAAAGCCCCGGATCGCTGAGCAGCTCGGCCGCAATGCTGACCCGTTTGCGTTGACCACCGCTCAGTTTTTTAACCAAGGTGTTCCGATGGTCAGACATTTCGACCTGTTCAAGCACCTGGTCGATTTTTGCACTAATCTCATCATCCTCAGCCTCTTCAAGCTGCAATTGCCCTGTGTAAGTCAACGCCTCTTCAACAGTTAACAAGTCGTGCAAAATATCATCTTGGGGCACATAACCTAAAATCGTTCGATAGGCTCCAAAATTGTCATAAAGATTGTCACCATTCACCAACACATTGCCATCGGCCGGTGAAAATCCGCTAAGCGCTTTGATCAATGTGCTCTTACCCGCGCCCGATCCACCCACAAGGGCGACAAACTCGCGGGGCAAAATCGACAAGCTCACATCGGTCAAGATCGATTTGGTTTCTCCACCACCAATATTGACAACCCGGTCTAAATCGATCGCATCTAGCCGATAGTTTCCTTCGGGTGAATATTCGATCAGGCGACCATCTTGAAAGAGCAGTTTAAACGGGCCGATCTGTACTTCATCTTCCTGTTCGAGCAGTTGCGTCCCCTCGACCAGTCGTCCGTTTAGAAAGGTTCCGTTGGCGCTGTTCATATCTTCGATCGCAAAACGACCTTCACTGTTTTTAAAGATTTTCGCATGCTCGCGTGATACGGCCGGGTGAGGCAAGTGGAGGTCGCATTCCGCCTCTCGGCCGGCGATGACGGTACCATCCGCCACGGCAGAAAGCTCAATTTCAGCAACCATGCGGGTATAACTTTGCACCGCTGCCTCAATCGCTTCAGTGCTCTCTTTTCCCTGGGCCACCCCATCTTTGGTGATTTGCAACGACATGATTAAGGTGTTGCCATCAACATCGCCAATAATCAGTGCATCATCATCTTTAATTTCATCGGGAACATTGGCGGTCAGCCGATTGCCGTTTAGCGTGGCACCATTGGTGCTGCCCATATCCATAACCGCGACCCGGCCGCCACGCACGAAAAATTGCAAATGCCTGCGAGATAAAAACGGCTGGCTAATTTGAATGTGACACCCTTTTTCGCGCCCCAAGACCGTCCCATCAACAATTTCATGTGTTACCGGCCGTTTCCCTTTTTCTTTGACAATTAAATGTACATGTATAGTCATAATAATCTTAAGAGAAGACAGGGGAAAACTACATTTTCCGCAGTTTTTCCACCCATTCCTTTTTTCCTTTTGCTTGTTGTGCTGTCCAGGGGACCATCGATAGGCCGATTTTTATTTGCCGCGTAGGCGATGGGGCAAAAACGACTCAAATGCAACAATTACTTAAACTGTAGCCTGGGTTTGAGCCGTTCTTGCCTCAACTGTTATTCGTTTTGTCTCACTCTGAGCCGTATGCAGTACCAACAAAGATTTCTAGATCGGTTAAGAACGAAGGCAAAATATCAAATATAACTGCCGAAACCTCTGCTTCTGCGGTCATCGTGCCAATCACCAAGATCGATGCTTCCTCGTTTTGTAAGGTGTAAATCTCACTAATCAAGTTGTTTGGGCTTTCTTCGGTCGGGAAAATCGAGCTGAGCTGATACAGGCCTGAAAGCTCATCAAATTCGGCCGGTTGTCGACCGTACATTATCCCTTCAGTATCAGGAACTTGTGCCTCTATTTCACTCATCAATTGCTCTGCGGAGCTATTCTCTGCAAGTGGAAATACACGCATTAAAATCGATTCATCCGCACCAGCGATATTTCGCCCCATTGTGACGGCGCCATTTCCTTCGCTTAAAACAACAAAATCTTCAGGTATCACAAAAAGATACCCGAGTTCGTCATTGCGATAGACGTCCCCTTGTATCGATCCACCATTGTCCCCCGCCGAACCGGAAGCAGGTTCATTTTCTTCACTATTCGCCTCTAAATTCTCTTCTACCGGTGCATTCACCTGTTCTTCCGGCACTTCGGTCGGGTCTTCCTCTGGTAAATTGATATCTTCTGCTGGGGCTTCTGCAGGAGCTTCAGTTGGCGCAGGCAGTGGCGTTGCAGTTGCTTCTTCAATATCTTCAAAAGCCGGGGCATTTTCAGCTTCATCTGTGTCGGCCGGCTGGTTAATTTCAGGGATGGCAGTTGCCGCTTCAACGACCTCTTTTTCCGGATCGATATCGACCTCACTAAAGGCTGGTGTCACCTCCGCCACAATCTCGTCCCAATTCAAGGCAACAAAGCCGACAGCACCCAAACACAGCAAAATAATACCGGCCATGATGCCTACAACAATCCACAACCAATTAAACCCTTTTGACTTTTTCTCTGCTTTTGGGGCCGAAGGCGCGGCCGGTTGGCTAGCGGATGGTCGAGCTGATGTCGCCGCAGCTTCTCGAATCGGCTGAAACTTTGGCACCTCGCGAATCGGCGAGGCTTGGGTAAGGTGTGAGCCAACCATCTGCGTAGGCGGTGGCTCCGGTATCGTCTCGGTTGAATCTATGACCGGCGGTGGCTGTTGTGGACGACGAAACTCGATCGGTTGTTTGAAATTGTCATCTACGTTCTTTTGGTCATCTGCAGTCCGTTGGTCGTCAGCGACCCGTTCCCCCCACACAATCGTTCCAGGGCCAGCCTGAGGATTATCCTCGGCCGGTTTGTCCCACGGCATCACCGGTTCGCTCGCTTGTGGTACAGCAGGCGTTTCATCTGGGGCGGGGCTACCCAAAGCCCCAGCCAAATATGTCGTTTCAGGAGAATCAGGAGTTTCGTTTTTACGTGCTAGGACATTTTCAGCTTTGGTGACGCTCCCCTTAAGCAGTTCTTGTGCGAGCTGAGACAATCGGCCGGGTAAAGGGGCTAATTTTTCTAGTAATTGCTGATCTGTTTGCGGCGGATGAGTGTCTGTGACCAAATACCCCAGAATGTATCCTAATGCATGCACATCTACCGATGGCTCTTTCTCATGGGTCGCAAAATCAGTCAGCGCCGCTTCGCCATTCGGCCGAATTGTTACTGTATCTAACGAAATATTGCCATGGGTTACAGGTGGGTTTTGCCCATGCAGGTAGACTAAAATTTCAACCAGCTGTTCGAGCCATGCCCAAATTTGCTCATCTGGGGTCGGATCATCCGTCTCAAACATCCGCTCAGGCAAATTGGCCCCTTCAATCAAATCCATTACCAGCAGCGATTGATCACCATTGCCCACCAAATCGATAATTCGGGGGAGTCGTGGGTGTTGGACGCTCGCTAATTGTGTAATACGTTCGCTTGTTGTACCGGTAAACTCTTTCACAATGCATGCCTGCCGCAGCGACATATCCATCGCCCTGTAGTTTGTATCCCCCATGCGGTGCAAAATACGGTATCGATTATGAACCATTTCGCCTTTTTGTAATGTCATGATTAACTCCAATTTAGTAGAGATTGTTTGATTTTGTTTTGGGTGGTTGTTTAGCAGTATTGGGGCCCAACCAGCCGAGTGCGGCTGTCAGTACTGCTTTATCCTAAGATAGTACCTGAAAAAAACTTGAATTCCTCTGCTTCCACAGGTACTTGTGTGAATAAACCGTCTTTTCTAGAAAAGATTGATGAAAATAAGCCGATCTTGATAGGATGATTGAAACGGTTCTGGACTGTTTCGGGAGGGGGCTTTGTGATCGTTCAGGATATTATGCATCGATGCTCCAATTTGGTTTGGTACCCTCTCTCCCGGTTTTCGGAGCTTTCGGAGCAGGCGGATTAATCCCTTCGATAGGCTCAGGGAGCGAAAATCCTATTGCTAAATTATTCTGCAGATGTATGTAACCTCAGATACCGTATTAAATGTCAAGCGGGGCAAATCCCTGTCATTTTGGCAAACGGGCTTGATTCTGGTCAAAACGGGACCCAAATGACCGGGATTTCAAGTGAAATCAACTTGTTTGAGTATAAGATCCCAGTCATGCTGACGCTGACAGGGATCGAAGCGCTTAAATGAAACTTAGGTTATGCA
>JAHDEB010000069.1:0-15203 GCA_020629055.1 Chloroflexota bacterium
CGTGATAAGTCATATGTCAGTTTTTGCCATTCAATTGCCGATAATGACACTTTTGGCCTTCGCTGTCAATAGCTACAATCCAACTTATGAAACTTCAACTGATTAGAAACGCAACGCTGATCCTTGATTACGCAGGATCAAAACTATTGATTGACCCCATGTTAGGACCTAAACATCAATTTCGCTCGTTCGCAGGCATTGAAGAAAACCCAACTGTAGACATGCCGATCCCGGCCGAAGATGTCATTGCTGAGATCGACGGCGTGATTGTCACCCACCTGCACCCAGATCATTTTGATGCGGTTGCTCAAGAGATCATCCCCAAACATACACCTCTGTTGGCCGAGCCACACACGGTTGACCCGATTAAAGAAATGGGCTTCCTCAACGTTCAACCGGCCGACGGCCCAAGCCGGTGGAACAACATCGAAATTATTCCCGTCCCGGCCCAGCACGGCTACGAGGATTGGGCCAAACGGATGGGACCGGTTTCCGGCTTTATTTTCCGTGCCGAAAACGAACCGACCGTTTATTTAACCAGCGACACGATCTTTTATCCCGAGGTTGAAAACATTATCGCCACCTATCAACCGGATATCGCCATCACCAACTCAGGCGGTGCCCAATTTGGTGGCCCTGAAGGGTTGATCATTTTGAATGCGGAGCAAACGATCCGTATCGTCAAGTTGATGCCAAATGGAAAAGTTGTGGCGACCCACATCGAGTCATTAGACCATTGCACAACGTCTCGTGCAGACTTACGCCAAGCGGCTGAAGATGCCGGTGTCAGCGGCCGGGTAATCATTCCGGCCGATGGGGAGCTTTTGGAAAATCTATGATGCTTTATCTTGCTTGGTTACTCTTGGGAGCAGTTTTAGCCGCTCTATTTATCGCCGTCGGGCATAGGGCTAAATTCCTTGATTTCAAAATCAGCATGGCCATCGGCCTCGTCGTTGCCGCTTTAATCTATGTCGGGTTTGCACTCGCTTGGGGTGGCCCCCAGTGGGTGCTAATCGAAGCGTTGGGCATCCCGCTTTATGGGGCGATGGCGTGGCTCGGCTTACGAAAATCACCCATATGGATCGCTGTCGGCTGGCTGCTGCATATGCCGTGGGATCTGTTTGTCCACTATATCGGCCCCGGCTTTCATGTCGCCCCAGAATGGTACATGTTCGCCTGCTTCTCGTTTGATTTAATTGTTGGCGGCTACCTTTTAATCCTTTTTCTGCAAAAATCACCAACCGAATCAATCCCCTCTTAAACAAGCTAGAAAAGTTTTAAAAACTTTTCGTAATTATTTAGCAGGGGTGTAAGAATCGGGATTAAACGTTATAAGGATCGCATAAATTTGCCGCCGCTTCTTTCACCCCTACGATTTTCCCGACATTTTGAAAGGTGCTGAACAATTACAACTTTTCTAGTTTATCGTGCAATATGATGACTCTAAACTTAGTCAATCCTTTTTCAAAAGATGATATCCACAGTGCCTTAGCCGCTGAAACCAGCGAAGTACTGACATTTTTTCGAGCAATCTCGCCAGACCGATTTTTTAGCGCCCCTGAAGATATCTGGACCCCGGCCGATAATCTCGTCCATTTAATTAAATCGGTCAGCCCGATTGTGTTAGCCATGAGCTTACCCAAAACCGCCCTGCGCATGCGCTTTGGCAAAGCGAAACATCAGTCCCGCAGCTTTTCCCAAGTGCGGGAAACCTATATGACGTTCTTTGAAAAAGGGCTAGCGATCGCCTCGGCCCAATACGAACCCCAAGTTGCAGAAAAATCAGCGGCCGAGCGCGAAAAAATCTTAGCCAAATGGGACAAGAAAGCCAACCAGCTAACAGACGGGTTTGCAGGCTGGTCTGAAGCAGATCTAGACTTTTACCAAGTGCCACATCCTTTAATCGGGTTGATGACAATTCGTGAGATATTGCTATTTACCGCTTACCACAACATGCACCATGTTAATGATGTCAATCAACTGCTGGGTAAAAATAAGGTCGAATGGTTTGCCCCAAATGAACCATAAGAGATAATCAGACTCACAGTAGCTATTTCAAACCCAACATTTAAACAGACACCCGGCCGATTTCTATTTTTTGATCGGCCGGGTGTCTGTTTTTTATGCTCACTTATGAGAATCATCAACGGAATCAAAAACTATACCAAAAGCGAATGGGCCGTTTTCAAGCAATTTAACCGGAACATTCGTTTGCTGCTATGGACCCAAGCGATTATGGGCTTTGTGGTTGAAGGGGGTATTTTGCCCGTTTTATTCAACCTGTATTTATTGCGTTTGGGTTTCGGTCCGGCCGCGATCGGCTCCATCAACTCCGTTGGGCTGATCGTCTTTACGCTCGTTTGCCTGCCGTCTGGTGAAGTTGGCAAACGGATCGGACTGCGCCACGCGATTATGCTCGGGCTCTTTTTGATGTTCGTAGGATTCTTATTTATTCCATTAGGGGAAGTTCTTACGTCAGGCAGCTTCGGCCCAGCATTTGCACCCACGGCCGGGAGTGTCGTTCTGCATATCGGATTGGCCCTGTTTTTTGTCAACAACCCGCCCTACATCATGAAAAACACGATGGGCGATGCCCACAATAGCGTTTTTGGGGTGCAAAGCTCCATTTTGGCGTTAGCCGGGTTTGTGGGCAGTTTAGCGGCCGGATTCATTCCCATCCTTTTTGTCACCACATTTGGTCTTTCAGAAGACAGTCCGGCTCCAATTCGCTACACCCTCATTTTAGGCGCATGTTCGTTATTAATCGCGGCGTGGATGATGCGTACGGCCGATGCCCATGTCTCGTTACGCGAGCAAGCCATCACCGAAGAAAACGATCCAGATGTAAACACAGAACCTGACGAAGACCATTCAATTATCCCATTAGGCCGCGCATTCTGGGTATGGCTCATCATCATTAGCTTATGCCGGTATCTTATAAAGATGGGGGTCAGTGCCAACAGCCTGTTTTACAACGTCTATCTAGATGATGGCTTGGGACTCTCAACAACGATGATCGGCAATTTTTCAGCCTTGGGCCATCTTTTGGCCATCCCCGGCGGGCTGCTGGTCCCATTTGTGCTAAAACGGTTTGGGGCGAAAAACGCCATGCTGCTCGTCAGCGGCATTCTTATTCTTACCCTCATCCCGATGACAATGCCGGTTTGGTGGCTAGTCGGCTTGGGGCATGGGATCACGGCCGCGTTTGGCCCCTTACGCTTTGGGGTATTTACCGTCTACGTCCTAAACCGTACCCCGGCCGAGCAGCAGCCGTTTGTCTCCGGTTTGCAAGAGCTAATTATCGGCGGTGCGTTTGCAACGATGGCCGTCGTCGGTGGCTACCTGATCGGCTGGACCAGCTATAGTTCATTTTATTGGATTACAATCGGTATTGTGGCGTTTGGCTCTCTACTTTTATGGGGCTATCTGTATGGTCCGCTCCCGATCTCGCCCCCTCCTTCTAAATCATCTGCTTAAAATCGACACACCCCCCAGAAATAACAAGACCCGATCAGTTCGATCGGGTCTCATTAAAGGAGGAGAAGAAGATTGTTTACTTGAATCTGTAACCCTGATTCGAGGGAAGAAGAATTAATAATGAAAGTATACGGTAGGTTTCCCTACTTATCTGTACGGCTAAAATACGTACAGCCTACGCAAAACCTACGCTTGTGAATTATTTCACCGCTCATGTATACGAAAGTCCCAGAGGTAGCCCCTGTGTCCCAGTACCACGCTCACAGAGTAACCAACAGCCTACAAACGTGCTGGAATCAACCAAAAATGTCAATTTTCGCACACCCCCCATATTGGCTGATAAACTTCACCCCATGACGGCACAATTATCAAAAAGGCAAACCCAACTCTTTTTAGCTGCCCTATTGCTGATCGCATTTGCTTTGCGCAGCTGGCAGTTAGAGCAATTCCCGGCCGGTTTGCACTTTGATGAGGCGGCCAATGCGATTTTATCGAGCGAAATCGCATTTGACGGATATCGGCCGGTCTTTATTTCAAGCTATACCGGCAAAGAAACCCTATTTTTCTATGCGGCGGGCTTAATCATGAACCGCATCGGGGCCAGTGTGTTTGCCTTAAGGCTCACGGCCGCCTTTATGGGGCTTATCACGGTTGCAGTCACCTATCGTTTGGGGGTCGCCATTTTAGGGAGCAAACGGGACGCCCTCATCGCTGCTTTTTTGCTGACTTTCAACTTTTCCCACCTGCTGTTTAGCCGTTTAGGATTCAGGGCGATCAGCCAACCATTGATGCAAGGACTGACCGTGCTCTTCTTAATAGAAGGGATGCGCCATCTGCGCAAAGGGGAATCGTCTTGGAAATTATTTGGCGCGGCCGGTCTGTGTTTGGGGCTAACCGCCCACACCTATCTCGCCGCCAGGCTGTTCCCCATCGCTTTGGGGCTACCTTTGGCCATTCATTTTGTCCGTTGGGTTCGCATTCGGCCGGGCAGCGAGCCAATCAGCACATTTCTCAAACACGCGCTCCTTAGTTTGGCGATGGCGGTCCTCGCGCTGGCACCGCTGCTCACTTGGTTCTACACCCATCCAGAAGCTTTTTGGGTACGCATCGAGCAAGTCGGTGACACCACGGCCGGTATCACGTACGGCCAAGGGTTACTACGGGCCGCTTCGATGCTCTTTTTGAGTGGCGATCCCTATATTCGCTTTAATATCCCCGGCCAACCGATCTATCCGCTACTGTTTGTGATTCTCGCTTTTAACGGGGTTCGTCTGCTCTGGCGCGAAGGGGAAAAGGTGCCAAACGAAAAATCGCTCGGCCGGCTCATTCTCTTTGTCGCCCCGCTGGTCATGCTTCTACCATCCGCCTTAGCCACAAGCGAGATTGTGCCTAGCAACCTGAGAGCAATCGGCATCTACCCATTTTTCGTCTTTTGGATCGCACTTGGTCTTGGCTGGTTGGTTGATTTGGTCACCATCGCTGCCAAACAAAAAAAACAGCCCCAAGTGACGTTTGCAGCCATTGTTTTATTCCTTTTTACAATCAACGTCTTCGCAGACGCGATAAATTACTTTAGGGTTTGGGGGCCCAGCGAAGCCGCTTTTTATGAGACGGAGGGTGACGTTCAAGCAGTTGCCACCTACTTAAACGAGCTAAACACTGACCGGCCGGTGTTTGTATCAACCCGCTTTGTCCCTCACCCGACGCTTGCGTTTTTGGCGGATGGGTACGACCAGTTGCCCCTTATTCCTGAAAG
Source organism: Chloroflexota bacterium (assembly GCA_020629055.1). GTDB lineage: Bacteria > Chloroflexota > Anaerolineae > Promineifilales > Promineifilaceae > WTJY01. The sequence continues at coordinate 5,234 of JAHDEB010000069.1, forward strand.
CCGCGTCCTGGTCTATCCGGCTGGAGAACGCCCGTTCATCGTTTTTCCCGCATCTAGCCCAGAGCCCGTTTGGCTGGCCAACCTACCGGGTGAAAGAGAAACATTCCAAAACGACAATCAAATTCCCACTTTTTCAACCTTCGCCCCACAGGGTGATTTTCCAACCCCACAGCAGGCCGCCTATGGCAACTTTGGTTTCGCCCTAGAGCTAACCGGCTACGACATCGAGCCAAGTGCGGCCGGACAATCGTTGATCATACGTTCCTATAATCGAGTCTTAGGCAATCCCGGTTTCAACATGATTCCATTTGTCCATTTAGAAGATCATTTGGGCAACCGCTGGCAGCAGCTGGAACAGCCAGGTTACTCCCCCAGCGATTGGCAAGCGGGCGACCTGTTTGTTCAGCAGTTTGAACTGCCGTTACCGGCCGGCATCCCGCCAACAGACGACTACACAATCCGTTTGGGCTGGTTTGATGGGGATACCGGGCAAGAAGTGACCCGCTTCGATGAAAACGGCCAGTTCGCAGGGTCAGCCCAACTCATATCCAACGTGGCCGTCTTACCAGGGGGCTCGGCCACACTCGAAAGATTTCCATCCGATTTTATACGAGTGGCTGTAGGCGAATGGCTCATATTGCAAGGGGTGCAGATCAGCGATCAGCGCACCTATTTTCAAGGGGACCAGCTTGACTTTGCGCTATGGTGGCAGGCAGAGCGCAAGCTAGACAAACGGCGCTTAATCACGCAGCTGGTGCAAAATGAAACGATCATCGAAATTGAGAATGTCGATCCGGCCGGTAATCGCTACCCGTTTGATCAATGGGTACCTCCAGTAGCAATCATTGATTGGCACAAGGTGCGCATTCCGGCCGACACCCCTCCTGGCCAGTGGGAACTCCGTGTGCTGACGTTGGGCGAAGGCGGCCCAACCATTGAGCTGTTCAGCACCAGTTTAACAATCGAACCGCTCGATCTCATCCTACAAGCACCAGCCGTCCAGCAATCATCTGGGCAACTCTTCGGGGATGAGCTTTTGCTTGTGGGTCATTCGCTGAACAAAACAACTGGAGAGCTAGAGTTAGTCTGGCAAAATATCGGGAAAAGCTCAGCTGATTTTGTCACCTTTGTCCATTTGCAAAACGGGGACGGCACCTGCTGTTTGTGGCAAGCAGACCGGCCGATGTTGGCTTCCAACGCACGGCCGACAAGCCGCTGGCTGCCGGGTGAATATGTGATTGATCGCTTTGTGATTGATCAAAATATAGGCGACCTACCCTTGGTGGTGGGGGTTTATCGGCCAGAAAACGGCATCCGCCTCACGGTGACTGGCTCGGCCGACAATCAGGTTGAACTCGACCATTAGGGAGATCGGTTTACAAGCCTGGCCGGTGCACGAAACGTCGTATCTTCGTAAATGCGAACCATAACGGTGCCATCTTTTTGTTCCAACGGATAAATACGCTCTAACCGAAAAACGGTAACAACTCGATCGCTACGTTCGTCCCAAACAATCCCCCCGTTACGCGGCGAATACCCTTTACTCAAATACCAAACCCAGACCTCCCCAGGCTTATCCTCTGTCAACACACAGCGGTACGCCTCTCGGCGTAAACTGCGCCCTCGCTGTACCCATTCGGCCGTGCCACACTTGCCAACCCCTTCTACCACAGTGCCATGCGGATAATCCTCATTCGGGCCACCCACCACAAAAAGGACCATGCTTAAGCCACACATGATCAAGAAGATCAGCAAAACCCCAGCAAGTGAGTAAAGCAATTTAGGAGGAAGTTGTTTCATAAAACAAGATGAGCAAACCGCAGATGATCAACGGGCCATCCATAACACGGAGTATCTTTCAAAGAGGTAAAAACCGCATGTGGACCGGCATTTTGGCCCAAAAACTGCACAGATTAACTACTATAAACCTTTCAACCAGGACCTTTTGAACCTACGCTCAGGACTGCTTCTGCATTTAAAATCATATCTGATGAAAAAAGTGCAGCCTAAAACTGAACGTTGGGATGAAGATTCATTCACTAACCTGCTAAACCGATTTTTAAACTTCGCTCCGGTTTTAGTCAATGTCTCTTGCGCCTATGCTCTATATATTTCCCTCAAAGATCAAAACTGGGGAGGGTCGCTTACCATTGCGACTGTGCTGATCGCCATTTCAATCGGCGTCATTCTTCGCAAAAAAGGAAACAATCAAGCCGCATTTCGAGTCATCACTGTTTCAGCCTTCTTGATCATCATGGTCAGAATCACATTCTTCATGGGCGTAGGCAACCTAGCCTTTTACATCGTTTATCCCCTTCTCGTTATGATTGGGGTCTTGTTTCGTGATAGACCAAGGTTAATGGCGATACTGGGCTTGATCATGATCGCTTGGATATTTTTAGTTTATCTGCTCGATAGCAACCAATACTATGCCAACCAATCGATTGAATTAAGTGTTCAATTTACTTTCACCATTATTGCTGTATCCATCGTCATATTAATTTTGGTGCTTCAAATAACAGCACGGGCCTCACTATTGGCCAATCAACGTTTGATTAAGGCAAAAGAAGATGCCCTGAAGGCCCAAACAAAAGCGGAATATGCGAATCAAGCGAAATCAACCTTCTTAGCCAATATGAGTCACGAGCTTCGGACCCCCTTGAACGCGATCATTGGCTACAGCGAAATGATCGGGGAAGTGAGTCAGGGAGACATTTTTGAAGACGCCGGGAAAATTGAATTGTCGGCCAAAAACTTACTCGGCATCATCAATTCAATTCTTGAGGTTTCTCGGATTGAAGCAGACGTCGCCGAAATAAATCGGTCTGAATTTGACCTAGAAAGCCTCATCAATGAATTAACGATTATCATTTCGCCGCAGGTTCAAACGAAGGGGAATCATTTTGAGAGCAAGCTACATGGAAGCTCTAGAAAAATCTCCACAGATCGGCAGAAGCTATTGCAGATCTTGATTAACCTTTTAGGCAATGCGAATAAATTTACTCACAACGGTAAAATTCAGCTAGTGATCAGTGAAGATGATTCACATATTTCTTTTGCCGTTTCTGATAATGGAATCGGCATTTCTGAAGAAGCACAAACTAAAATTTTTGAGCCGTTTCAGCAAGTTAACAATGAGTACAATCGGGACTATGATGGTGTTGGCCTTGGGCTTGCTATTTGCAAGCAGTTTGCCAAATTGATGAACGGAGAACTGACCTTGTTGTCAAAGCTTGGCCAAGGGACAACGTTCACACTCATTTTGCCGATTGAAACATCGGTCTAAGCAGACTTGCCAGAAACGTGGATAAGCGGCCGCATCACAGCGAATATTTAGAGTATGCCTAACATTCTTTTCAACCCCACCCAACCGATGCACCAACTCTTATAATCTGCCCGTATAGAGAAGAGTTTAAAATCGTCGGTTTTGCGTCATTTTGGCGTGCATCAATCATCGCCTCACTCCTTTATCCTATTATTTATTAACAAACAGGAACCATCTCCCATCTCATTTCGAAATATTCAGTAAAAATTACTGGTCATTTCTCGAGTGAATAGGTACCCTCCAATTAACCTTACACGCCCAAACACAACGCCTACCCTAAACGAAACTAGAATGTACGACCCAAACGAAGAAACCCGCGCCATCCCCTATATTCAAGAGCATGAAGACGCATTCCCCCGTCTGCCTGACTATAATCAGCTAGATGAAGACTTAACAATGCGATCGCCAGGCAAAAAACCGCGCCGCCAGCGCCGTGGATGTTTTCGCAACTGCTTTGTTATCGGGCTGCTTTTAACTGCGCTCATTTTGTTTGGGGCGATTATTTCGGCCGGGACCGTCGTGTATGTTCGCTTTAGCAGCGATTTGCAAGAAGGGATCGCCAAACTAGACACGGCCGAAGATCGTGAGCTTTTTGAAACAACTCGCATCAACGATCGGAACGGAGAACTATTGTGGGAAATTTTTGGGGATGGCAAACGCACCTACATCGGCTTAGACGAAATCCCTTTGGACTTTCAAAACGCCACCATCGCAGTTGAAGACGATACCTTTTACGAAAATGTAGGGGCGGACATCCCTTCACTGATTGCCGCATTGATCTACAACTTCCGTAATCCAAACGAACGGCCGATCGGGGCTTCAACCATCACCCAACAGCTTGTTCGCCACATCGCCTTTGACTACGAAGAACGCACGGCCGTCAGCTACAACCGCAAAGCACGCGAAATTGTGCTGGCCTGGATTATGAACCGAGACTATCCCAAGGAACAGATCCTTGAGATGTACTTGAACGAAATTTATTATGGCAATTTAGCCTATGGGGTTGAAGCGGCCGCACAGACCTATTTCGGCAAATCGGCCGCCGACCTCACCATCCCCGAGCAAACGATGCTAGCCGGATTGCCCCAAGCCCCGGCCGAGTTAGACCCGATCAACAACTTTGAAGCGGCCAAACAACGCCAGTGGATTGTGCTCAATTTGATGGTTAGTGAAGGGTATTTAGATGCCGATGACATTACCGCATATTATCAAGAGCCCTTGGTGTTTGCCGAACAAAAAGTCAGCCTAAAAGCGCCCCATTTCGCAACCTATGTGCGTCGTCAGCTCGAACTTCAATTTGGCTCCGAAGAGCTTGCCAATAGTGGTCTACAGGTTACGACCAGCTTAGACATGCGCTTTCAAGAGATGGCCGAAGATTTCGCCACCCATCATATTGATCAACTAAGAGACGAGCACAATATGAACAACGCCGCTCTTGTGGCACTCAAACCGGGCACTGGTGAAATTCTAGCGATGGTCGGCAGCGTTGATTACCAAAATGAAGCGATTGACGGCAAGGTCAATGTCGCTACATCTCTGCAGCAGCCGGGCAGCACGATCAAACCGATCACTTACGCAGCCGCCATGACCCCCGGTACCGACGGGGTGCCAGCTTGGCAACCGGGCGATATCGTGTGGGACGTTGAAACAAAATATCAGCAAACCAATGGGCAAACCTACATCCCTGTCAATTATGATCAGCGGTATCATGGGCCAGTGCGCTTACGCAGTGCGCTGGCAAACAGCTATAACATTCCGGCCGTCTTGCTTTTGCAAGATATCGGTGTCCCATGGTTTCTAGAATTCGCCAGCCGAATGGGCATCGGCAGCCTCGGCAACGATGGCTCCCGTTACGGCCTTTCACTCACACTCGGTGCAGGGGAAGTCACCCCGCTCGAACTTACGGCCGCTTATGCCACATTTGCCAATGGCGGGGTTCATGTACCACCAGTCACCATCCTTGAGGTTAAGTCGGCCAGCGGGGAAGTCCTCTACACCTATCAACCAGAAGAACCACCCAAGCAAGTCATCGACGAGCGGGTCGCCTTCTTAATCAACGATATTTTGTCAGATGACGAAGCGCGCGTGCCGGCCATGGGTCGAGACAACCCGTTAGATCTACCGTTCCCGGCCGCCGCCAAAACCGGCACAACAAATGATTTTCGTGACAATTGGACCATCGGCTACACCCCCGGCTTGGCTGTGGGTGTTTGGGCCGGTAACACCGACAATACGCCGATGGTTAATGTAACCGGGCTAAGCGGAGCCGCCCCACTGTGGAACGACTTTATGACCGGGGTCTACGCCGACATCGACATGCAGGCGGTGCTTGAAGTAGATTCTCTTCTGCCGCCGTCTGATTTTTCAATTCCGGCCGGTGTCGAACAACGCAGCATCTGTACAATTAGTTCGATTGTGCCAGGCGCTACCGACTGCCAGATCGGTGGATCAGAGTGGTATATCTCACAAAGTGGTGATTCGATTCCACAAAACAGCTCCGAAGAGCTTGTTAAGTGGCAAGATATCGAGCCATCGGTCATCAAAGCCCCGGCCGCCGCTTTGCCAGAGCTAACTGCGGAAATTATTGAAGCGGGCAATCAAGCTGAAGATGAAAACGCCCTCCCTCGCATGAACATGTGCCACTTCCCTGAAGGGATCGTCATCGCAGATTTACCGGTCGCCGCAACTGATCAAGTCTTTTTACTGCCACCGCGCAATCTGCAAAGCCGCAAAGCCGCCTATGAATGGGCCTTCGAAAACAACGTGGCGATCTTACCGACCGAGCTGTGTACGGATGATTTAATCGCTTTGGTTAACCCAGATGGTGCCGTTCAGCGGATTTCTAGCCCAACGCCGAATGAAGTGGTGAGTGGCATTTGGCCCATCATGGGTACGGCCGATTTCGACATGGCCCGAGCACAATTCTATAAAGTAGAGCTTGGGGTGCCGCAACAGGATCAATCATTGCAATGGGTCACCTTGGGCGACATACACGATCAACCGGTGCGCAACGGTCAGCTTGAAACGCTTTATTCAGATGGGTTAACACCGGGAACTTACTTTGTACGTGTGATTGTCATTAATCGGGACGGCAATTATGCAGGCGAGCCGGTCGCTGTGCCGTTCGTGATTGAAGAAAAATAACCGCCAACACAGGCACATTCGCTTCTGTTCTCCTACCTACAAATTACAAAATTAAGTACCAACGCGCCAAAAAATTAGACAAAATATCCACGAACGCCTATTTTTTCGTCATTTAAAGCTAAAATTCCCATTTGAGCCATCTAAATACCTGTACAAATACTGTACAAGTGTGTTATGCTTGCAAGCAGCTAGAAATTCTTGAGCACAAGCAGATTGGCAGCAGAGGTAATTTATGACTAACTTGAATGGAAAATCAGAACCGATCATCGATATGCGCAACATCGTCAAGCGCTTTCCGGTTGGCAACGATGAAATCACAATTTTGCACGGCGTTTCGTTTAACGTCTATCCGGGTGAGTTTGTATCGATCGTAGGGCCATCGGGCAATGGTAAATCGACATTACTCAATATGGTGACCGGCATCGACCGGCCGTCAGACGGAGAAGTGATTGTTACCGGCAAGCCGGTCCATTCGATGAGTGAAAACGAACTAGCTAAATGGCGCGGGCAAGAAGTTGGCATTATTTTCCAATTCTTCCAAATGCTCCCCTCGCTCAGTCTGCTACAAAACGTCATGCTGCCCATGGAGTTTGCATGGATGTATAGTCGGGGCGAACGTCGTGATCGTGCGATGGAACTGCTTGATATGGTCGGTCTCGCTGATCAGGCCACAAAATTGCCTGGCATGGTTTCTGGTGGTCAGCAACAACGTGCCGCGATTGCACGGGCATTAGCGACAGATCCCCCCCTTTTAGTTGCGGACGAGCCAACGGGTAACCTAGATGCAAAAACGGCAGGCCAAGTCTTTGATCTATTTATGAAACTGGTCGAAGAGCAAGGCAAAACGATGCTCATGGTGACCCATGATGCTGAATTGGCCGACCGCATCCCACGCAAAATCGAAATCGTTAACGGGAATATTGCGACTGATACGCGGAACCCAGTTCAGAGCCAAAAGATAGAAGCAGAAAGTGCAGTAGTTCCAACCGTTAACGGCCATTCGAATGGCTATAAAAATGGCGCCCACAAAAACGGACATAAAAAAGAAGCTGTTCCCGCTTAAGCTTGGCAAATTAAGCCAACCGCTTCGTTGTTCAGCTCACGGTAAACCTGATTTTAGAACAGGCTAAATTACCAGCCTACAGATCGCTGAATACCGACCCACCATAAAAAGATGATTACGTTACTCGCAAAAGTTTGGTTCGACCTCTGGGGAAATAAATCCCGCACGCTACAAGTTGTGCTTGTTATCGCCCTTGGCTCTATCGCTATCGGATTGGTCGTTGGCGGCCGTAACGTGATTCAAGAAGCGTTAACCCGCAGTTACTCCAATGCGGATCCTGGCCACATTCGATTACGGGTTACCCCCGATATCACCCCTGACCAATTAGAGCGGATCGGCCGAATTGAAGGGGTTTGGCAAGTTGAGGGGCTATTTGACGGAGGGGTTGAATGGCGTTTATCAGACGGCGATGAATGGCAATCGGCCCGCATTAAAGCGCGTGAAGGCTATTCGGACGAAGCGATGCTCATGGGGCCAGACGGCCTGCGTGAAGGCACACTACCCGGCCGGAACTCCCTCGGGGTCGGCATGATCTCTGTAGGGGAAGCTCAACTATTTGTGGGTGACACGGTGCAAATCCGCTTTGGCGACCGTGTAGCGACGTATCCGATTGTCGCCCTGATGGACCCCGTCGGCCCGGAACCGAGCTTTGGGGAAACGATTTATGCAGATCGCAAAACGTACACCCGCATCACCGGACGCACCAATTACAATTTTATTCAGTTGCGTAGCGAAACTTGGGATCCGGCTCAAGCTGAAATTATAGATCAACAGGTACAAGATTATTTTGAAGAGATCGGTGTTGACTCAGTCGGCACCTCATTCCCGGGGCAAGAACGGATCATTCCACCTGATGTTAATCCGGCTACCGGCATTCTAAATGCCCTGTTCCTAATTTTAGGGATTATCGGTGTGGTGGTCGTAATTCTTGGCGTGTTCTTAGTCTATAACTCAATTAGCGCCATCGTATCGCAACAAACCAGTTTGATCGGTGTCATGAAGGCGATTGGGGCGAGCCAATGGCAGGTTGCGTGGAGCTATTTTGTCTTGGTGATGAGCTACGGGCTCTTAGCGATGATTGTTTCAGTCCCTCTAGGCATCTTGTCTGCATACGGGTTACAAACATTTTTTGCTAACTTTTTGAACTTAGAAGTAAACGAAATCGCGATCGATATGTCGGCCGTTGTGATCCAGATTTTAATCTGTTTGATCGCCCCGCTTCTGGCCGCTGCGATTCCGCTACGTACCGGCATGAACCTGAGCGTACGTGAGGCGATCAGCACTTATGGTCTGGCTGGAGCGATGGGGCTGATCAACCAAATCATCGCAACGTTTAAAAACGTATCCTATGCGATTGTTTTGACCATTGGGAACACGTTCCGTAATCAAAAACGAGTCATCATTATTCAGGTAGCATTAGTGGTTGCGGGCACCATTTTTATGATGGTCTTGGGGGTTAGCCAGTCAAACCAATACACGGCCGATGGAAAATTGCGCGAAGTGCATGGTTGGCACATCGGCTTTTCAACCGATCTGCCTGAAAGAGAAGCGCTGTTAAAACGAACGGCGATTAACAATGACAAAGTAGCGGCCGTTGAAACTTGGTACGCAACAGGTGGCTCCGCCCGGCCGACAGATCAGGCGGAAAAAGAGGTTACAGACGCCCGGGTGCGTATTATCGGGCAACCGGCCGACACGAAACTGTATGCGACCGAGATCGTAGAAGGGCGCTGGCTAAACGTGTCAGACACTTACAGTGTGGTTGCCGGTACCGTTGTTGCGGCCGAACGGGGCTGGAACATCGGTGATCAAATCATCCTAACCAACAATGCTGGGGATGACATGAGGGTCACCGTTGTGGGGACTCATTTTGACCCTGGTGGTGGTGCCAGTTCGCTGCATATGCCCTTGAGCACGTTGCAAAAGGAATGGGGCGATTTTGAGGTGGCCAACTTGGTTGTGATGCAGCTAAAAGAAGAAGCGGCCGCAGATCAAACGTCGGCCGTAGTCGAGCTTGAAGAATCATTTGCAAAAGCGGGCGTTGGGGTTCGCCCAGCCAGCACATTTGGTGCCAATACAATTGACGAGATTTCAGCCAATCTGGCCGAAGGTTTAGCCATTATCATTCAACTATTGGCGGTGATGGCGGTCGTCATCGCCCTCGTAGGTGGTGTGGGGCTAAGCGGCGTCTTATCACTCAGCGTGCTAGAACGGACTCGCGAAATCGGCGTGATGCGGGCGATCGGTGCATCATCGGGTCAGGTTATTCGCTTGTTCATTGGTGAAGGCATTTTGCTCGGCTGGCTAAGCTGGCTGATTGCGATTCCGCTCAGCATTCCGGCCGCGTGGTATCTATCCACCAAAGGGCTCTCGTTTGTCTTAAACTCGACCTTAGCCTATCAATTTTCATTTCAAGGGCCACTGATTTGGCTGGGCAT
>JAHDEB010000069.1:15303-28033 GCA_020629055.1 Chloroflexota bacterium
ATACAGCCAAATCAAAGTCTCACCCAGCGTCGCCTGCCAAAAGCCCCAACTGTGCCCCTGCGGCCGAATCTCGTGTTCAAACGCATACCCCTTCGCTCGCAGCTCGGCCGCAAATCGCTCATTTGCCGTCACAAAGTTCGCTTCTGGCCCTGTCCCCGCCACTTTCGTTTCATAACTCCCAATCGTCAAATAAAACCGAACATCTACGGCTGGCATCGACTGAACCTGGCGCATCACCGTGTCTGACCCATAAGCCAACGCACCCGATTGGGACCCGACCAACCCAAACACTTCCGGCCGATTGAGCGCTGCATAAACTGAAATCAGCCCACCCATCGACGCGCCTACAGTGCCGGTTTCGGCCGGGTCTTTGCTTGTGTTGTAGTTGCTGCGCACAAACGGCACCACTTCATCTGCTAAAAATTTAACATAGGCCGGGTTACGATCATATTCTACCCGCCGATCAATTGGTGGAATAAACACCGCCACCATGGGTGGGATTTTCTCAGCCGCAATCAATCGATCTAAGATGGCGGCCGCGTCGATAAAATTTAGATAATCACTGCCATCATGAATATAAACAGACGGATAAGTACCGTTTTGCGCCGGCTGGACAGGGGTATAAACGGCCAAAGTCCGAATCTGACCCAAAGCGGCCGAATTGATCGTTTCAGTTGTTAGTGTCCCAGAAGGGATTTCCGCTGTGGTCGGTAATGTTTCGGCTGGGGGCACAAAGCCCGGCATCGCAAAGCTAGAATTAAAGCCAAATCCACTAGCGATTCGGACCGGATTCGCTGGGTCGAGGACATCATCCTGTTCATCGATTAAAAATTTGTACTCAAGCTGAGTTTCGGCCGCGAACGGTTCAACTCGATACCACAAATCTGTGGTTGAAAGTCGGGTAAGTGGCAGTCGTTCGTCAAACTGCCAATGGGTCATTTCACCAATCAAATCAACTTTGTTCGGCGTGCCGCGCCACAAGAAAATCGCATGAGTTTCGGTAACAAGCGGGTATTGTGGCACATTAATTAAATATCGATTGACCAAGCCTTGCCGTTCGTTACGCGCGGCCGTCTCTACTTCTACAATAAAGTTCTGAAATCCTTCCACTGAATATGTCTCCGGAATCGGGGTAGGTGTGATTGTAGGCTCTAAAATGATGGCTGTTGGCGCAAGAGTCGGGGTTGCACCTTGCAAAATCGAGGAAAAATCAGCAGGATTCGTGCTTGTGCAACTCATTGTCACTATCATCACGTATAGGATTAAGCCAGAGGTTTTGAGCCAATTCATCGTCATTTCATCTCTTACTAGGTTGGTTTAAATTATAATTTTCTGAGCAAATTACAACAATCCTCCTAGGATTATCTTCATTTTGATTTGACACGCTATGCAAGACAATGAGCAATTAATTTTAAAAGCCCTTGAGGCGATAAAAGCGAATGACCACCTAAAAGCGGCCGAGTACCTTGAGGATTTATTACGCGAAGATCCTCAAAATGATGAAGCTTGGGTGATGGCCGCAAAGCTGTTTAAAGACCCTGAAAAACGGCTAGAATATGCCCAAAAAGCCTTAGAGGTAGACCCTAACAACAATGAGGCAGCTTGGTTGGTAAAAACATTACCGGCCGAGGTCGCCATCCATCACAGGCGGCAATCGACATTCATATTTCTCGATGGTATTTTAATTGTAGCCATAGCCTTGATCACTATGGGGGCACTCTTATGGTTTGGTGGGGTGTTTCAAGCCCGCCCCCAACCGATCCAAGTTAGTGCTGAAAACGCACCGCTTGAAATTGAATCAGAAAAGCTTAAAACTGAATCAGAAAAAACGATAACAAATCACAAGCTTGAATCGAAAAGTGCAATTCCGGTAAGTCCAAACTCGGCAAACTCGAATATTTCAGCTTCACCCGTTATGTCTAATGACAGTCAAGTTATTGCATTTACAACCTACACAAATCAAATTTACACCTTTGACATCCAACAAAAACGTTCAACCCTTATCTCAGCCGGTCTTGACAGTTTGCCCGCCAACGGAGCGTCTACAAACCCTTCAATATCGGCCGATGGTCAATTCGTCGTATTCGAGTCTACCGCCCACAATCTGCAGATGTCCAGTTTCCCCGATGGCATCTATGGAAACAACAATGCAAAAAACGTTTTTCTCTTTGACAGTTTGACCGAAGAGATTCAGCTAATTTCAAAAACAATTGATAATGAGCCGATCAATGATAACTCTACAACTTCTTTAAACTCGGTCATTTCCAAAGATGGGGCCTTTGTGGTATACCAATCAGCAAATCCATATATCGTCCCGGATGACAGAAATGGTCGCACAGATATTTTTCTATATGAAATAGCGACTGATAAAACAACTCGAATCTCTGTAAATCTCGATGGCATTGAAAGCAACAATCACTCAGCTCATCCCGATATTTCACACAACGGCCAGTTTGTCGTTTTTTCATCACTATCCACTAATTTAGATAAGGATTTGCCTGCAAACAAGTGGCATGTATTTGTTCACAACAGGATAACAGGTTCTACCAAACGCATCAGTCCCGCAGGCGAAGACTCAGACTACCCGGTCATTTCGGCGGATGGACACACCATTGCTTTTATTCAACTCTCACAGAGACTTTCTTTCGTAAGATCAGAAGAGCGATACAGATCCCCAGTTGAGATTCTCGTATGGAATCGCTCCAATGGTCGATCAGAAAACATATCAGAAGTACTCAAATCGCTTCCATATCTAACTTCTGGGTCGCTTGATAGCACTCATGTCTCTTTATCACCAGACGGCCGCTATATCGTATTCGGACAGTCATCAAAATATCTAAAAACACAGAGCCCTAACACAAAAATAAGAGATGCTTTTGTCTATGATCGGGAAACTCAAGAGACACACCAGTTTGGGTCCGAAGGTGATGATCCTTCGGACGATGGACTCTATGACTCGGTTATTTCGGCCGATGGTCAATGGCTGGTCTTTGTCACGCAAGATCGCGAATTAACCTTCTCCTACAATGGATTAACGGTCCTTATGGCCCCCACAGGTTTTAGGCAAAACGAATAAACAGGTTTGCAGAAACCTGCATAGATACTCCTCCCCCTCAAACAAGCCTCCTCATAAGGTTAATCTACAGCTAACGACTTTACTATTAGTTGATATTTAAATTGACCAAGAGGAAAAACCGCATATGGGGAACAAACCAAAAACCTTAATCACTTTTGCTGTCCTATTCACAACAATCTTTACTGTTTCAATCAGCTTGGGTTATTCACAAAACCAAGCTTCTTTCTTTGTTTACTTACCCTCGGTTCAAAAACCTGCATTCGACTCAATTGCAGCAACACCCTTACCTAGCATATCCCCAACTCCAGAAGCATCTGCAACCTTAATCCCCACAGAAAGCCCAACTTCAACCGACACGCCAACCCAAACAGCGTCACCTACTGCCAGCCACACACCGTCATCATCTCCATCTGCCACGCTCGAGCCGACTTCGACACAAACAATAGTCCCGACAACAACCTCAACACCAACGACTGAAGCGACGGCCACACAGACGCCGACAAACACGGCAACAGCCACGCAAACGCCCACAAATACTGCGACCGTAACACAGACGCCAACAAGTACATCAACAGCCACACAAACGGCTACAAATACCGCCACGCCGACACAGACACCCACAAACACCGCCACTGCGACACAAACAGCAACTGCAACCACAACGCCAACACCGACCAACACCCCGATCCCAACACCCCCATTTCAAATACGCTCTATAGATCTGCTCACACATGGATTTGATGGAGAACCAGCTGATGGGGCTACAAATGGCCTATCAATTAGTGATGATGGGACAAAGATTGTATTTGAGTCATTTGCCAGCAACCTTGTCCCAAATGATACAAATGCAGCTCTAGATATATTTCTGTATAAAACGGCTGATGAAGAGTTAACAAGATTGCCGATCGCCCCCAACAATGAAGATCCCAAGCTTGGACACTCTCCCCTTAGCATGTCAGCCGATGGGCGCTTTGTTGCTTTTACCTCATCTTCTAATCTAACAGACGAAAATGATGCAAATGCATTTCAACAACTCTATATCTATGACTTAGAGTCACAAAATATTATGCTAGTATCAAAGGGAACTGATGGTAAACGGGGGAATGCAAATACTCGAGGGGCATCTATCTCTGCGGATGGTCGTTATCTTGCGTTTGGGTCAGAAGCGACCAATTTAACCAGTGACAATATCACGGTTCAAACCGATCATATTTTCCGGTATGATCGATTGACCTCTGAAATTAAATTAATCACCCAGTCTACTGAATCAAAGCCGGTTACAAGACCATCCTACAGTCAGCATCTCTCAAGAGACGGCCGATATATTACCTACAAATCATTCTCAAACAGCTTAACCGATGATGACTGGAATGGTAAATTTGACATCTTTTTGTATGACCACAATGACGGCTCGACAATCAAAATATCAAAACCAAACAGCGGGGCGCAAAGCGATGGTTGGTCCGACTATCCAACCATTTCTCATGATAATCGCTATATCACATTTTCATCTGATGCCACAAACTTAACATCTTCGCCCCCAAATAGAGAACATTCCACTTACCATATTTATTTGTTTGACATGTCCACAACTCTTTTGTCCCTTGTAAAAATCGAATTAGAAGATGGACTAATATACAAAGGGGCGTCTTCAACAAAATTTACAGCTAATAATCAAGAAATATTGGCTAACTTCAGTTGGTCAGATCCTGAATCTAGTGAAACGTCGTACCATTCAGACATTTTCGTCTATAACATAGAGACAAAGCAAGCAAAGCTTCTATCGAAAACCTATTCAGGAGAGATTGCAAATGAACGTTCGTCTGGACCAAACATGTCTCTTAGTAAAAAGTTTCTCGTCTTTCGGTCACGAGCCACCAATCTAACAGCGGAAACAACAATGATGAACACAGATCAAATCTACCTCTTTACCTACAGATAGATTTTTACAAGTTCGCTGTCTTACAATACTCCGGTTGAATTATGACTCTTTCATAGATAGAATGTCTTTGATTTATGAAAGTATTCCTGAACAGCATCGGCTGCCGCCTAAACCACAGTGAAATCGAAACGCTTGCTCGCCAACTCATCGCCAATGGCCATGAGATTGTGCCGAATGCGGCCGACGCCGACCAAGTGGTCATCAACACTTGTGCTGTAACCGCCCAAGCATCGGCCGATGCTCGGCGGATGACCCGAAAAATTCATAAGACAAACAAAGAAGCTGAAATCACCTTGACCGGCTGCTACGCCACAATCTCTCCAGATGAGCTTTCAGCCGTCGAAGGGGTCACCAACGTGGTGCACAACGCCCAAAAGGCGAAACTGGCTCAACTGCTCGACCCCAACGCGACCCTCGACATTCCGGTGTTTGACCGGGAACCGATTATGCGCGAATTCCATGGGGGCACCGTTAGCCATACTCGCGCATTTATCAAAGTGCAGGACGGGTGCGACAACAAATGCACCTTCTGCGTCACGACAGTCGCTCGCGGCGACAGTACCTCGCGCCACTTGGGTGACATTGTCGCCGAGATTCAGGCGTTGCATACGGCCGGGTATAAAGAAGCGGTCTTGAGCGGCGTGCATCTAGGCAGCTATGGGTTTGAATTCGGCAACATGGCCGGGCTCAAAGAGCTTGTAACCGCCATTCTAGAGCACACCGACATCCCCCGCTTGCGCCTCTCTTCACTTGAACCTTGGGACATCGCTCCTGGCTTTTTTGAACTTTGGGAAAACCCTCGTCTGTTGCCCCACCTACACATGCCGCTGCAATCAGGTAGTGCAAAAATCTTAAAACGGATGGCCCGGCGGACCAAGATCCCTCAATTCCGTGAACTGGTGTCAGACGCACGCAAAAACATCCCCAATCTAAATATAACCACAGATATCATTGTGGGTTTCCCTGGCGAAACGGCCGATGATTTCCGTGAAAGCTATGATTTTGTAGAAGAAATCGGCTTCTCACGTCTGCATGCATTCCCCTACAGCGCTCGCCCCGGCACAGCCGCGGCCGACATGCCGGACCATTTGACCAAAGATCAAAAGAAAGCCCGCATGCGCAAAATGCTCGATTTAGGCAATAAGATGGGGACTGACTTTCATAGCAGGTATGTGGGCAAAAAAATGAACGTGCTTTGGGAGCAGGTTCATGGGGCTGATGATCAAGGCTTGCGTTGGTCCGGTTACAGCGACAACTACATGCGGGTGCAGGCACACGGCCCGGCCGACTTGCTCAATACCGTCTCGACGATAGAAATCACATCGGCCGATTCAGGTGGCGTACAAGGTCACCAAGTCTAATCGACCTCTTCTACATCCGCTTCTAGCAAACTCAAACAATTAAGCTTCCCCTGCACAATCAACTCTTTCCGCTTCTTTGGCAATTGTTTCACCGCATACTCTAGCTTCGAAGCTTGGCTACGGTCACCGACTTCCTGCTGGAAAACCAGCTCAAACGGCCGTCGTGTTTTCAGATACTTCGCCCCTTTACCAGACTCGTGTGCTTGAAACCTCTTCGTAACATTTGTCGTAATGCCGGTGTAGAGACTGTTATCAACGCAACGAATCATGTAAATAAACCAATTTTTTGTCACTTTTGAAGCCTTTTTGTACAAATTGATAGAGAAACTGCTGATTTATTAGGCAGTTTGTAGTGGTTCCTAAGTACTAGATGAGCGATAATTTAATCTTACAGTAATACTTAAGAATCGGAGATAACTACCACATGACAGCAATGTTAATGCTTGGCATCATGATCGTTGGCTTTACCGCCGTCGTTGCAGTCGCTGCCATAATTGACTCAGTTCGGCAAAAGTAGTGTAACGCTAGAATAGAAATAACGAGGGAGCCTACGAAAGAAATTCTGCTTACACCACTTAATCCAACAACAAACCACAAATCGATACAAGTGAATGATCCTCGGCATCGGCCGAACATTGCTCATACCCGATACGGGTACCGGCTGTTTCCCCCATGTATTTCAACATTAAGTACAATGGACTAAAGCCACACACCTTGTTTCGATCTTCGATTTCGGCAATCTCTGCATAAAATCGCTCAGCATCTCCCCCGATCACAGCATCTACTAAACTCGCATCTGTTTTTATCAGCTGCTCCCGCTTTGCCGCATCCATCACATAATCATCCCCAAATACCGGCCCTACATGAGACAGGTCAACAGAAGCGACACACAGCACCCGTTTACCAGCGGTCGCCTTTTTGAGCGTATCTATAAATGCCATCATTTGGCTATCTTTGGCCGGATGTCCCCCGCCCATGACAAAATGTTGAAACGAGCCGATCAATAAGGGCACCATCGGCGGTGGGTTTCCCGGCCGCACCTGCTCAGCAATGTGATGCAACCAAACGGCCGAAAGTTCTACTGAATGTTCTGTACGATGATTAAGTTCTAGGCGATAGGCGTTTTGCTTGCCGAGCGTTTTTTCTAATTGCCCCACGAGGCCTAGATCGGTTGGCAATATGCCATATGGGGTTTCATAAGCCTTTTCAGTTAAGGTCAGACTCCCCAGCCCACCTTTGTGATCGGTCGCAAATATTAAAACAAGATCGGCATCCGCTACAGCTTGTCGTGCCCGACCCCACGTCTGGGCATACACGGCGCCGCCGCGCTGGTAATCAATATGGGGGGATACGATCCCGCGGCCGGACCAATTTTCCCACAAAGCCAAATCCTCGTGGCTATCATCGGCACCGTACGATTCAAACTGAGCCTTTAATTCATCTAAATCTCGACAATAGCTGCGATCAGCCAGCGTCATCGGCCGGAATGGGGCGTGGCGGAAGTCAGCCACAATTGATTCGTGCCTTTGATTAAAGCGATCATTTTCAAGCATGTAAGCCTCATCCAACGTTGATAGCGCCTGTTCTAAGATTCCGGCCGGCAATGCCCCCCCGACATCTTTTTCTAGCTCTGCGTAGATAGCTGGCACATCATGCAAACCATCGCAATAAACGGTCATTTGAGCCAAAAGCGCAGGCAATAAAAGTTGATCTGTTGTAATTTCTCGGGGGTCACTGACCAGCCAAACTTGCTCTCCCTCGTGAGTTACCGGTTGAAACTCTAACTGTCGAATCTTTGGGTAAAATGCAGACAAATCACTCATAGTATCATCGGCTGATATTTGAAATAAGATAGGACCTACGCACCCTCAGAGTTTAGCCTATCGAAAGGTGCGTAAGTCCTATCAGTCTTAATTGGATAAATTTCTTGTATCTCTTTTAAAACAAACCGTTCTGTTATGGGGTTGGGACCGCCAGAGATTGAGTCACTTTTTCAGCAATTTGAGATACCCCAGTCGGAATCGGTGAGGTTCCACTACCCGATGCCAGCGGGACACCTTGCAGGACCGCCTTGGCTTGAAGCTTATCATAGCCAATTGTGAAATCGATCTTTGCCCCCAACCCACGTTCAACTGTGCTTTGTTCGAGTTTAGCATCGGGTGAGCTTTGGTTCATCACAAAGAATTTTTTGGTTGGCATAGGCCCTTTCGTATTCATCCGTTTTTCAACCCGAATCGCTGTTTGTACCGCCATCACTTCCGGTCGTACCACGTGCAAGGCCCAATCTACTTTGTTTAAAACAAATTTTACGACAGGAGTAAACACGGGCGCGAGATCAAATATCACAAATCGATTATTGGCGCTCAACGTCGAGTAAATCTTCTTCGCGGCCGAGATTGAAAGGTTTTCTGGGGCGGTTGGCATCGCTGGGGCCGGAAGAATTCTTAGCCCGCTACTGTGTTCAACCACTTGTTTTCCGATCTGCAATCCTGAAAAATCACCCAATCCGATTAAGTTAAACCAAGTTTCATTCGGTTGAAGCCTCAGTTGCATCGCCGCTTGGCCACCCGAAGTCGTTAAATCAACCAAGCAGACCTTACCTGGAAACTGTTTATTTAAATGCATTGCGAGGTTAACCGCTAAGGTTGTCCGGCCGGCACCACCTGAAAAGCCGTAGACGGCTATCGCTTGGCAACGTTCAGGGCTGACTGGCGCATTCACTTCAATCGTTTCAGGAGGCGGGGTATTGTCGTTGTTCGAATCTGCATCTTCAGTATCGGTCGAAACCGCACTTTCAAGTAATTCGTCGACATTAGATAAAAGCTCCAAAGAGGTGACCGGTTTATTCAGGTAAGAGTCCGCTCCGATTTCCAAAGCCTCTTCTCTATCTTCAATGGGGCCCCGCGCCGTCAAAATAATAATAGGCAAATGCAGCGTGGCTGGATTTGAACGCAGCGCTTCACAAAGCTCAAGCCCGTTCATGCCCGGCATCATCACATCCAAAATCGCAAGGTCGGGCACGTCCTCTTGAATCATATCTAATGCTTCAATCGGGTTGCTTACAAGCGTTGCCGTATGTCCGCCACGCTCAAGCATAAGACCAACCATACGAAGCAACTGTTCATCATCATCTACAACAAATATATGTGCCACTTAATTACATCCTGTATCTATTTGGGTCAGAGAATATGCCCAAATGCAGTATCAACTGCTCGCATCGGCTATTCTAGCTAAAAAAGTATCTTAATTACGCTACACGTGCAATGAGCTATTAGGGTCATGCAAACGTAATTTAAAACCTTTGAAAATTGGTTCGATACAATTTTCTCTTTAATTTCTTCAGTTCTTCAAGTTTTGAAAGAGCAGTCACTAAATTATGACAGGTCTGGGATACCTACTTGAGGGTAATTAAATCACAGTCTTAAACGAAAGCGATATCTAATTGGTATTACCCGGTTCTGGTACATTCGTATGCTCAAAATGAGGGACCAACTGCCAATCTTTGGGGGGCCAATAGACGACCCACGCTTGACCGATAATGTCTTCTTCAGGCAAAAACGACCAACTTCGCGAGTCACTAGAATTTCGCCGGTTATCACCCATCACAAAAAAGTGATCCTCAGTTACGGTCCACGTTTGATTATTCGGGGATGGGTCTTTGATGTAAGGCTCGTCAATAAGCTGGTTGTTGACTCGGACTTCCCCGTTATTAATTGAAACGGTGTCGCCAGGCAACCCAACAATTCGTTTAATAAAATCACGACTGCGATCATTTGGAAAATGCAGAACGATGATGTCTCCACGTTCTGGCTCGTCTAAAAAGTAAGAAAGACGGTTAACAATTAGGTACTGGCCTTCATGGAGCGTTGGCTCCATACTTGAACCTTCGATACGAAAGTTTTGCGAGGCACTTTTGACAAACCAAATGACAAAAAAGGTGAAAAGTAGTGTCTCGAGAATCTCTTTGATAAGTACAGATGAGGACGCGGATTGCTCTTGCGTTTGGACCGAATCGGCCGGATATGATTGATCATAATCAATCGGGGTGCCCAATGACGCCGCTCTTGTCTGAGCTAGAGTATCACTTGTTTGATGTGTATAATTCATATAATAAATAGATAATTACTGAGCGTATTACAAATAACCTACGCCCTCATTTTTTTGTCGTCAATTCAATTGGAATGATTACAGCTTTCCGTAGTACCAGTTTACAAAGTAGAGTGGCATCAAATGTAAGGTATTTTATGTTTTAATCCTTTTAATAAATACCAAATGTCCTAAACCTTTTAAAATATCGGGAAGATATAATTAATTCGAAGTAAACTTGTCGGAAAATCACCTGACCAACGATGAAATAAATTATATGATTCCAAGCGTGATTGAGACCAAGTGACTGGACAGCATTATAATGCTCAGTCAATATCGCCACAAGAACGACACGGCTCTTTGGGGAAATAGTCATCAACGCCTAATCTAATTTTGAATACAGATGAATTTTCCTCACAAACGCTTAAACCAACCGATTTCATTTTTACTCTGCTGCCTGCCTATTTTATTCGGTTGTCAATTAACCAGTCTGCTTGAAAACACAGCAGCGCCACCGGCCGAACCAGCCCCTACCGTTGAAATTCTGCCGACCCGAAGTACAGCGACTCAACCGGCCGACCCCGTGCCAACCGATCCACCAGCCGAACCGGATAGCCCAACCCCGACCTCGCCCGCCTTGCCCTCAACCGAAACGGCTGCCATAACGGATAATAAAGACAGCATAGCTGCAGATAACATCGTTTTTATCAGCCCGGGCGGATACGAATTATCCCATCCTAATAGTTGGGTTGCGGCCGACTATTTTGGCCAGACGGCTGTCACCAATAACGCTGCAGCCCTAGACAATGGCAGTGCGCTCATCGACCAGCCGATGCTGCTCATCGCCGCTGGCTCTGCTGACGGACAAACAGCCGTCACAATACTTAACAATGTACAACAAGAATTACTAGGGGACGGAAAACTGGTACCGATCTCACCCGTTTTACCAATCAGCAATGGTGATGCAAAAGGGGTAAAATCAACTCAACGCTTAAACTTGGCAGAAGGAGCCCTCGAAATCACCACGATGACCCTGATACAGGGAGAGCTCTATGTCACTGCAGTTGGCATAATTCCTGAGAATACGCCAGACACAGAGGTGGCTCAAATAGAGCAGATCATCGAGTCGATCCAGCTTAACAGCGATCAGTACATGTCTACAGCTGCAGATTATGAGCTTTCGGCCGAGCAAATTACCGAAATGAACCAAGATTTAGCAGCGCTACGGCCGATCCCAGAAGAATCTCTACGAATTGATTTGGGAGAAACCCAAGCCACTTTAAAACCGGCCGATTCGCTGGCGTTTGAATTTATGACCGATGGCGTTAATCCGCTGAACTTGAGGGTAAGCCCAGACAATACAAACTTTGATTTAACGCTGGATTTAGTTGACTCACTCGGCAATACAATTTTGCCCGCAGGCAATCTTCTCGATAACGGCCGCGCAGGTGAAGCTGAATCAATTAACGGTTTGCAGCTAGCAGCAGGCAGCTATCGCATTATTGTTCGGGGATTTGGATTTACAGGCGGACCATTCACCGTGAGCCTCAGCAATTCATAATTTCAAGGGAGCCTGCGCCAACCAGCCTACTGATTTTCATAACGCAACCGACGTAAAAAATCGGCCGTCTGCAGCCGTCGCTCCAAGTAAAATGTAATGTAGTGGTGCAATAGGTCCTCCAGCTCTTGGTGCAGGTCGCGGCGCAAGTTGAGGCTGCGCACTTGGTCCCATGGGCGGGTTTGCAAAAAGCGTAGAACCTTGGCGGCCGAAGCTGAAATCGGCCGGGCGCGCCGTTCGGCCGCTAAATGCTCTGGCTTTAAAAGCCCCCCCATCTCTGCACTAAAATATTGATCTTCCTCTTCGATCGGTTCCCCGCTAGCCACACAATGGAACAGCTGTGGCTGAAATCCGGTCAAACTGAGCAAACGCAGCTCAAAAAAACGAGCGGCTAACAGATGTTTGTCTTCGTTGGCAAACCACCCCAAAGCCTCTGTCAGCAAATAAAACAAGTTGATGTTTTTATCTTCTTCTTCAGTAAATCGATCAACCAATTCGGCCGCATGCCCCGCATAAATAGACCGCACCAAATCATCCCGTAGCCCGACATACATCTCTATCGATTCAGCTTGAGTCACAATGTCAAACGTTTTTCCATCAGCAATTAAAAACGCCGATCGGCCGAAAAGCTCTACATGTCCCGTTTGGCGGCTGCTCGGCTTGCGTGATCCTTTCGAGATCGCTTTTAGCTTGCCAAAATCACGCGT
>JAHDEB010000002.1:0-6978 GCA_020629055.1 Chloroflexota bacterium
AATTGTTCCAATATTTACATGCGGTTTGCCGCGTTCAAATTTTTCTTTACCCATAACTGTCGATCCTCACAAATTGTCTGTAATTTTTAGGGGGTATTTCTGCAAACTGTAGTCTCAACCCCAACTTATATTACTTTTTAAATCTACCAAGATGGTTTTTTAGAAAAAAGTAAGTCAAGCCCTCGATGGGAATTGAACCCATGACCTCATTCTTACCAAGAATGCGCTCTACCCCTGAGCTACGAGGGCGAGTTTTCCGGGAGGGATTGCTCCCTCCCGGAAGTTCGTCTCACCATTGCCGGTGATCTGTGTGTGGTGGGCCAGGCAGGACTCGAACCTACGAAGACTTTCGCCAGCGGAGTTACAGTCCGCCCCCTTTGCCGCTCGGGACACTGACCCAAAATAAATTAAAGTTGAGGTTACAAGCCGACGATGGGACTTGAACCCATAACCTACGCTTTACAAGAGCGTCGCTCTGCCAATTGAGCTACGTCGGCGCAACTTATTTCAACATCTATTCAGATTGTAATGAAGATTAGGCTCGTACTCATTGCATTTCTCTCTGCTAAAGAATCACTGTTAGAGACGCAAAATCGTCTGCTCAGCTTCATGCAGGTCAGAAGTATATATAGCTGATTCTGTAAAGTCAATACTGATTTGAATAGATTTTTCTTACGATTTGGCTCTATTTTAGGAAATCTTAAAAAAGTGGTGATTTGAGTGCTGTTTGCAAGGTGATTTTTAAGCAAAACAATCGATTCCCGACGTATCTTTGTGTTGATTTACACAAACATGCTGAGATGCCTTTTGTGTTGGCCAATCGGTAATAGTGTTGTTTAGACAAGTGGATTGTATGTAGCGGCTCGATTTGCATGCAGGCTTCCTCAGTTGTTTACAAAGGTTAAGGGGCGTTGTTGCTAAACTGTAGGATTACAACAAATAGATGACAGCACCTGTGATAAGCAAGGCGGTAACTAGAATCGGGGTTTGTGAGCGTCTTTTGCGGATTTGAGCCGTTGATCGATTGGGTTGAAAGCTAGTGTGACTTGAAAAAGATTTAATCCAAAGCAGTAGAAAAATGGCGGTTACGATAATTTGGAAAGAACGAAGAGGGGTGATCGCGCCAAATGGAACTGGAAAGAAATACCAGAAACCTGCCGTACAAACTAGACACAAAGAAAGTAAGTAATGGTACTGTAATCGCATTAAAATTTCGCCTCACTGCTTAAAGATTTACAAGTAGGAAAATAGTAACAGCGATTGTTAAGTACATTGTAAGCTACCTTACACTTTGTATTGCGATTTGGTTCGTAAAAACAAAAAAGCCACTTCCAGTAAATAGAAGTGGCTTTTGGTGAGCCGTGTAGGATTCGAACCTACGACCAATTGATTAAAAGTCAACTGCTCTGCCAGCTGAGCTAACGGCCCGTTCCAATTGATTACTCAACGGGATCGAAATTATAGCCATGCACGTTTCCGGTTGCAATAGCTGTCACATTATTGTTTCAAAATTAGCTGTTCTACAAGCTGAATTAGGTCATCAATTTCGTAAGGCTTACACAAATAGGCGTTTGGTTTTTCCTGATTTAGGTTTTGTGATTGCATCAAATCTTCATCTGCATAACCGGAAGACATAATGATGGGAATGTCGGTTTGAATTTTTCTTAGCTCTTGGATTGTGGCCATACCATCTAAGAGCGGCATACGGCGATCGATAATAATTCCATCCACTCTTTCGCGGTTTTCCTTATAGGCTTTAATCCCTTCTGGCCCATTTGCAGCGCAAATGACCTCTACATCGATTAGTTCGAGGATATCTTTTATCGCTTCGCGGACGACACTATCGTCATCAATAATTAAGACTAAAGACATATGAGTGGCTAGTCGAGGAGCTGTCGTACCCGGTCTAACAGCAGCGCTTCAAGCCCTGCATGTAATTGAATCGGACCATTGTCGGTAAGGACTTTGTACGCAGGATTTGGAATGTAAGAATTGGGCAATATATTGCCGGTTTGGACAGAAAAATGGCCAATTAGATCTTCATCGGTCGTTTCGCCGGTATATTTTCCCGCCCGGCCATCTACGATGGGTAAAATGCCAGAGCCGATGATACGCGCTTGCTGCCGATATTCCTGAATATTTCCGACACGATCTGTGATTATTTTATGAAGAAATTGTATGAATGCATCATTTGTATCAAATTGATCAGGTGTCATTGATGGAAGAGACGAGGTGATTTCGCCTAAGACGGATTCTGTTGGAATGCCTTGATCACCCACAGTGTTGGGATCTAGGACGGATAAGGCACGGTGAATGTTGCCATCATTGTGAAAAGTATAAACAAATAAGTCCATAATTAGGATTGGAGTTTGTGGGTCATGTAGAGGTTATTCTGCGAAAAACCATGCTTTGCGTAATATTTTCGGGTGCCGATCGCACTGATGACTGCAATGTCGGTGTATCCGGCCGCTTGCGACATTGAAATCGCTTTTTGAATCAATTTAGAACCTAATCCGATATGTTGCGCTTCACCTTTGCCATCTTGCCCAAACGAAAGGGCAGGGCCGTAGACATGAACTTCACGGATCATGGCATGGTTATCTAACTCTTCCAATAGGTGAGGGGCTTTTGGGTCTGGAAAAGAGAGGCGAAGGAAACCGGCGATGCGTCGGCCGGTGGGTGAGTCTTCATCTGTTTCAAATGACAAGAAGTGCTCAATTGTCCCATCGGTTTCATAACTTTCAACCCGTAAGGTTAAATCATCGGGGCTTACTTGCTCCCGCCTAATTTCACGGCCGCGAATATCGGTTGCTGCCAACCCGATTTTTTTCGCCTTTTGTTCAGCCAGCTGACGCAAGTTGGATTTGGTGAACCCTTCAACAACATTATTGGTGGGGATGTCACGAATCACACGGGTCAGGCGGGCATATGCTGGGGTTTTTGTAATGCAGTGGACAAGAATATCGATTACTTCTTGCTCGCTGTATGGTTTATATTCGCCTCGTTGCCAATACTCATAAAGCTCTGCATTTTCAACTAGCATACAGGGGTAAATTTTTAGCTCGTCAGGTCGCACGGCCGGATCGTTCCACAGGCTGTCGTAGTCTGCTACGTCTGATTCTGGGGTTGCACCTAGCAAATTGGGCATCCAATGACCGTGGATCTTGAAACCGGCTGCTCGCAACAGCTTAAACGAATCGCGCGTGGCTTGGGTATCGTGCCCCCGCTTGTTGATGTCGAGCACATGCTCGTCCATGCTTTGAATGCCGACTTGGACTTTTGTGACCCCCAAATAACGCATCCAGCGCAGCTCATCGACATCGATATGGTCTTGGCGGGTTTCGACAACGAGGCCAACATTACGATGATCGGTTGTTTCGTTTAACGCTTGGGCTTCGGGCAAGGTTTCTGAATCGACCCCGTTCATCCCATCAAAACAGCGTTTTACAAACCATTCCTGATAGTCGCGCGGATAGCTGGACCAGGTGCCGCCTAGGATTAAGAGTTCGATTTTATCGGTCGGATGGCCGATCTTGCTTAGGGCCGCGATACGGCCGGCCGTCTGTTTGTATGGGTCAAAGCTGTAGCGTTCGGCCCGCTGGGCACCCGGTTCGTCATACAGATAACTTTTCGGCATGCGCACGTCTGTAGGGCAGAAAATGCATTTGCCCGGGCACGCATAGGGTTTTGTTAGCACCGTCACAACTGTGACACCAGCCTGAGAACGGACCGGCTTCATCTGCAAGCGAATTTTCAGTTCTTTGTCGAACGTGAGCCGACCATCGTCACAGGCTTCTTGATAGGCGACTTGCAGCTGTGATTTAGACAGCCATGGCAATCCCTGTCGCGCATAGCGCCGCATGATCGAGTGATAATTTTTCGTGTTGATTTCTTTTTGCGCCGCCAACTCACCGATCAGCTCTGTGAACAGCGTGTGGTGGGCGGTGAGATCGACTTTGTTGTGATTGCGCTCTTTCCATGAACCGTCGTTATGGACGACCGTTTCGTCTAAGGTGTAGTCAAAGCGCTGGATGGCCGGTTTTTTAGACATTGGACCAGTTTACACGATCACCTAACGCTTTTCCATTTCGCTGACGATATATTGCGCAACGATTTTGTTCCCTTCTGCGTTTAGGTGCAGCCCATCGGCCAAATAAAAGTCGGAAACCGGCCGGTTTTGTGCTTGTGCCTGGGCGGTTAATGCGGGCTGCGTGTTGATGCAATCGTGTTTTTTGCACATCTCATCAAAGAATGTTTCGCGCCAGCTGTCGTTTTCAAATTCAGATAACGAATAAAAGGTGACGAAAATAAGTGGCTGATTATTTTCGGCCGCAAAGTTCGCCGCATGGTCCATGATTTGCCCATTGACGGCTATTTTTTCATCAACGCGGGTTTCATGGCCGAACGCGCTGCCGTTGTTGGCCGATTGAATTAAGTTGGTGGTGCGATTGATCAAAGCCCATAAAAAGCTAAGCGTTCGGGGAGGATGGTCGGCCATCCATGCTTCGACATCTTGGTTGAACGGTGTATTGGCCACTTGGAGTTGCCCCGCTTCGTCAAAGCTGACACGCGGTTTGGGGGCTGACCGCACATTTAGCACGGTGCGGTCTAGGTCAAATGAGAGCATGCCAAAGAGTAGGGTTGGGTCTTCAAAGTCGGCCGAGGTTTGACGCAGCCGCAGATAGATCTGCCCGATGCCGAACCCTGAGACACCCAAGTTATAAACATTTTCATCGGGCAGCAATAGGTCCATCTGTTGAGGAATTGCATCGGCCGGAGGGGTTAGGGCTTGCACGTATGAATCCCCGTAAAACAAAACGGCCGGGCCGCTTGTGTCGATCGGTTTACTATTTTCCGCATCTGATAAGACGATGCCGTGGGGATTCGTAGGCGATGTCGGGGGAAGCCAGCCGAAATCGGGCTGAAGCGTTCTCATGACCGTTTCTTCGTAATCGCTCCAGATCAGGCGATATTTCCAATAGTTATCGTCAGAAAGCGAATTATAGAAGAGGTCTGCGTTGCGCAGGCCACCGAGGTTAAAGGCGATGGCGACCCGCAATAAAATCTCGATCATGATAAGCGTCACCCCGATTGAGCCGAGCATGGTTAAAAGTTTTGATCTGAGATTCTTCATAAGTTGGTTTAAAAAACGGTTAAAAGGCGCGGAGCGTGTTGATGAGCGCCCGATATTCGGCCGAATCTGCCGCTGGCCCTTTCATGACCGCATCGATAAATTCATCGGGAGGCAGATAGTTGTGGTCGGTGACGTAGTGGTAAATGAGATCGGGGGCTGCAAAGATATCTTCGGTGCCGATGATGCGAATTTCAGCCGCCCCCAGCTTATGGCTTTTGCCGTCAAACTCAACTTCTATGTGTTCATTGCTAAACGGTGATTTGCGGGTTCCTAGGGTATGGCATACCGTTTTGTTGGGATGGCAGTAGCTGAGCAGTTTTTTGGCAAATCCGGCCGGGGTTTTGCCGGTTGGAAATGGATGTTTGCGTGTTAAAAAGCCAACGGCAAGTGGATCAAGTCCGATCGCTTGGTCGCAATCACAGCCGGTGTAAGGGTCTAGGTCTTTGGGTAAACGGGCCATGGGGCCTCCATTTTTTATGAGGAGTCAACTCCTCAGTTAAGAGATAAAACGTGATGAATCACGTTGCAAAAAAGTGTGAGTATTTAAGACTTGAATAAAACTTTCGATGACGATGGTTCAGCCTTCTGAATCCAATGTCTGCCAAGCTGTTGCCCTTCGACAAGCTCAGGGCGCGAAAGTGTTAAGGGATAATTTCTATGAAATGGGTCACGCTGTCGCCACCGTCTAATCGCTGCATGCGGTTGCCGGTGATCGGGTCGTACATGCCGATTAGAATTTGATATGGCCCTGGTTTCACATTGGCCGGAATCTTTAAAATCTTATGATCTTCAATTAGCTCTCCCGCTGACCAAAGAGGTGTCGGATAATCTCCATTTAAAGGGGGCTGGTCACCTGTGGCCGCCAGCGAAATATCTTTATCGATGAGCTGTAGAAAAACAGTATAGTCTGCACTGGGTGTGCCATTGGCGCGCCAATATAGGGTGATGGGTAAATCATCACCGGCTGAGGCTTTTTCCGGCAGAGGTGAAACCGCTTCTAAGGTGACAAAATCTGCAAAGTCTACCATGACCGGAATGGCGTTAGCATTCCACAGAATTCTTTCAATATCAAGGTCAGGCGATTGTCCCAGTTTGGCCTTGCCGACGATTGCTAAATCAAGCGGTGCACCGGCCGGGTCGGTGGCGGTTAGTAGGCGGCTTTCAGGGCCGGAGGTGTCGCTGACGCTGATATCCATCCGCAACAAAGATGGGCTAGGGTTGCCAGGATTGATCCAGACATGATAGGGATCAGCATAAATCTCACCCGGCTGCCAGCGGGTCGGGGGCCACATCCCCCAGCCGGGATGGCGGTCTACTTGGCCAATCGATTCATATCCCCGGCCGAGCGCATGCACGGACGTGACATAGTCAGTTGATACGCCGGTTTGGGTCGTCCAGTATAGGGTGATCTTGATTCCGACTTGGTCATTGGGGACAGCCGTTTGCCCTGGCTCCATTTCTACACCAACCAGCGAAATCGATTCGCCGTTGCTGTCTGTGTAGGTAATGGGGCCAAATTCAGCCCATTCTGGAACTGCGACCGGCTGCGGATATGCATAGGCGGGGGCGATATGGGTAAATGGGATGATGATCGCCATAATCAAAAGAAAGAGTGTGGCGAAGAGGGGGACGGCAGGCAGTGTTTGAGTCGTTAGGGACCAACGGCCGCTGATGGTGCGTAATCCCAAAACCCATAGCAGATTAACTCCGATTAAAGCGGGAAAAAGCAGACGGCCTTGAAATGCAGGTGAAATGATTGTCCAACGGATAAGCAGGATCATGGTGATGATAACCATGAGGGTTGGCAAGATCAGCCCATCTCCTAACCTCTCTCGCAAGAAGAG
>JAHDEB010000002.1:7078-63054 GCA_020629055.1 Chloroflexota bacterium
TAACCATGAGGGTTGGCAAGATCAGCCCATCTCCTAACCTCTCTCGCAAGAAGAGGAACGGCCAACGCAGTTGGTCCATCCTCCCCCCTCGGGGGAGGTTAGGAGGGGGGGACTGGAAGGTTTTGAAAAGCTTGAACAGCAGACCCGCTAGCCCGGCCCAAAAAAGCAGATTGCAAACGGCATAGAACCATTGAGGGGCAAAGACATTGACTCCGCCAAACAACCCCCAGAATGAGCGGAAAAAGGTGCCGAATTCAGCTATCCAATCAACGCCCGCTAATGTCGGGTTCGGGCGTGTACCTTGCACAGCGATAAACGGATTCAGGCCGGTTAGGTCTGAATACAAGCGCCAGTTGCGGGCCAGCCACGGACCGACAAGGGTCAATGCGATGGCCAAAGTGAGTAAGCCACGGCCGGTTTGCACTTGTAACGCCTGCCAATCGGTTTGTTTGGATGGGGGGCGCCAGGCCAAAAACATGCGACGGGCGGTGACGAGCCCTGCAAGTAATAACAGCGTCGCCAGACTTAATTTGGTCAGCATGCCTAGGCCACACACTATGCCCAGCATGACGGTGTCGATGAGCGGGGCTGAGCCATTCTCTTGTGACTGTGATTGCCAGATTTTGACCAGCAAAAACAGCCCGGCCGACCCGAGCATGACCGAAAGAGAATCGTTGTTAACGGCCGCACTGATAAACAGAAACATCGGATTAAAGGCGGTCAACGCAACAACAAACAGAGCCGTTTGCCGGTCAAAAAACAGGTTGGCCGTTAGCCAGCCAAACCACAGGGTGCCAAGGCCTAATCCGATTGAAAGGAGCCGGATGATGTGGACGGCTAAAATCGAACCGGTCCAAGGGAACCGTTCGGCCGCAGGATCATGGAAAACAAGGTTTTTATTTTTGATTTGGGCCGCATTGCCGATGAACGCGTGTCGGTTTTCGACATGGACTTCGTCGAGGTCGGCCGTGTCGACCCAACTGGTGGCGGCCGCCATGAGCAAATAGTAGAGGGGTGGCTGAGCTCCCTCTTGCTTCCATTTGCCCACATTGTCTGGGTCTAAAAAGACCAGCTCGCCCGTTTGGTGAATGTGCTGCACAACCGGAAAATGTTTGTACTCATCAGATGATTCGAATGGAGGTGTGGCCCAAGAATAAACAAGAGCGAGCAGTAGGTAGAGGATGCAGATGGTTGAGAAGCCAATTCGGTTGATCGACATACGTTATTTGATCTCTATTTCGCCAAGTTCAATTTGGCTGTTGGGCAGGTCTGTGCCGTTGAGCACAACAAACGGCCGGACAAAGCTGTTGGGTTCATATAAGCCCACGTTGAGTAGATAGGTGCCTGGCACCACGCTGGTTAAGTCTAACTCATGAACGTCAGATAGATATTCGCCTGTGCGCCATCCGGTCGTGGGGCGTAATCCCACACCAGGAATCCAATCTTTTTGGCTGACCACTTGGCCGGTTGCCGGGTCGATGAGGTGGACGTATGACAGGTAGAAGGTTTCTGGGTCGGCGGTTACTTGCCAGACCAGTTCAACCGATAAACGGTCCCCCGATTGGTTCGAGTTTGCACCGGTCAATGTGGCGAAATTGCCAAAGTTCGCCTCGACCGGTTTTTGGACCTCAGGTGCTTGGTCGAGAAATGGCCACGGCAGCACTTCTACCGAGCCTAACGTGGCCCAGTCTGAACTGAAGAGTGACCGGCCGCTTTTTGCTGGCACAACTTCCCCTTCATCAAGCAGCTGCCAGCGGAATCGGTATATGCCTGGGGCGGCATCGGCTGGGAATAGCGCTTCGGCATGATCACGATATAAACCGTCGGCCGTCCAGCCGTTGACCCAATCTGCCCCGGGCTTGCCGCTTTTATCGGCAATCAGCTGGTCGTCCGGGCCAAAAATCTGCATTTTATAGGTTAGATTGGTCGTGTCGATGTCGGCCGCTGTTTGCCATACAACATGAGTGGGCAAAAAATGACCGGGGCGAATTTCTAGGTCGGGGACGGCGATTTGGGCGAGTGAAATCCCGTTGTCAAACTGAATAGATTCCCTGTTTGTTGGCAATGGTATGACTGGTTGAGCCGGTAGTGGCAGCGTCAAGTTTGGCAGCTTCTGCTTTTCCCCCAAGGTTCCACCATTCGGGTTCACAACACTCAGCCAAACTTCATATTCTCCGGACGCCAATCCTAGTGGACGTGGGATATCAAGCTGGGTGACATTCGGCCGATCCTCCTGCCAAGGCAAACCAAATTGGGCCGTTTGTTCATCTAAGACAAATAGCGGCTGTTGGTGGCGTACCCATTCCCATCCATCTGGCCCGACTAAAGTCAGTATCGCTTCAAGGTCACTGTCGGGCAGTGGCCCGTCCCAAACGGTATTTAACCAAATTCGCTCGGGGGCGATGGCGGCTAACCCGCTGTTTGTCAGTGTGAGGGGGCCAAACGAAAGCGGCGATTCGGGGATGGTCGCTGCCTCGGCCGCAGCTGTCTGGTAAGTGACCGATTTTAAGAATGTTGCTCTGCCTTCAAACGACCATTCATCGATTTGTTTGGTATTTTCTAAAAGGAATGCTTGAACCGCTTGGTCATCGTCTCTTCCATCATCTGAGGGGGATGGGATGTACCAGATGCGGGTATAAGTTTGTTGCAGATCGTTTAGGGTCAGAGAGGTTTCTTCGCTGAAGACGTGTGGATATTTGGGTAGGGCGATGACGCGTAGCTCTGCCCGTTGGCTGTAATATTCATGGGTCAGCATCAAAATCGGGTCGTTGTAGACCACGATGTCTTCGGCCGCGGCCCGATCCTCGATATAACCGACCAAGTCACGCACATTGTCTTTGGCAACGTTGGGGCTGGTGTAGTGGGTGTAAATCGAACTGCTGGCCCCAATGAGCGGTATCGACAGCAGCAATAACCCGGCCGCATATCTCCAGCAGTTAACCGGCGTCGATTCGATTTGTGCGGCCCAGCGCCAAGCTGACCAGATCGCAATCGCGATGAACAGCACAAATGCGCTGTGGCCGATCATGATATGGCGAATGCCGGTGTAAATCGGTTTCACAAAGGAGACGGCCGCCATGATGGCCGCTGGGGAAAGCATCGAAATCGTCAGCAGGCTGAGCAGCGGCCAGCGGCGGTTGCGGATAAGAACAGCAAATCCGATGAGAAGCAGTAGCAAGAAGCCCCACACGAGGGTGATCATGAACTGATAGTTTTCTGTGGGGGTAAACCCTAATCCGTATCCTCGTACAAGGTCGCGTAAAATATTTTGAAAGGGCACTTGATAAAAACTTTTTTCAGCTCCGTCAAACAGGCGGGGGACCAAGCGAGGTAGAAAGGGGAGGATGCTTAATCCTGCTAAAATGGTGCCGGAAACGAGCCAGCGGCCGATCGGTACATGACGCCAGAATAGGACGCCCCAGATGAGCGCATGGCCCACCACAAAAAAGGCACCCACAATATGGGTAAGGCCGGTGCAGAGGGCGAATACGGCATAGACGGCAAACCATTGTAGGGTAATTTGTCGATATTTATCTGGGGAGCCATTGTGTAGATGCACGAGGGTTTCCCAAAAAATAAAGATAAGAATGACCCCTAACAGGTCGAGCAGGGTGTACATGCGGGCTTCTTGGGCATACCAAATGTTAAGCGGGCTGACCGCCATCAGCAGGGCGGCGATGAGGCCCAGCATATCGGCGTTTTTGAACAGCCGCCGGCCGAGCTGAAACATCAACGGAATCGATAAGATGGTAAAAATTGCCGAAGGAAAACGATACGCAAAATCGGTTACCCCAATCAGCTTTTGTGATAGGTGAATCAGAATGAAATAGAACGGGGGATGGGTGTCTTGCGTCGGCTGCCCTGCGACATAAATGACGTTTCTGAGAATCTGCCAAATCGTTTGGCTAGACCTGCGTGGTGTCAGGGCTTCGTCTATCCAAAAGCTGAAGCGGTCGATGTGGTGTAGGGTAAGCCAAAAGCCGAGCCAAATCAGGCATAAAAGGCCAATTCGATAGAATAGTTGAGCCCTTTTTATTCGGTCGGAGCGCATTGTTTTGATTCTATAGCGGTCAACTGGAATGTCAATTTTTATTGTGCAGGTTTTAAGGCGATTTTAGGGGGCGTGCATCCGCCAATCCATGAATCCATGATTGGCTTGTCAGCGAAGCGACAATTAACATTCTTCCGGTTCTTCTTTAGGTAAATACTTTTCAGGGATCTCGAGATCTCGGTCCCGATAAAATTGGCGCACAAGCGCATCACCACTGCGGGTGGAGCGCATGAGCCAGTTGACCAGAATTTCTTGCTTTTGTTCGGCCGGAATTTGCCACGGGATATCACTGTTGCGCAGTTGATGGGTTAATGTCTGTAATGTGAGGGCGGCGCTGACTGAAATGTTAAAGCTTTGCGTAAAACCAAACATCGGGATGGTCATAAACGTATCAGCCAAATCATGGGCTTCTTCACTTAATCCGGTTTCTTCGGTGCCAAAGCAGAGGGCGATCGGCCGATCAATCGGTAGGTCGTATAGGGAAACGGCTCCCGGCCGTAGCGAGGTCGCCACAATTGTGTATCCATCTTTCTTGAGCTGGTTGAGGCAGGTGCCGGTGTTGCCAGGCAACGCTTTGCGCGCTTCGGCCGCCGCTTTGGTCCCGCGCATGCCAGGATAGGGCATCGGGTCAGGTTGGCCGTACCGGTGTAGGGTTAACCAGCGAGATGCACCCATCGCGACTTCAGGGTTTAGGGTGTACTCATAGACATCTTCGATGATGTTGACATCTTGGATCCCAAAAATGTCGGCCGAACGCAAAACGGCACTGGCGTTGTGTGGCTGAAAGATATTTTCAAGCACCACCGTGATATGTCGGGTGCGCATCGCCAATACTTCATCAATTAGATTCCGTCGCTTCTCTGTTACGAACTGTGTCAGCCATTCGGCTATTTCACTGCTTAGATCATTTTTCATCTAAAAGGATTTTAACGGAAAGTCGATTCGTTACGAAAAAGTTTAAAAAAGATGTCAAATCTGGGACCTTTGGGCATCATAATGGGGGCTAATGCTTAAAGAATAAAACAGGAAACAAAAATCGAGCTACACTTTAGATATGGTAATTAATCGTTCTCCATCCCGTTACCCCCGCCGCGGGGGACCATCTTGTCTGGTCATTATTTTATTTGTGGCGATTGCAGCTGCCTCAGGCGTGCTGTTCTCTAATGTTGAACAAGTGGTTGAGGTCATCATTCCAACTGAAACCCCCGAACCGACTCGTTCTGCTGAATCGTTCGCTTTTAGTGCCCAACTGTATAATCGGGACGGCGATACGGAAAAAGCGATTGAGGCTTATCGCAAAGCGATCGTTCTAGACCCTGATAATCCCAACTATTACATTGAACTAATTAGCTTGCTTACCATCGAGGGTGATGCGGTCGAAGCGTTGAATATTGCGGAGCAGGTCAGCTTGATCGCTCCCGATGACCCAGACGTTTTGGTGTCTGTCGCTTCTGCCTATTTACAAAATGGTGAGCGCTTGGCGGAAATCGGTGAACGAGAAGATGCGTTGAATCAGTATGAACGAGCGATTCAATCGGCCGAACGTGCCATCGGCAAGAATCCGAACTTGGCCCCTGCGTATGCGCTACAGGCGGGTGCCCTGATTCAACAGGACCGCGACAATTATCAGCGATCCAATGACCTAATCGACTTGGCGATCGCTTTAGACTCTGGCAGTGAAATTGTTCACTATTATCGGGGCGTGGTGTTAGAAACCCAAGGATATTATGATCGGGCGATTGAAAGCTACGAAACGGCGCGCCAGATCAACCCGTCTTATTTAGCCGCATCGTTGGCTGTGGCCTATAGCTATTTTTATACAGACAACCGGCAGCGGGCGATTGTGACGCTACGTGATCAAATCGAAGAGACTCCGAATAATGCGTCACTGCAAGACGCATTAGGCTGGATGTACTTCTTGGCGGGGCAATATCCTGAAGCGGAAGCGACGCTTGAGAAAGCGGTAAAGCTAGATCAAAGTATGGTACGGGCCCATGCACATTTAGGGGCGGCTTATTTCAAAAACTTTAATTATGATTTTGCGATTCCGGAATTAGAGATTGCGGTCAGATCGTATGAAGCAAGCCGGACCGATGAAAACCCGCTGACAGACTCAAACTCGATTTATTACAACTACTTGGCGTTTGCGTATTTTCGTAAAGACCCGACTCGCTGCTTTGTTGCCGAAAACGAAGACTCGTATACGGCCGAAGAGCTATTTAATATTGTGCTTGATCAAATGGGGCCGGATGGTATTCGTGGGGAAAATGCGAAAGTAGGGCTAGAGGATTGTCGTAAGGCTCGGATTGATGCAGGGGGATAATTCGGTATTCAGTCCGCTTCGCTATCCAGTGGGTCAGAACAGTGGTAAACCGATTACCGACCCGCAGGGTACCGACTAGCGAAGCGAACTGATTACTGTCTACGCTTCGTGCTCAGCTAACCAACGTTCGGCCGACATCGCTGCCGCTGTCCCTTGGCCTACGGAAGTTGCTACTTGGCGATAGATAGAGTCTTGAATTTCACCGGCCGCAAATACGCCTTCAACATTCGTGCGCATCAGCTCATCGGTAATGAAATATCCTTCTTCGTCTAATTCAATCTGATCTTTAAAGATTTGGCTGTTGGGAATATGGCCGATGAATAGAAAAAAGCCGTCGGTATTCATTTCTGAAACCTCATCTGTTTTGCGATTTTTCAGCCGAACCCCAGTTACTTCTTCATCACCCAAAACTTCCTCTGCGACGGTGTCCCAAATAAAGTCTATTTTTTCGTTGGCGAATGCACGCTTTTGTAGGACTGGGCCAGCCCGTAGCTCATCGCGTCGATGGATGATCGTGACTTTATTGGCGAATTTAGTGAGGAACAATCCTTCCTCTAGCGCACTGTCACCACCGCCAATCACCACAACCGGCCGATCGCGATAGAAGAATCCGTCACAGGTTCCACAGGTGCTGACCCCGCGACCCCAGAATTTTTCTTCACCCGGAATACCTAGCTTACGAGGGGAAGCACCGACGGTTACGATCAGCGCATCGACTTCATAGGTTTCGTTATATGTTTCTACCGTAAATGGGCTTCCGTTGGATGTGTCAACGCTTTTGACGTGATCATAAACAAGCTTTGCCCCGAATTTTTCAGCCTGTTTAACCATGTGGTCGATTAACGCTTGGCCGGAAATGACTTCGTCAAAACCTGGATAGTTTTCGACTTCACTGGAAAGGGCGATTTGTCCGCCGAGTTGGTCCCCTACGATGACAACCGGTTCTAGCATGGCGCGGCCGGTGTACATTGCGGCCGTTAAACCTGCTGGACCTGATCCGATAATTAATACTTTTTCTTTTTTCATAGCATTATCCAAAAGACCTGACTGGTCTATAAAATGTATTTTAAACGGCGCGAAGCCGTAGCCTAAATCATAACGGTCTCTTTGTTGTGGTTCAACAGAAACGAGAGACCCTTATTTTGTTATTCTGTTAATACTGGAAAGATGCAGTGGAAGGCTGAACCCTTACCCAATTGACTTTCGACTTCCAGCCGGCCGTCATGCGCTTCGACCAATTTCTTGACAATCGAAAGCCCTAAACCGGTCCCTTCAGTGACTTCGCTGCCATGCGAGACCCGATAAAAGCGAGTAAACAGGTTTTTCATATCCGCCGGATCGATCCCCCTGCCTGTGTCCATCACAGAAATCCAAACCCCGGTCGGTTTCGAGGCGACCTTGATGGCGACCTTGCCACCCGGCTTGTTGAATTTAATCGCATTGCTGACCAGATTGATAAACACTTGCTGTAGGCGGCTGACATCTCCCATGATATCGGGCAGTGACTGAGATTCAATCATCAGGCTCATGGTTAGTCCCGCTTTTTCAGCTTGGGCTTCGAGGGTTTCAACCACAGATTGCACCAACTCTATCGGATTGACCGGCACAAGGTCTAGTGCATAGCGGCCGGATTCGAGGCGTGACAGCGTCAAAAAGTCTTGGGTCATGCGGGTCAGACGGCGGGTTTCTCGCTTAAATGTGCCTAACACCTGTCTGCGCTGCTCATCTGAAAGAGCATCCATTTCAAGCATTTCGGCCGCGGCCGTCATCGCCATAAGAGGGGTTTTTAACTCATGCATCGTTTCAGCAATCGCATCGGATTGGGAAAATAGGCGAGAGTTGATAATTGAAACAGCCGCTTGAGACCCTAACGCTTGGGCAACCGCTTGATCATAGGGGGTATATTTACCATCATTTTTTTTATTAAATGCTTCAAGCACTCCGATGACTTCCCCACGGTCTCTTAATGGAACGATCAATAGGTTACGGACCGTCACCCCGGCTGATTTACTGGTATTTTTATGGTGCCGTTCATCGTTTTCTACATCTTCAATGATGACCGGTTTGTTTTCCGTAACGACCCAACCGGCTAAGCTGCCGTCTAGTGGAACCAAAACATCTGCCAGTGCATGCTGGGTGCTAGATGCGACAAAGCGAAGCTCTGTTTCATTGGGTTCAATGAGTAAAATCGAAGTGCCTTCAGATTCTGTTAGATCGGTAGCGGCCGCCAATACACTTTTCAAAATATCTGGCAGGTTTAAAGTAGACCCCAACGAGCGGCTAACCAATAGCAAACGTTGCAAATGCTGCGGTTTTAGCCCTGGCAAGATTTCAACTGTATCGTAAATGCTGATCGGTTTGTCTTCAGATGGGTTGGTCATAATTTAGCTTAAAGGGTGGACGATTAAATTTCGTGTGTGTTTTCCAATCAGAGATCGGGTTAGTGTCAATTTTGCATGGCGCTGATAATCGCGGGAAACACTTCTGCTACATCCCCACGAATAATAATATCTGCCAACTGATCGGCCGGGGTTGGATCAAAGTTAATAATGATGAGCCGTGCTTGATGGCGCTTTGCGGCCCAAGGCAATTGGCTGACCGGCGCGACTTCTAAAGATGATCCAGCCACAATCATTAGATCGGCTGTCTCTGACGCATTTTGTGCCATGGTCATGATTTCAAAAGGTAAAAGTTCGCCAAAGAGAATAACTTTGGGTTTCATGATGGCGGCACAAGATGGGCAGGTGGGCATTGATCCATCAGCCGCCAGTTTTAGCATGAACGGTTCGGCCGCTTCATGATGGCCACATGTCAAACATTCAACTTCTCGGACATGGCCATGTACTTCGTAGACCGTTTGTGACCCAGCTTTGGTGTGAAGCCCATCGATATTTTGGGTAATAACGGCCGAAAGTTTCCCCATCTCTTCTAACTGGGCCAAGGCCATATGAGCCGGATTGGGTTTTGCTTGACTGGTAATTTGGACCAATGGGCGGATCCACTCATAAAAGTTTTGTGGTGCTTGTCGGAACGCATCGATATTGGCGACTTCCATCGGGTTATGCGTTTCCCAAAGCCCAGACTGCGGCGAACGAAAGTCGGGAATACCGGATGGGGTTGAAAAACCAGCACCGGTCAGGGCGACGGCCGATCGGCTGCTGCTAAGCAGCTGGGCAGCAGCCTCGATTTCTTTTTTTAAATGATTATTTGCTTCAATCATGTCTGCTGACACGTTATGAGAGGATAGGAATGGTTAAATGAATGTTGCAGAACCCTTGGGACGTTTATAATTTTGCTACTTTTTCCGCCAATGTGCGGAACTGCTTGGTTAACTCACTATCGGGGCTATTAATGACGATCGGTTTGCCCTCGTTAACAGATTTCGCTAGCTCAGCAACCGGAATTTGTATGTTTCCAGCCAAGCTGGTATTGAGATAACTTTTAACTTTTTCTTCCGGCAGTTTTGGAGATGGGCCGAATCCGATGAGCAGCGTATGGACGAGGCAAGTGGGTAAAATCAGATCGTTCAGCGATTTGATAAGTTGACGTGCATTTGCCATTGAAATTCGATCAGGTCGGGCACAGACAACAATTTGGTCTGCCCGTTCTAAAACGGACCGGTTCCCTTCATGGATGCCTCGGCCCCCATCAACGATGATCGATTTTCCTGTGTTGTGCATCGCTTCAACCAAATGGGGCAAATGTTTTTCCCCCATAATCGGGAGCTCTGCATCGATGTTTGGCTTGGCCGGTAATATGGTTAGGTTGGGTGAAACTTTAACAAAGTTGTTGCGCAACTGCCCCGCCACATTCATGGGGATTCCGGCCGTTAATTCGTTCAGCCCTTGCGTTACTTTTTGATTCAAGTAGTGGGCGATATGCCCTTGAGTCATGTCTAAGTCAACCAACAGCGTATATTCTGTAATCGCATGGGCATAGGCTGTGTTAATTGCGGCCGTTGTGGTACCGCACCCACCACGCGCCCCGACAAAAACAGTCATTTTGCTGCGTGTAAACGGCGACATGGTCATGACCGTTGCCGACCCCGCCTTTAATTTAGGAGCACTTTTCTTTTTATGATTGACCAGAATCGTTTTGACACGACGATGTAGCTCCTCCGCATTGGTTGGCTTGATCAAGTAGTCCGTTGCACCGGCTTCAAACCCTTCCCATTTTTCATCAGGCTGAGATTTTGCTGTCAGTAAAATAATCGGGGTAGATTCGATCTTTTTTGTGGCACGTACCTTTTTACAGACGGTGAACCCATCCATGTCCGGCATCATCACATCTAACAGAATCAGGTCTGGTAAGTAGTCGGCAGCCAGATCAAGGCCATCTTGGCCGGAATGAGCGATTTTTACTCGGTAACCTTGTTTCTGCAGAACGAGAGAAATAAGATCAAGAGTTTCTTTATGGTCATCTATGACGAGAATTTTTGGAGACATAGAATTATCTAAACATTAAAGCACTAACAAACAGCATCAACAGAATCTTATGCAGGGCGATTGTACCATTCTCTTCCCTACCTCCCCAAATGGTAAAGTTTCTGTCTGGTATAAAGCAAGCAAAATTCAGCGCATAAGTCCTATAAAACAAAAAAACGCCGACTCATTAGAGCCGGCGTTTTTTTGTTGATGCATTTCTCAGGAGGTTGTTGTTATTAAACTGACAGGGGGTGATGTGAGTCTTGATTTTCAGCTTTGGTGTAAACAATTTAACAGTTGTAGCTTACAAAAGTTCTGGCGAAAATGACCATTTTTGAACCGCATCGCCCATTGGGTCAATGCAAAATAATTCATTCGTTAGGGATCTCAGATGTAAAGCATCTTATCTCAATTTAGGGGTACTTTTCTTTCAGACACCCCCTAACGGCCCCAGTTCAGGTAATTTCTTTTTTAAGTTAAGCGTGTTAATTTGAGAGAATGTTTAAAAAGCTGTCAAGTTTAATATTAGAGCCTTTTTTGAAAGATGCTTTGACATTGCGCAAAATTACACTTGTAAAAATAAAGCAGGTAATCAATGGAATGATAAACCACCATTGATTACCTGCTAAATGAAATGGCGGTGAAGGTCTGTTATTTACAGGCTCAACGTATCCAATCTAAACTGTTTTTAAACATTTTATAAGTGTGTAAAATATAAAGTGTAGGCAATTAGACTTTTAGTGCCATGTCTAAATGTCTTAGTTTCTCTTTACAGATTCAGGTGGGAAGCCGAAACTCGTCATCGCCAATCATTGCGTTAATACCCCAAGTGACATCACTTTGGGTTGGTTAATGCATTATCCAAG
This sequence comes from Chloroflexota bacterium, assembly GCA_020629055.1. Lineage (GTDB taxonomy): Bacteria > Chloroflexota > Anaerolineae > Promineifilales > Promineifilaceae > WTJY01. The sequence continues at coordinate 18,743 of JAHDEB010000002.1, forward strand.
ACCACCCACGAGGAACAAGGTAGATATTTATGGCGAAATTCTCTGACGTGTCAGCTAAGAGATTGCTCGAGGAAATGATGAGGTGGAATCAAACTGATTCCCCGTTTGATCAAGAAAAAACCTTTCTTGATTTATTCAATTTGCAGGTTGAAAGATATCCTTTAGCAACGGCCCTCTTTTATAATAATCAGTCGTTGACCTACTTGACGTTGTCAGAGAAATCTAGCCGACTGGCTCATCATCTTATCGAGCAAGGTATAGGTGTGGGGGATTCAGTCGGAATCGCCATACCACGAAGCTTTGATATGGTGGTTGCGCTGTTGGCAACAATGAAAGCGGGCGGCGTGTATGTGCCTTTAGACCCCAGCCATCCGGCCGAGCGCTTGGCGCTGATGATCGAGGATGCTGACGTCAAGCTTGTTCTAAGCGTAACCGAGGCTGCCAACCACTTTTCGGTTCAGCAAACGAAGATCGCTTATGTGGACGAGATCGAACTTGGCCGTTATCCCAAGCTCTCCCCTGAAATCAAGCTAAATGCTCGAGACACCTTCTTGATTTCGTTTACCTCCGGCTCAACCGGCCGGCCGAAAGGGGTGCAGGCTCACCATTTAGCCTACCTCAATCGCTTCCATTGGTTCTGGGAAACCTACCCATTTGAGCCAAACGAGATCTTTTGCCATAAAACAACCCTAAATTTTGTAGATCATGTTGCAGAGCTCTGGGCCCCGCTCTTAAAAGGGCACGGTGTGGTGCTTGCCTCAGACGCTGTTGTTAAAGATGGATTTCAGTTTGTCGATCTGCTCGAAAAACATCAGATTCAACGGGTAACGATGGTCCCTTCTTACCTTAAGGTGCTACTCGACATTCATGATGGGTTGGCCGTTCGGTTGCGACATTTAAAATATTTGACTGTGAGCGGCGAAAAGTTGAGCCGGTCACTTGCTGAGCGGCTAAAAGTCGCGTTACCCGATTGCATTCTGCTTAATCTTTACGGCATGTCCGAGGCCGCGGCCGATGCAACATACTTCGATAGCCGCTGGCCGTTAGAATCAGACAACTATCCGATCGGCCGACCGATAAACAATACACATATCTATTTGCTAGATGATGAAATGAAACCGGTCCCAACTGGGGACGTGGGGGAAATGTTTGTGGCTGGCCACGGACTTTCAAAAGGGTATTATGGGCGGGGTGATTTAACGGCCGAGCGTTTTTTGCCCAACCCGTTTACACATACACCCCATCCTTTAATTTATAAAACGGGGGATTTGGGGCGTTGGCTGCCCAGTGGGGTGCTCGACTTTGTCGGCCGGGTTGATAACCAGGTCAAAATTCGCGGCGTCCGCATCGAACTTGAAGAAGTTGAAGATGGCTTGCGCGCATTGAACAATGTCCAGGATGCGGTGGTCACGGCTCAGCCGATCGATGAAGAAAATCAGCTGATCGCTTATGTGATTACAGAAGCGGATAGCGGTGATGTGAGCGCCAACGGCATCATCGAAGCGTTAAGCCAAAAATTGCCCCACTACATGCTGCCAGCCCGTGTGATGCTTTTAGACGCGTTCCCCCTCACCCCAAATGGGAAAATCGACCGTAAGGCGCTCGGTGAAACAAAGCAGACCCGGCCGCAGCTGGAGACTTTTTTTACCCAGCCACGCACGCAGCTAGAAAAAGGTGTGGCGTCCGTATGGGAAAACTTGCTCAGGATCGAAGGGATTGGTGCAGATGATGACTTTTTCGATTTAGGCGGAGACTCGTTGCTTGTGGTGCGTTTGCGCAGCGAACTATCAAGCCGGTTTGATGTTTCCCTGGCGGCCCATGATCTGTTTGAATGTCGCACGGTTCGTACGTTGGCTGGCCGAATCGAAGAAAAGCAGTCTGGGGGGATTCCCTCGGCTGTCGAAGCGATGCCATCTCCCTCAACAAAAAAAGCTGGGGACGCAGCCCCGACCGATATCGCGATTATCGGGCTGGCCGGCCGTTTTCCAGGGGCCGAAAATATCGATCGATTTTGGCACAATCTGATTCATGGCATCGAAGGCGTTCGTCGGCTGACCGAAGAAGAACTTCAGGCGGGGGAACTCGACTATGAGACCAAAAAGCTCGACCCCGATTATGTGCCGGTGGCCGGTTTGCTAGAAGATATCGAACTATTCGATGCTGACTTTTTTAATATTCATCCGCTCGAAGCCCGCTCGCTTGACCCACAGCAGCGCCTTTGGTTTGAAACCGCGTGGGCCACGCTCGAAAATGCAGGCTATTCCCCCGCAAAAGAAACGCGGCCGATCGGGGTTTTTGCTGGCAGCTACATGAACGGGTACATGCTGCACAACTTGCTGCCAAATCGTGAAGCGATTGAGCAGTTTGTGCGTGTGCAAGATCCAGAAGCGTTCATGCACATGCTTAACAACGAAAAAGATTACATGCCGACGAAGACATCGTATCTTTTTAACCTCACCGGCCCATCAATCAATGTGCAAACCGCCTGTTCAACCTCATTGGTGGCCATCTCTTTGGCCTGCCAGTCGATCCAAAACGGAGATTGCGACATGGCCCTGGCTGGCGGAGTTAGCATCTTTTTGCCCGACAAACAAGGGTACTTTTACCAGCAGGGTGGCATCCGGGCGAAAGACGGCCATTGCAAACCGTTTGATGCTGACGCCAGCGGGACTATTTTTTCAAGCGGCCTTGGCTGTGTGATGCTCAAGCGGCTCGATATGGCGATTGAAGACAACGACCATATTTTGGCCGTCGTTAAAGGGTCTGCCATGAACAACGATGGGACGAACAAAGCGAGCTACACCGCCCCCAGCATTGATGGGCAGGTCGATGTCATTCGCAAAGCACAAGCGCGGGCTGGGATCGATGTAGAAACCATCGGCTATATCGAAGCTCATGGGACGGCTACGCCGTTAGGGGACCCGATTGAAGTTGCCGCTTTGACCAAGGCGTTCACAACCCAAACAGATAAAAAGCAGTTTAGTGCGATCGGCTCGGTCAAAAGCAATATCGGCCATTTAGATGCGGCCGCCGGTGCGGCCGGATTCATCAAAGCGGTATTGGCGCTTAAACATGAGCTGATTCCACCCACGCTCCATTTTAGCGAGCCGAACCCTGCGATTGATTTTGAAAATAGCCCGTTTTTTGTCAATAACCGTGCGCTTCCATGGCCAAAAACCGATCAGCCACGCCGGGCCGGTGTTAGTTCTTTTGGGATTGGCGGAACCAACGCCCATATTGTGCTCGAAGAAGCGCCTGAACCGGCTCCATCAGGAGGATCTCGGCCGAAGCAACTGCTGCTGTTGTCAGCGAAAACAGATTCTGCTTTGGGGCAAAAACGGCTTGATCTCGCCGACTATCTAGAGGCCCACGCCCCATCTTTGGCGGATGCCGCATTTACTTTGGTGATGGGGCGCAGCGACTTTGCGTTTCGACAAGCGATTGTGGCGGATAGTGTGGCCGATGCGGTCGAAAAATTGCGTAACGGCTCTGGCCATAAAGGGGAACTTACCGCCGCACGGCCGGAAGTTGTCATGATGTTCCCTGGCCAAGGGTCTCAATTTGTTGGGATGGGGAAAGAACTCTTTGAGTCAGAGCCGCTTTACCGAGAAATCATCCTCTATTGTTCTCAGGTTCTCGAGCCGATTCTCGAGCTCAATTTGGTTGACATTTTGTATCCGGAAAATGAAGCGGACCCAATAGCGGCCGAGCAGCTGGCCCAAACCGAGCTGGCCCAGCCCGCTATTTTTATGGTGAGCTATGCTTTGGCTCGCGTGTGGCAAAGTTGGGGAGTGAAGCCGGATCTTTTAGTCGGCCATAGCGTCGGCGAATATGTTGCCGCCACGTTGTCCGGGCTGTTTCCGCTCGACGAGGCGCTGACGATTATCGCCTCTCGGGCACGACTAATGCAGTCGCTGCCAGCCGGTTCGATGCTGGCGGTTCGGCTGCCAGCGGCCGAGCTTGAACCCCATTTGGGGGCAGGCGTCACCCTTGCGGCTGCGAATGCACCTGGCCTATCTGTTGTCTCTGGCCCTACCCCTGGCATCGATGCGTTTGCTGACCGCTTGAAGCGGCAAGAAATCGAAACGATTCCGCTCCATACCTCCCATGCGTTCCATTCAGAAATGATGGAGCCGATATTAGACGAGTTCACACAAATTGTTGCCAGAGCCGATCGAACTCAGCCTAAAATTCCGATGATCTCAACCCGGACCGGTAAGCGGCTGCATGCGGACGAGGCGGTTGACCCAAGCTACTGGGCCAAACAGCTGCGTGACCCGGTCCTGTTTAGCACTGCGGCCGAACATGTGCTGGCATCCCCTGGCCGAGTTTATTTAGAGGTTGGCCCTGGCAACACACTCAGCAATTCGATGTTACAACACCGGGAAAACAATGCGGCGCAGAGTCGGCCGAAAGTGGTCAACTCATTGGGCCACCCGAAGCTGATGCTGCCCGCTTTTGAACCGATGCTGGTTGGGTTGGGGCAGCTCTGGCTTGCAGGTGTTGCCATCGACTGGCAGGCGTTTTACCAAGCGGAGGCTCGCCATCGAATCCCGCTGCCGACCTATCCATTTGAACGGAAACGGTATTGGGTTGATCCTCCTACTTTCACTTCGGCAGAAACCGGACCGGTAAACGGGTCAGAAGCGGCCGCCTTGCACAAGGCAGGCCCGATTCCCGTTACAGAAAGCGTGTCACAACCGGAGATGGCCGATGCAGACAGCAGGGCTGACTTGGTGTCAGAGTTGGCTCAGCTGATTTCTGAGTTTTCAGGGGTAGAGATTTCCCCGGCCGAATATGGGGCAACATTTTTAGAGCTCGGGTTCGATAGCCTATTGCTGACCCAGGTCAGCACAACGCTCAAGAAGGTGTACAAAATCAATGTGCCGTTTAGAGATTTATTGGGGGATGTTTCGACCCTAGAGTTATTGGCTGATCGTTGCCGCCAGTCGGCCGGTTTTGTGTCAAAAGCATCAGCTCAATCCCAAATTGCACCAGCTACGGCCGCTAATAAGACCGGCGCCGTTTCGCCAGCGACCGGGGCTTTGCCCTCGGGAACTGCGTTGGATCAGGCGCTTTTACAACAGTTGGCCCAGCAACAGCTTCAACTGCAAGAGACAATCGGTCAACAGCAACAGGCGCTCAATCAGCTGCTGGCTCAACAGGGTCAACTTCAGGCGATGTTGGCGTCACTGGCCGGTCAGAATGCTGACCTTCAACTGGCTGACTTGACCGACATTACCAGCCAAACAGGTGTCAACGCACGGAGCGCGCTTGAAGCGACCGTCTCTGCTGAGGAAAATTCTTTCCCACTGACTGCGGACCAATTGGGCATTTGGCTAAACAGCCACCTGAGCCCAGAAGCGAGCAGCGCCTACAACGTGGCTCAGTTGGTCCACTTGAACGGGCCGTTAAACAAAGATCTATTTTTACAGGCGGTCAACCAAACGTTCTTGGCACATGACTCGTATCACATGAGCTTTGATGCGGTGACTCAACACCAGTCTGTGGTAGCCACCATTACCTTTGAAACGGAATTTGTCGATGTCTCGCAAGGGTTGATCCCTGAAACAAATTACCGGAATCTAATTGAGACGGAGTCGACGCGGCCGTTTGATTTGTCGGCTGGGTCTGCGGCGAGAGCTTATTTGGTCAAACGATCAGAATCACAGCATACGCTACTTTATGTGGCCCACCACATCATCACAGACGGCTGGTCGAGCGGCATCATCTTAGATGAGATACACGGCCGGTATCAGTCGGCTATCGAAGGGACCCGCTACGATGCCTCATCGATCCAATCGTTTCACGAGTTTGTCTCTGCGCATGTTGCCATTGCCAGCAGCAGCCAAGGGCAAGCTAATCTGACCTATTGGTCTAATCAACTGGCCGCACTGCCCGACCCGATTCGATTGCCGGCTGACAAACCACGCCCGGCTGTTAAAACATATGGTGGGGATGTTTGTCACTATGAGTTAAGCGCTAATTTGACCCAACTGCTGCGTGATGCGGCCGTTGCCAGCGGCGTTACGTTGCCTTCCTTTTTACTCGCAGCGTTCAAGGCGTATTTATTCCGTCTTTCGCAGCAGGATGATTTGGTTGTAGGGGTGCCGATGGCGGGACAGACGCTGTATAACATGGCCACGACAACCGGCTTTTTGGTCCACTACATGCCGATTCGCACCTCGTTGTCGGCCGATATGCCCTTTGCAGAGTATGTGTCCAAGGTGCAAGATCAGCTCTTTGAATCTCGGGAGCACCAGCCGTGTGCACTGGGAGAAATCATCCAAAAGGTTCAACCTCCGACAGACCTGTCGAGAACGCCTATCGCCGATGTCGCGTTTAACTTCGATCGATCGATGGTCGTGAAACCGATTGGTGCATTAACGATGAAGGCGGCGCTACCTGCGCGTAAAAGTAGTGCGTGGGACATGTTTTTAAACCTGACAGATACGGCGCGCACGTTAGAGCTTGATTGTGAGTACAACACAGACATATTTTTACGATCAACCATTGAACAGCGGATCAAAGGGTTTGAGACTTTTCTTCAAGAACTTCTGTTTGACCTTGATCAGCCGTTGGGCAAGATTTCAATGCTCTCTGCTCAACAAAGGCAGCAGATTTTAATTGACTGGAACCAAACAGCGGCCGATTTGCCAGAGCATACAACCATTCATGGGATGTTTGATGCACAGGTCGACCAAACTCCGTATGCGACCGCCCTCATTTTTGATGGGCAAGAAATGAGCTACTTGACACTACAGCAGCGTGCCAATCAGCTGGCCCATCGTCTGATCGAGATGGGGGTGACGTCGGAGGTGCCGGTGGGGATATCGATCCATCGCTCTTTTGACATGATTATCGCGCTATTGGGCACCATCAAAGCTGGAGGTGTCTATGTTCCACTTGATCCGAACTACCCACAAGAGCGGATAGAGTTAATCGCCAACGATGCGCAAGTTGAATTGGTTTTAACGTCGGCCGATTTAGGGGAGAAGGGGTTGGCGCAAAGCAGCAAAATTAAAACGCTCTCTTTGGCTGAGTTTGATTTTAAAGCTTACCCCACCGACTCTCCGCCCAACCAGACTAAGCCGGACGCCTCTCTGTTTATCACCTTCACCTCGGGCTCAACCGGCCGGCCGAAAGGGGTTCAAGGGCACCACAAAGGGGTTCTCAATCGGTGCCAATGGCAATGGAGCCATTACCCGCTGCAGCTGGGCGAAATCTGCTGCCAAAAAACAACCCTTAACTTTGTTGACCATCTGTGGGAAGTCTGGGGGCCGTTGTTAAAAGGGTCGTCGCTTGTGTTGCTCCCTGACGAGGTGGTTAAAAACGGACATGATTTTATCGAGGCGCTTGCCCGGTATGAAATAGAACGAATTACGCTTGTGCCATCTTTTATTCGAGTTTTGCTCGAGACCTTTCCAGACCTGGCAACCCGTTTGCCCCAGTTGCGTTATTGGACGCTAAGCGGTGAAAGAATTTCACGCGACTTGGCCGACATGTTTCGTGATCGGCTGCCGCACGGGGTGCTGCTGAATCTGTATGGGATGTCTGAAGCGACCCAGGATGCGACTTGGTATGATGATCGCTGGGGGAGTGATTGTGAATCGATCCCGATCGGCAAACCGATTAGCAATATGCAGATTTATATTCTGGATCAAAATATGGAGCCTGTTCCGATTGGTGTACCAGGTGAAATCTATGTCGGTGGGGTCGGGCTCTCGCGCGGCTATCACGGCCGTGACGATCTCACGCTGGAGCGCTTTTTTGACAACCATTTCTCTACGGTTGCCAATAGCCGCATCTATAAAAGTGGAGATTTAGGACGGTGGCTGCCGGAAGGGCAAATCGAATACCTCGGCCGATCAGACCATCAGGTCAAGATTCGCGGTTTCCGCATTGAAGTGGGTGAAGTAGAGGCAGCCATTCGAGAACTGGGGCAGGTGTCTGACGTGGTGGTTGTCGATCGTCAAATCAACAATGCCAAAGCGCTGGTCGCGTACATTATCCTAGCCGCTGGCGAAGAGTTGACGGCCATCGATGTGCAAAACGCCCTTAAGCAGCAGCTGCCCGATTACATGGTACCGGCTCTCATTCAGTTTTTAGATCAGTTCCCCCAAACGCCGAATGGCAAGACCAATCGCCGGGCGCTGCCTGAACCAAAAGTAGAGATTTTGCCCCCAGACGAAAGGGGGTATGCACCCCCTTCGACCTCGATTGAGGTGGCGCTGAGTTCATACTGGCATCAGCTGCTAGATCTTCCTGAAATTGGAATTGAAGATAATTTCTTTGAGATCGGCGGCCACTCGTTGACGGCCGTTCGTCTGTTTTCACTCATCCACCAAAATTTCGGCATTAACCTCACCATTGCCACTCTGTTCGAAACACCAACCATTCGGGAACTGGCGCTTAAAATCGAGGAGAGGTTGCCAAGTGATTCTTCCCATTTGACCAACCTGACCCGCGCTTCTAGCGCAATAAAGCGCAAGTCAGATTGGTCCCCCCTTGTTCTGATCCAAAAAGGAGACGGCAAGAACCCGCTTTACTGTGTTCACGGAGGGGGGGGCAACGTACTAAATTTTTATATACTAGCCAAACTGTTAGGGCCAGAACAAACGGTTTACGGGTTACAAGCGCAAGGGGTTGACGGGGCGCATCCACCACTTGAGACAATTGAACGGATGGCGGAGAAATATCTTGAAGCGATTAAAGAGAAGCAACCCAACGGCCCTTATCAACTTTTGGGGTATTCGGGCGGTGGCATGGTCGCCTTCGAGATGGCGCAATGTTTTGAGGCGATGGGAGACGAGGTCCCGCTGCTGGCGCTACTTGACACCTTTACCCCACTCTTGCAGGAGCGGAAATTAACTGTACGCGAGCACTTGGGGTGGATGCGAACCAATGGGTCACGCGCCTATATTACCGAACGTCTGCAGGAAGTTTTCAAGCGAATCAAACCAGATGTCCCATTGCGATCGGCGGCCGCTGCCGAGGTGCTTTCACATGAGGATCGAGAGTCCTTTTTGTTTCAATCGTTTTTGACCGCCGTTGATGCATATTGCCCCCAGCCATACCCTAATTCAGCGATCTTATTTCGGGGTAGGGAAATATGGCAGATCCATGATCACTATCCGGTTGATTATCATTGGAAACACTGTATTCCAGATCTTGAGATTGTATGGGTTGATGGGGATCATCTAACGATGCTGGATGAGGAACATGTCACGCTTTTAGCCCAGGAATTAAAAACCCGATTGCTCCGCGTGGCTGCTGCGATGCATGCTTAAGTTTAAACTTCTGATTGGTGCGCAACTTCTGGCAGAGGGTCTAACGATAACCGATAATGCGGCCGATCCCCCGGCCGACCCAGATTTCTTCACCAAATGCCGGGTTGCTGGCAGATGCGACAAAAAAGGTGACCCCCTCGATCATAGGCCGGTTTTGAAGTTGGTTCCAGAATTTGAGATATTGCTTGGCTTTTTCGGCCGGGGTCGCCCCAGCCTTGTTATGGCTTGCCTCTGTAATCCATATTGGGCGATTGCGAAAACGGGTTTGATAGTCGTCTAGAACGTCTAATGATCGGCTCATAGGGTAGACGTTTGACCAATAAAGATGAATGCCTAATCCATCGGCCGCTTCAACCGCGTCACGGCTGGCTTCGATAAATTGAATGTGGTCCGCTTTCACAGCTGTTACCGCATGGCCCGGTGATAGCCCTGGATAGATAAATTTCGCTGCAGGCAATTCTTGCCGGTAAAGGTGCAACAGATCCAGCCACCATTTGCTAAACTCTGTTCCGTTTCGCCAACTGCGCCCTAGCCCTTCACTTCTCAGGTTGGGTTCATTGTGTAGTTCAACGACCACATCACGGCCGCGCAGCTGGTTAAGCGCCCGGCGAACATCGGGCAGGGTGTCCCCTAAAAATTGCTCAGGGACGATGCGGCGATCTCCGAAATCGAGAAATGCGCGCACAATAAAGGTTGCTTTGGGATGTTCGCGGGCCAAACGGGCCACATCGGCGGCCGAGTGGAACGACAAAACTTTGATGATGCCCGGCCGCATCTGTTTAAATTCCCGATGTTCTTCCTCTGTGATGTGAGGGTCGGCCGAAGCGTGCAGCCCGATTCGTGCCCGACTAACGATAGGAGGATCTGGGCTGATCATCTCAACCTCACCCAAATTCTGGATGGGGGGCTGCATTAACATCGCCTCTAGGCGCACAGGAGAAAATTCACCTTGCCCCTTATCCGTAACAAGCATCGGAGTTTTGGGGGGAATAAAGCCGATGATTTCCCCATTGCGGCGTGGATCGCTGCGCAGGTTAAGACCATTGTGGTCGGCATGGGCCATGTTTCCGTTGATGTGGACTTCGCTTGTTAATACCCAGCCTGAGCGTGATTGAGTAAACGGCCGATCTAAAACGATCTCGTCCCCTGTTTCTTCAATATTTTCTTTGATCTCGTCTGGGGTAAACGGAGTCGGGCTTTTGGCGACAGGGGTTGGGTCTGCCCGCCTTAGAAAAGAATCGGTATTAACCAAAACCGGGGTGAAACCGGTATCTTCTAGCCCCGCGAGAGCAACAGTTGTGTCGCCACGAATGGTGCCGATATATTTTCCTGATGGGCCTGGGGAACTGCGTAAGGTGACGCTGCGATGGGGCAGACGTGCGTGTGTCCCGTTTTTGCGCAGGAATTGGGTGATAATCCAACCCATATAAACCCCTTCGGGCAAATCTTTTACGGTTTCGGCCGGTTTTGATGTTTCTGGGGCAGACGGTGTGCCGGGTAAATTGACCGGCCCTACAAAGTCAGCCCGGCGAACCTGTACGCGCAAATATCCTTCAGACTTTTCCCCCAATACCTGAACTGTGCTGCCACGCCGTACAACACCTAAATTCAAACTACCTTTGTTCGGCTGTTCTCGCAGATGGATTCCATAAGGGGTGTTTACGATCCCCTGGTCCCCTTTAAAATTTAAGTTCAGGTAGGTGGCCCATGTCCAGCCAAAAACGGTAGCAACCGTTGCACTTGGTGGCTGTGCCGGTTCACTGGGCAGATCGGTTTTGTTAATTCCGATCGACGCTTCGGCAACTTTAACCAGGTGATACTCGTTGGATGATTTGCCGGTCAGGATGACAATCGTTCCCTCTGGGACGGGGATCTGTCGATTTCGGCCGATGTGTAAAAAGGCATCGTCACGCCCGACCTGCGCCAGCTTGCCTACAATGCGTAGCGAGTAAGCGTTCATCCACCCTTCTGCAAACGGCCCAATCGGTGGGGCCCAGCTAAGCAAAGGCAACAAATATGGGGTCGGGTCGATAAAATTGTGCGGCCAATTTTTATATTGATGCCCTTTCTTTTTTAAACTGAAGTGTAAGTGTGAGCCAAAGCTATTCCCTGTGTTGTCGGCCAACCCCAAAACCGCCCCTGCGGTGACTGTTTCACCTTGGTTAACAAAAGCTTCCTCTAAATGGGCATAAATTGTTTGGAATCCATCTTGGTGCTGCACACGCACGTGAATCCCATAATTATGGCCCGTAGGGTTACGATGTATGTTGTAAACCCGGCCGGGTGCAACGCAAAACACCTTGCTACCACTGGGTGCACGGATATCTACCCCTTCATGCCCTGGAAGGCCAAATTGACTGTAATATCGGGGGTTGGAACCAAAATGCTGAGTGATGACTCGGTGTTCAGTTGGCCAAGCTTCAAAACGAAAAGAACTGTTCATTTAATGCTAATTGCATCCTTACTTCGTGAACGTAAGGTGAATATTATACCTGTAGAAGTTACGATGTCACAAGGTACTTGGGGGTCTTTGCGAAAAAAACTAATTGAGGTAAAAGATTAGCGATCGGGATTCGTTCACCAATCCCAACCCAAAATAGAGGGGATCGAGCTAGATTGGCTGTTGGTTTTTAGGTTTATCAGACAAATTGCCAAGAAACCGGCTGCACAGATATAGTTGAGATTACGTAGAGGATGCAGGGAGCAACATAATATCTAAATCGGCTCTTGGTAGGGTCGAATATAACCAAGAAAAAAGGAGTAAATTTTGTTTGGACGCAAAAAAACGAAATTACAAAAAGATCTCGATATACTCGAGGAAATGGCTGAGGATTTAAGCAGTTATTTACGCACCGATGCTTTGTTTGGGCCGATGGGGCCGAACCGACCCAAAATGACGCTGGGGGGGTATTTGATGAGAGAGCATCGGCTTTTAGCTTTGCAGGGAAACTTGTCTCAGCCAGAGAAAAACAGATTGCTGAAAGCCCGCCAGACATTTGAAAACACGGTCATGGAATGGGTTGTCGCTACGGAGAAAAAGGCTGTTCAAGAAATTGAGGCCCGCATGCGTCAGTGGCAAGAAACGATCAGAGACTTACGTGAGAATGCTGTAAAGCATTGGCCCTATTACCATACAGCCGTTGAAGCGCGGGTTATGTTGACTCTCTTACTAAAGTTACTTTCCAGGCCACCGTTTAAGCCCAATGACGAGTTTGTGAACCGTTTGGCGGTCTTAGATCAGGCCTTGTTTGTGGCTTGGTACAGTGATGCCAGCGCATTTGTTTGGGATGAAGATTGGGCGAGCGCTTACCCTGCGGCCGAATTCGAATTTTTATACGGAAAACTGCGCAATTCAGGAATCCAATAATTTGGCAGACACCGTTATTTTAGGGGCGGGGATCGCTGGACTGTTGGCTGCAACCCAGCTGCAAAAGTCAGGGCAAGATGTCTTGGTTTTAGACAAAGGGCATCAGGTTGGCGGCCGTATGGCAACCCGAGCGCTGGCTGCCGACGGCTCTGCCCAGGCCGATCATGGTGCCCAGTTCTTTACGGTGCGCGCACCGAAATTTCAAGCCTGGGTAGATGAGTGGCTGGCGCAAGGGGTTGCGGCCGAGTGGTGCCGGGGGTTTTCGGGCCAAGACGGTTATCCTCGTTATCGAGGGGTCCCCAGCATGACCGCCATCCCGAAAAAGCTTGCGGCCGGTCTAGACGTTCGATCACGTGTCGAAGTGACCAAAATCACGCAAGAGAATGGCCATTGGCAGCTAGAAACGAAAGATGGCAATCGGTTTTCTGCCAAACGGCTTTTGCTTACAGCACCTGTGCCGCAATCGCTGGCCTTGTTAGATGCCGGGGGTCTACAGTTAGAAACGGCGGTCCGCCAAGCCTTAGAATCGATTGAATATACCCCCTGTTTTGCTGCGATGGTTTTGTTAAATGGACCATCGCAAATTCGTTATCCCGGTGGCGTGCAAGAGCAAGGGGCTGTCATTTCTTGGATCGGGGACAACGGGCAGAAAGGGGTTTCTTCGCGGCCGACGGTGACGATACACGCCTCAGCAGAGTTTAGTCAGATGCATTTGGAGGAAGAGCCTCAAAAGGTTGGGCGATTGTTAATATCGGCCGCGCATGAGGCGGGGTACTTGAATAAAAGTTCGGTGGCTGATGTGCAGGTGAAACGTTGGATGTATGCTCAACCCAGTAATTGTTATGCAGATCGATTTTTACGAGCCGAGATAGCTGGGCTACCCGTGGTATTTGCCGGTGATGGATTTAAGCACGCTCGGGTGGAAGGGGCTGCGCTATCGGGGCTGGCAGCTGCTGAAAGTCTACTAAATGAAACTTAAATTATCCAAGATGATTGGCATCAAAATAGCTGTTTAAAACTCCCGGCTGAAAGCTGTACATCACATTATAACCCGTCCGCCCCCTGATCAAGTGCCAGCCGAAAAGCGGACAAACTGTTTTCCGGCCGGTCGAGGCTCGCCCCCCGATGGGTGATGATGAGTGGTGTTTTGCGTTGGGAGGGTGAGCCGAGCCAGGCTGACATATGATTTTACAAAGGGGAAAGGATGAACTTTTCGTTCCTAAGAAACTGTTTGATAAATGTTTTTTGGACTGGATTTACAAAATGAACAGGAAAGTTAGGCGGGAAAACATCATTCTGAAAATTCTGTCTATCTTGTAAAAGATGGCTTTTTTCGATTTATCAAACAGTTCTTAAAATAAAACCAGCGGTTACACAGAATCTAATTGGACTTCATGAACTTGAATTAGATTCGTATGTCCTGTTTTGCCAAAAGGAACACCACCGGTCAAGACGATCAAATCCCCTTTTTCCAAATGGATGTTGGTATCTCGTGATTCAATAGCAGCGATCGACTCTGTGATCATTTCATCCGTGCTTTCAATTTGCCCCATGCGGACACATTCAACCCCCCACAGCAGCGTCAACTGGCGGCGTGTTTTGATCAGCGGAGTCACCGCATAAATCGGTGTAACCGGCCGGTGGCGTGAAATCTGCCGTGCCGTATACCCTGACATCGTTGATGTCACAATCATTTGTGCATTAATTTGCTCTGCTAGATTGCAAGAAGAGGTGCTGATCGCATCCGAGATATTGCCCAATTTCGCAATCGCCTTCCGTTTGGTCCGCCAGGCTTTATATGGGAACTCTTTTTCGGTATTTTGAGCGATATTTGCCATCGTCTGAATCGCCAAAGTTGGGTGGCGACCCATCGCCGTTTCGTTCGATAGCATAACCGCATCGGAGCCGTCTAAAATCGCGTTCGCGATATCGCTGGCTTCAGCCCGGGTTGGGCGCGGGCTTGTTTCCATAGAGGCTAACATCTGGGTTGCTGTAATAACCGGGATTCCGTACCGGTTGCCAACCGCGATAATCTCTTTCTGCAACATGGGCAACTGCTCTGTCGGCATGTCTAACCCTAGGTCACCTCGGGCAACCATCATTCCGTTGGCGACTTTAGCGATTTTCTTCAGATTCTTCATCGCTTCGAACTTTTCGATTTTGGCGATGATCGGAATGGATTTGCCGTGACTTTCCATTAACTCACGCAGCTCAAGAATATCTTCGGCCGAGCGCACAAATGAAAGGGCAACGAAATCCAGCTCAAATTGACATATAAAGGCCAAGTCTTTGCGATCTTTTTCAGTGATGCTGGGGATCGAGTGGGTTGTGCCCGGCGTATTGATCCCCTTGCGTTGTTTTAGCTCTCCCTCGTAAATCGAACGGCAAGTTAAGATGGTACCATCGTTTTCAACGACCTCTAGGTCCATTTCACCGTCACCGATGATCATTTTAGACCCGCTGCTTAGGGCTTCAAATAGCTCTTGATGTGGCAGCCCATACGTCCCTTCAATCGATCCATCTAGCGAGAATTTAATTTTATCACCTGCGTTCATGTAGATCGGATCGAAGTCACCTAAGCGAATCTTTGGCCCTTGTAGGTCCCCTAACAGCCCTAGAACGATGTCTTCTTCATTTGAGATTCGCCGTAAGGTTGAAATTGTCTCAATGTGCTGTTCTTGTGAGCCGTGTGAAAAATTGATGCGGGCAACATTCATCCCCGCATGCAGCATAGACCGGATCATTTCAGGATCTGACGATGCAGGTCCAATAGTCGCTACGATTTTTGTCCGTTTTGTTGAGTTTATCACTTCCCGTTACCTATTTGTTGTTAGTTTTAATGACAAATTTAGTGAACCGCAATAAGTCTAAATTTACTGCAGGCGATATAAATAGTCATTAAGTTAAATGAATGATCGAGGGTGAAGCTGAATGGGGGGAGGCTTCTGAAAATCATTCAAAATTGTTAATTGTTGGGGAAATTGTGGGTGTCTTCCTGAAAACCTTGCGCCTATAAACTGCTAGCGGTTTTAAAATCCAGGAAGCGACCTCTGGCATTATCTATGCAAAACACTTTTTAGGCTATTCAGTTTCGGTGAAAGTGTAGACAGATGGGGGAAATTAGGGGGAAACCCCCAGCCGTTATTCGGCCGGGGATAGCATGACTTCAATGTTATTGTCTGGCGTACGCAGCGCATCAACGGTGACTTTCGAGTCCGCTTTAAAAGTTGCGGCAAGCCAAGCGTGTGCAGGTTCGCCCAAAACGAGGCGTGCTTGGTCGTCTGGGGTTAATCGCCAAACCGCACTGGTTGGGTCTGCTTTGCCTGCAAAACTAATCGTAATCGGACGAGTTTCCATCCGTTTACCTTCTGCAAAAAATGGCCAGTGGCCGGGGGTCAAGTTAATAAACCCTTTGCGAATGTGTAGACCTTTCAGTTCGGTTGTATATGAAAATGTCTTTGGCTGTGGCACTTCTGGCTCTTTCGCTTTTTTAGTCGCACGCTTTTTGCGCGTCGTGCCACCCGCTTTGCTTTTGGTTGTTTTGCCTTTGCCGTTGCGAGAAAACAGATCAACAATGTCTAACACTTTGTCTAATTGAACAACCATGTACTTGACCAAATCACGTCCCATTCCGGCCGCTTGGTCAGCTGTTAAAATGCGCGAAACGTAAATTGGGGTCGCCCATTTTTCTTCGGTAATTAAAAATGCGGCCCGGCTGGTTGCTTTAGAACAGGTGTCAAAGTCTATGTTGGTCACGCTGTCTTTGACAAGATCCCCATAGTGGGTGTGTTCAGGTGCTTCATCTTCTTTTAGGCGTTGTTCAATATTAAACTGCCAGCCTGTGCCCAATGATGAAATCATCTTGTGCCATACTTCAGGATTTGCTTCAGCCGTACGCAGGCCACGGTTTAATGCGGCCGGATCTGTAATAGAGATGCGCATTTCAAAAGCGGCTGGTTTAGGTACAAATGCGACATAGGGTTCTACTTCTGGCTCGCGATTCACGGCTAACCAGGCAAGCCGTGCTTCTTTATCAAGAGAATGATAGGGCAAGCGCAATTTCGCTAAATCAGACATTTCTTCGGCAAGCGTATCAATGAATAATTCGAGTTGGGATAAGGCAAAAGTAATTGCAGCTTCTTCACCCGCCCATCCAAAGGCGGTGAAAACTGGCATAGGGAGTCCGTTAAATTGTTCTTCTGATGTCATAAAAATTACCGTTATTTAGGTACGTTTGGCTGGCTCAATTAAAAATAAAAATGGTTGATTCTTTGTATCTATCAAGCACCGTCAAATCCATGCGGCCGACTGGCAAAAGCGGACACAAAGATGTGCGTTTAACGCAAGCATCTCGCTTAAAAACTGTCCCAACCTGGGATATTTTCTACGTTAAGTTAAATAGATACGATTCTTTAATACTCGGCAAGATATACAATCACTCCACCCAAGCTGTTTTGATTGTAGTTACGAGAAATATGCTGTCCCAAACAGAAACCAACTGTTTCTGAAACACGAACCGAGTGAATGTGGCTTAAAGTCTCTGCGGATATAGCTTTTATTACTGCGGAGGATGAGGTAATTTTGACCGAGCATATGCCCTTTGTCAAGAAAACGGTGCAACTAGATACTTTTACCCACATTATGTTAGGTGCGGGAACCGTTTAGCAGGTGGGGGTTGAGGATCGATTAGATCAGGGTGCGATGCCAGCGTTTCGTTTTATAAAAGTTGCGCCTCAAGGTTTGCCGCGCTAAGACCGTAGGGTTATAAACAGCACGAAATAATTGTGATGTTTATATTAACGCATATATTTCTTTCTTTAGTTCTGATGACTTTGGCGTTTAACGTGAAGAAATGGTCCTGTCGAAAGGTTTCTATCGATTTTAGGATGCTGGCTTAAGGCTCGATAATCAAATTATCTTCAACCTTAAGTGGCCCTTTTGCTCAAAATTTTTAAAACCATGTTGTTTGTTACCAAAATAATTAAATGGATCGTTGTGATCAGTTTCCCCTTTTTGTTGGGATTCGGCACGATTCGAGCCATTATCGCTTCGAATTACCCGGCGTTTGAATACCCTCGTATCGCTCCTGATGCCTTTGGCTGGACGGCCGAAGAACGCTTGGCGCTGGGTGAAGCGACTCTGGATTATATTCAACGGCCCGAACCGGCTGAAGAAGTAATTTATCTGTTAGAAGATCTACGCTTGCCCGAAGATCCATCTCAGCCACTTTATAAAGAGAGCGAAATTGGCCACATGCTCGATGTCAAGATCTTATTCGATGCGGTCGGCCAAATTTTGAGCTGGCTGGTCGTGATCGTTCCACTGGGGTTAATTGCGCTGTATTTTATCGATAAACAGCAGCTGTATGACACCGTGTTTCGTGGGGGATGGGCAACGATCATTTTGCTAGCCGGTATCGCTATCTTTATTTTCGTGGGATGGTCTCTCTTCTTTACGACGTTCCACGAGCTACTATTCCCTCCAGGCACTTGGACCTTTTACTATTCAGACTCCCTTATCCGTTTGTTCCCAGAGAAATTCTGGTTCGACGTGGGGGCGATTATTAGTGTCGGTACGCTGCTTGAAGGGGTCGTTGTCATGTTCATCGGCCGGTACTTAAAGAGAAATTTATGACCCATTTTTTATTGGTAAGACATGGTCAAACTGAATGGAATCGGATTCGTCGTATTCAAGGGCAGATGGATTCAAAACTAGACGAGTTGGGGCGGGAACAGGCCCGGCTCGTTGGGGAACGGTTGGCGAGTGAAACCGATATCACGGCCGTTTATGCCAGCGATCTGTCACGGGCGATGGATACGGCCCAAGCGATCGTCGATCATCACCCACATCTTCAAATACAGCCGGACCAACGCATGCGTGAGATCGGCTTTGGCCCGTGGGAAGGTGAGATGTGGGCTGATTTTGAGGGGCAAGAGGCGGAGCAGTTAAAGCAGTGGCGGGCTGACGTCACGAGCGTTACGATCCCAGGAATCGAACCGATTGATGATTTTGCGAAGAGGGTACGAGCATTTATCGACGATATGGTCGTAAAACACCCGGAAGAAAAGATATTGGTGGCCGCTCATGGTGGCTCGATTAATATGTTTTTGAGTGTGGCGATGGAATTCCCCCTAAAAAATTGTTGGCGCATGCAGGCGGGCAATACTTCGATAGCAGAGCTCTATATTTTTCCTGAAGGCCCTTATTTGGTGCGGATTAATGACACCCATCATTTAAATCGATAGGGAGAAGCGATAGGGATAGAGAGGGTCTTAATGTTCGAAGACTTTTCTTGTCTGTGGCGAGAATGCATGTCTAGTAGAATTTTCGCTTCTTACGTGTTTAACAATTGCGAAGATATCCTTCGAAGACCTACTTTCGCTCCCGCAACATTTTAAAAAACCCCTGCAACATCTCTAAAGCTTCATCTGCCATGACCCCACGGGTGACCTCGATTTTGTGGTTAAACTGACGTTCTCCTTCAGGCCTAGGCTCTAAAATCGACACGATCGAGCCATCGGCCCCAAATTTGGTGTCGGCCGCCCCATAGACCAGACGGGGCAGCCGGGCCTGAATCATCGCCCCGGCACACATGGGACACGGTTCTAGGGTGCAGTACAGCGTTACATCTAGCAAACGCCAATTTTCTAGCTTTTGGGCCGCTTCTTTCAAGGCAAACATTTCAGCATGGGCGGTCGGATCGGTGTCAGACTCTTTTCGATTGTAGCCTCGGCCGATAATGTCGCCGTTGTAAACCGCAATCGCCCCTACCGGGACTTCTTCAAGGGCGGCCGCTTTTCGCGCTTCAGCCATCGCTATCTGCATAAAATGGTGGTCGAGTTCATGTTGATCCATCTGGCAATTATGCAACCAGCAACCGCTCCCGTGCAACGTCTGTGCAACACTCTTTGCAGCTTGTAACTTCCCCTCAGTAAAATCCTGCGTCTATGACACCCACCGAAAATCCTAAAGATCATTTATTTATCACCCGGCCAAATAAGGCGATGGTGATGCTGGCTATCCCGGTTCTGTTTTCCTTGATCGCCGAACCGGTAACCGGGCTGTTAGATACCGCATTTATCACCCGCCTTGGTGTTTCACCACTTGCTGCATTGGGGATTGGAACCAGCGTGCTGTCGCTTGGTTTTTGGGTGTTTAACTTTTTGGGCATCAGTACCCATACCGGCGTGGCCCAAGCTTTGGGGCGGGGCGACACAGAGGAAGCGGCAAAAATTACCGGTTTGGCCTTGATCGTCGCGTTTGCTTTGGGGGTGATGGTGGTATGTGTCGTGTGGCCACTGGCTCCAATCGGGTCACGTTGGGCCGGGGCAACCGACCCAGATGTAATCAACAATGCGGTGTTGTACGTCCGTTACCGTCTGTTCGGGGCGCCGGCCGTGATTATGCTGATGGTCGTTTTCGGCACATTGCGCGGCTTGCAAGATATGGTTTCGCCGATGATTGTTGCTGTTGGAATCAACGTGCTCAATATCGGGCTTGATTGGGTGCTCATTTTCGGGATCGGCCCCTTTCCCGAGTGGGGCATTGCGGGGGCAGCGGCCGCCAGTGCCATTGCACAGTGGATTGGCGTGTTATGGGCGATTCGGGTGGTCGTTCGCAAGTTAGGGGTGCCTGCAGCGATTGACTTTTCAAAGACTTTGGCGCTGTTTAAAGTAGGCGGCGATTTATTTATACGTTCCGGCATGCTGATTTTGTTTCTCTTTTTTGGGACACGGGTTGCCAATCAAATGGGGCCGCAGGCAGGAGCGGCACATCAAGTGATTCGCCAACTCTGGATCGTAGCGGTTTTTATTATGGAGGCGTTTGCAGAGACGACGCAGAGTTTAACCGGCTACTTTTTTGGGGCTAAGATGATCGACCAAACCCGTCGTGTTGCTTGGTATGGCACTCTTTGGGGGATAGGCACCGGCCTGTTTGTTGCGGGGCTACTCTTTTCAACAACAGGTTTGGTCATCAATTGGTTACTCCCTGATGATCCGTGGATATTGGTCGCATTTACGGCCGCTTGGCTCCCCACTATTTTATCTCAGCCGGTCAATAGTTTGGCCTTTATCACCGACGGGGTGCACTGGGGCACAGGAGATTATGGCTACATGCGCAACGGGATGATTATCGCCAGCGTCACCGGTATCGCCGTGCTGTGGGGCATCGAGCAAAGTGGGTCTACTGATTTAGGATTGGTCTGGTACGCAACGATTTTGTGGGTTGCAATTCGGGCCGCTTGGGGGTTGGTTCGTATTTGGCCGGGTGTAGGTAAGTCAGCCCCTTTAAGTTTGCATTTAAGAGACCGGTCCTAGGATCTTTGTACTATATTTCTAAAATACAGTTTAAAAAGTCTATACTCTCATCACTTATTCTAAGGTGGTCTTATGTGCCCATGTCTTAACTATAAAAGTTTTGAGGATGTTAAGCACCGCCAGATAACACTGATGGTAATCGGTGAGTAGGAGCTGCAACAGATTTTATTAATTGAAATTGCTTAAACAATGGCGCTAGATTTAAGCCCCATCATCACAGCTTGCAACGATACAATTATGGGTAAGTTTAATCATGTTCAGTCAATTGTTATGGAGCCCCCTTTGTTTTTTGAAAGTCTAAACAAGCTCCAATCTGATCTTCATACACTCACAGAATTGCATCAAGTTTTAGAGTCTCTTGTCTATGTCGGCCGAGAGCTGCTGATGTGCGACGATGCCAGTGTGATTTTATGGGATCCGACCCATAAGGAATTTGCGGCCGGGGCGTCTACGACCAAAGTCGGTGCAGAGGTGCCCAAGCGCGTCAGGCGCAAAAAGGGTGCCACACGCTGGATTGTTGATAATCAGCAACCGAAATTTGTTGAGGATACAGCCCGAAACCTTGCCGAATCGAATTCGATGATCATAGAAAACGATATTAGGGCGTATGCGGGCGTGCCTATCTTGTTTGAGAACGAGGTATTGGGTGTGTTTTATGCAATGTTTGGCTACAGCAAAACGTTTAATGGAGATGAGAGATATAAGTTAATTCAGCTGGCAAATGTTGCGAGTGTTTCGATTAAACATGCGAAGCAAATTCAACTATTAGAAGAGCGCAATCAACTTTTAACAACTATGATGGGGCAGACGGTGCAAAAGATGGTTCAGCCACTCAGTTTAGCCATCGGTTTTTGTGACCTGATGGTTAAAGAGATTCAAGGGATGTCGGCCGAACACAAAAAGCGAGTTGGCATCATTCAACGGTCGCATACCAGGATGCATCATGTGATTAGCGACATTCAACGTTTTGAAAAATTAATGTCTGTTAATCATTTGGAATTTGAACCGGTTAGTATTAACTATGTCGTTTCTTCTGTTCAAGAGGCTTTCCAAAACGGTTCGATTAAGAACATCGGGCGTACGCGAAAGGTTCAAACATTCACCGATTCAACTGCGCCATTGGTGCAGGCCAATCTGGGCTTGCTGATAGAGTGTTTGACAGAATTGGTCAATTGGATTTCACGGTTTACCATCGAAACTCGCCCTATCACCATTCAAACAATCAATCAGGATGATGGTGTGATGATAAGCATCGGAGATGTTCGACAGGACTGTTACCGTGAGCAAAACCAATCAGGGGATCACCTTCAAATGCAGCTTGCCCCCAAATCAGATACCCATCAAATCGGATTGGGATTGAGCTATGTGCAGGCAATTGTCGAGATGCATGGGGGCTATTTACGCATAAATAACCGGGCTGAACAAAGTAGCGAGTTTCAACTAGTTCTGCCAAAATAGCGCGAAATACAGGCGATTGGGTCAGATTGTTTTGTTTAAGACTTTCGCCCAACCCCTAATGCACAATCCCTATCGAGGCTTATATGCTAGAGCTACAGCCGGTTTCTCAAACTTTTTCTATCCCCAATTTTGAATTCGGGTCTGGGGAAACCCTTCCGCAACTACAGTTGCACGTTCAAACTCTAGGCACTCCACAGACGGATGGGTATAGCCGCATCAATAATGCGGTTCTTATTTTGCATGGCACCAGCGGGTCTGGTGACGCGTTTTTGGCCCCTCATTTTGCTCAGGAGCTCTTTGCCCCCGGTCAGCCATTAGACCTAGAAAAATATTTTATCATTTTGCCGGATAATATCGGACATGGGGAAAGTAGCCGGCCGTCAGACGGCTTAAAAGCAAGCTTCCCTAAATATGGCTATCACGATATGGTGAAAGCACAGCATCAGTTGGTTCGCGATCATTTGGGGATAAACCAACTGCGTTTGGTGATGGGAACTTCGATGGGGGGCATGCACACGTGGATGTGGGGCTACCTGTATCCAGAAATGGTGCAAGCTCTGATGCCGATGGCCAGCGTGCCGCTAGAAATCGCTGGCCGTAATCGGATGCTGCGCCGCATGATTATCGATGCGATCACTCAAAGCCCTGACTATGACGACGGGAATTATGCTGAACAACCGTTTGGCCTGACGGCCGCCACACACATCGTCATGTTGATGGTTGGTTCCCCTTACCAACTACAAAAACTAGCCCCCAATCAGAAAAAGGCGGACAAAATGTTTGATCAAATGGTGATGGGGTTTCGCGGCCGGTTTGATGCCAATGATTTGCTCTATCAGTTTGGCTCCTCTTTTGACTATAACCCAGAGCCACATCTCGAAAAGATAGTTGCCCCGCTGGTTGCCATCAATGCGGCCGATGATTTGGTCAATCCACCAGAGTTAAAAATATTGGAGGCGTTGATTGAGCGGGTGCCCAACGGCAGAGCCATTGTGCAGGATGATTGGCCCAATTTGCAGGGGCATCGTTCCCATTCGTTTGCGAAACTTTGGAAACATCATTTGGCTGAGCTTTTAGAGCAATCTGAATCTTAGGCGGCCGGGTTGTGCTGTGCCTACTTGACCCGAATCTCTCGCACCCACTTAACTTGCCGTAACGCATTGTCTGTCTCCGAAGGCACCACCAGCCGTATCAGGCCCTGAATCCGGCGTAACTGCTCGTTGTTTGACCGGTGACAAAGTAGCACGGGGGCAAAACCGGCCGGAACCAACTCGTCTCGGTATAGCCTATTCCCAAACTCATCTGCGCTAATAATTTCAACTTCACCCCATTCCACTTGTGGCCCCAACTCTTGGTTGATGAGGTCAAGCAGGCCGACCCCTTCTAATTTGTATGGGCCGTGCATGCCGTGATCGGTCATGTAGGTATAGGCGGGAATAACCATTTGGTCATAATCGGCCATGAGATCGGCTAGGGATATCTCTTTCTTGTCGCCGTTTGGCGCTACAAAAATCAGGGTTGGGTCGATGTAGGGTGGTTCGGGGTTGTTATCGTGGGAGTGGGGTTGAAGTGGGTCGTGATTTTCGAGGTGGTTCGGGTTTCCGTTCATCTACCAAAGATACCAATTTTCGAAATCGTCGCCCACTGTTCATTGCTCATTACAAAGCTGACTAACCGGTCAGCCATTGTGCGTTGCACATTGCCCATTCACGGCCGGACCTTGGCTTTAAAGTGATTTGTCTCGTATCTGAGACAAATTTCAAATGGGCAATAAACAACGGCCAATGAGCAATGAATAATCAAAGGATTGCCAATGATCTAAATTTACCTCACAACCATCGGCATATAATTCCGACTGACAATATCGCTTTCTTCCAGTTTTTTGCGCAGCATTCCAAGCGGACTACCGCCTGAAGTTGTGTCAAAAAAGCGGTCGATATTGGGGAAAACGGTTGATAACTCGCTAGGGTCTACCCCAAACCAAAGGGCAAGTTCTGCAAAATACTCGTCACAAGAAGTCGTGGGTATCAGCCGACCGCGGCCGGTATCGAGTGGATTATCTTCATACAGTTGGGGATATTCTCCATAAATGCGCTGTCCGTGCACCGCGCCACCCATCACCATATGATTTCCACCCCATGCATGGTCTGACCCTTGCCCATTCGATGTCAAGGTTCGGCCGAAGTCACTGGCGGTAAACGTCGTGACATTATCCTGCAATCCGATCTCCTTCATCGCATCGTTGAAGTCAGACATCCCTTTACTAACCAGCGTGAGCATTTCAGTCTGTGCGTTTAAAACCTCATCATGGTGGTCCCAGCCACCAAATAAAACAAAGAACGTTTGGCGACGGAAACCCAGATGTTTGTTTGCTGCGATCGTTTTAGCCACCATCGCTAGTTGCGCAGAAAAATAATCCTCATCGTTAAATTGAGTTGCGAATGCAGGCACTTGGCTCAACGCATTTGCGAAGAGGGCTGACCCTTCCATCGCCCCTTTGGTCGAGTTTGCAAATGTTTGATCAAATAGATTTTGATATTCAAGGTCAAGCATCGATTCGATGGCCGCATTGCGTAACACATGCATGGGGGACCACTCATCGTCGTGTCCATGAATTTGGATCGCCCCATTGCCCCACGGAACCAGGCTGTACTCGGTCAACGTGTTTCCGGTTTGAAAGATGTTGGTTCCGGCCAGTGAAATGTTCATGGAGACGTTTTGATTGTCGTTGAGCGAATGCATTAAATCGGCCGTGCGCCCGCCCCAACCAAAACCAGAACGACGGTCGGGAACAGAAGTTTGCCAATGTGCGATTTGGTCGCTGTGCGAATAAAGACCTAACGGCAGGCGTGCTGTTTCATCTTCGATGGTTGATTTTGTAACCGGTTCAACCAATGTGCCGACATTCGCGACGAAGGCTAAATCTCCGCCGTTGAACAACTGGGCCACTTCTGGCATCGATGGGTGTACACCGTATTGCCGGCCGTCCCCACCCATTTGATTAAGTGGGATTAGATTCCCCTTCGGCAGTGCTAAATCAGAGCGAATCGTTGCGTATTCACTGTATTCGCTGTCACTGCGCGGGACCAACATGTTAAACGAGTCGTTGCCACCGGCCAGAAAAATACAGACGAGCGCTTTGTAATCGTCGTCTCCAGCCAAATTATGGGCCGAATACGAGGGTATAGCGGGTAGATTTTCAGCCGCCATGCTGTTGGTCATTCGTAAATTTAAAAGGGTTGAAAATAGAGAGGATGATCCTACAGCTGCACAGCTCGCTTCCCCTAAAAATTGTCTTCTTGTTGATTTAAACATGGTGTTTTTGGAACCTGACACATATCGTCGATCATGCCAATCGAAATTTGATCTGTGTTAGGTAGTATAGATATTTTTTAGATCCGGTTTCCGTGATAAAAGGAAAATCGATCAAACTTGAATCGTGTAGTCTGGACAAACTAAAAACAGATAGATGGCTAATTTGACGATATCTTCCGGCTCGTTCTGCCAAGAATCGGCCATACCGGTAAGCGCAGTTTTAATAATGTTGCGCATGCCGCTCGAAAGTGTGCCGTAGGTCAACAACAGATCAAGGTGATCGATTAGTGCATCGATATTACCGGCCAATCCCAGCTCTGTGCTCCAATCAGGGAGTGGTCGATCGATTTCATACGTGGTGCCATAAAGTTCATAACCGTTGGGCAAGTACATGGCGGTATTCCACTCGAACTCGTGATAGATTAAATTCATGATCGAAATGGCGGTGTAGCTGTTTAACAGTTGGAATTCTGGAGCAACCAATCCGGCTGCGCCCATGGGTCCTGGCGGCCGATAATCCGGCGAAAAAAAGTTAAACACGCTCGGTGGATTGAACATATACTGTCGAAGCTCTATTTCAAGCGTCCATCCGGCATCCCAAAATTTATTTTGTGGGTTTGAAAAATTGAAGGCTCTGAACAGGTGGACATAGCGAAAGAATGGCTCACGCAGTTTGCCAGCACTTTCGTGATTAATATAGCTTTCATCACGGGCTTCTTCATCTAAAAGAATAGCACGGACTACCGCCTTGAGATCACCACGCACACCGCGTCCGTTGTCGTTAAATACCGCCGTAATCCGGCCGATATATTCTGGGGTCGGGTTCGATTTAACCAGCCGCTGAATTAAGCGACGGCCTATAAACGGTCCGACATTTTGATGGTAAAACAGATTGTTTAAGGCGAAATTGACATCTGCAGCTGTCGATTGACCGGCCGGAGCGACCCAGCCTTCAAGTAACCGTTTTTCACCTGGCTCATGTTCGTCGTCATTCATGAGCATCGGCCGGGCCGATGTGTAAGGATTGAGCCACGCATATTCAAACATCATTTCCCATTGTAGATTGGGCTCTCCCGTGTGGTCATAAGTCATGCCGGTAAAAATCTTAGCGAATTCCGTAATATGGCTATTGTCATAAGTTGGTATCGGCTGTCCGTTTCCATCTAACACCAACGATCCATCATCATTTAAATAAAATAGCCCAATAGAAAACAGTTGCATCACCTCACGAGCGTAATTCTCATCGGGAAAACGACCTTCACTTTCATCCGTTTTACGATTGCCCGCATGGCTTAAAAAGTTCCCCATAATCGGGCTAAGGGTGATGTCATAAAGCAGTTCTCGATAGTTACCAAACGCATGTTTCAGCAGCATGTCGTACCAGTTGCCGATACCGTTTGCGACCACATAGAGGGCGTCTGTATCGGTTGAAATTACAAATATTTCACTGAGCGCCAGCGCTACTCGTTGACGTAACAGATCGTCTCCCATCATCATGGTATCCCATAACGCATACCGGAATAGCTCCCGTTCTGGGTAATATTCTTGCCCTAAAAGGGATTTAGGGAAAATCTTGTAGACCGCCTCCATAATTTGGCTTTGGGGAGTGAAAAACTGTTCATCCAGCCAAGCTTCAATGCCGATGCTTGCCACATAATCGATTAATTCGCGGTCAGCGCCAAGGGTGGCCTGTGATAAAAATCGCGAGATTGATTGTTCATAGGTGAGGTTGGTTTCGCGAGCACCACTTTGTGCTCTTAGTGCAGTTGTATCAAATACGGCCGGGTTCGACAGTTGCCGAAAAAACTCCCTCCGATTCATCTGATTGCTCATTAAACATTCTCCTTCTGCTTGGTGGTATAACCAGAGCTTTTCTTCTTGGTATGCGTCTTTGTAGGCGCTTTTTCCTTTTTGGTTATTGTATAGCCTAAACATGCTTTTAGAGGGCATGTTTGCCGAAGGGCGCAATTTGAACTTTTTAAGTGTTTCATCTCTAACTCGTCCTTCAAAAACAGGAAACCTCGTTTTAAGGTTTCTATCGGTAAAACAGGGCACAGTTCAATTGTAAACAGTGTATAGGACAGGTGTCAGTTTAGAAACCGATTCTGGACAAACGGTAAAATTTGGGGGATGAGGGGGAGCTGCATTGAAATGAATGCGCATGTGAGGTTAAAACTGTAAGGTTCGGTTCTCATATCAAAAGGATGATCATTTCCTGTTAAACACGCATAGATTTCGAATAACGACATCAGGGTCGCTATAATCGGAGCGAACAAAGTCAGCACAACGGAAAAACCCTTGAAAATTCTCTCAATTGTACATCGCTACTATCCGGCCGTGGGTGGGGCAGAATACCACATGCGGGCGATTAATCGCCGTTTGGTTGAACGAGGACACGACGTGACCGTTCTCACAACTGACGCGGCTGATTTCGCCTTGTTTTGGGACCCTAAAGCGAGGCGATTCGAGGAACATGATGAGACGGTCGATAGTGTCCGCATTCTCCGTTTTCCGGTACAGCATATGCCTTTTTCAAACTATGCATACCCGGCCGCGCGGCTGCTTACCGGTCAGGTTTCGCGTTTATTCCCCCAAAGCCAACTGGTTAACCGCTTGACCGAACTCACACCCAATGTGCCAAACATGCGTCGATGGATGCAAACCAACACAGAACAGTTTGATGTGGTGCTGGGGATGCCGATTACATTAGAAGGAATTATTAAATTAGGAGAGCAATTCGCCCAGCAGAAAAGTATCCCATTTGTATTGTGGCCATTGACCCACCTAGGGGCCGGTGCCGCCCCAGGAACCGATCGTGTTAGTCGTTTTTACACCCTGCCTCAGCAACAGCAGATGGTGCTGCAGGCGGCCGGACTCGTCGCCAACAACCTGGCCGAGCGTGACTTTTATCTGCAGCGGGGGATGGCGGCGGAAAAGATAATCGTGGCACCGCCCGCCCCTGACCCAGACCAGCTTTTAGGTGGGGAGGGGGCCCGCTGGCGTGCACAGCATTCACCGGATGACATCCCACTTGTCGTTGTCGTATCTGCGCTTACCCGAGACAAAGGGACGTTACAAACGCTAGATGCTATGCGCCAGTTGTGGCGGCAGGGGGTTCAAGCAAAACTCGTGTTGGCAGGCTCGCCCATGGCGGACTTTGAGCGATATTTGGCTCAAATGCCAGCATCCGAAAAAGAGCATTTGATTGTGCGTGGCAAAATCAGCGACGCTGAACGCAACGACCTGCTCGATGCGGCCGATATCTTTTGTATGCCCTCCGTTGTTGAATCCTTTGGACTGGCTTTCACAGAAGCGATGCTCTACAAAACACCGGTAATCGGAGCAGACGTTTGGGGAGTAAAAGAGTTTGTGATTCGGCCGAACGAAAACGGGCTGCTGGTCAAAGCGGGTGAGGTGGCAGCCTTAGCAGAGCAAATCAAGCGACTTTTAGATGATAAAACGTTGGCCGCAAAATTAGGTGAGGCTGGGTACGCCTATGCCAGTCAGCTGTCTTGGGAAGATAGTTTGAACAAAATCGAACCGTTTTTGCAGCGGTTGACCGCATCTCATCATCAAACGGGGCAAGCGGCATGAAAATCTTGCATATCATTCCCCGATATTTGCCAGCCGTGGGTGGGGCTGAAATCCACATGGCCGAGCTTTCACAGCGGTTGGCAGCGGCCGGACACGAGGTGACTGTTGCTACCTCAAACGCGCTCGATTTTGAATATTTATGGGACCCAAACAAGCGCAAGGTCGAGACAAAAGATGAGCACTTATCTGGTGTAAACGTTAAACGCTTTCCGGTGCGCCACTTGCCGCTAGCGCCTAAAAGTTATCATGGGGTCCGTCGTTTGCTTTGGCTTAGCCGGATCGGTGCATTGTCCCGTTTGGCACCCCATTTGGTGGGATTAGACGCTTTTCTAGCAAAAGAAGCTGGCAATTATGATTTGATCGGTGGGATGAATATCGCCTATGAAGGGGTGATGGGCAGTGGCTTGCGCGCGGCTCAGAAACACAACCGGCCGTTTGTTGCTTATCCGCTGACCCACTTGGGGGCCGGTGACCGGCCGGGGAGCGATCCGCAAAGCCAGTTTTACACAATGCCCCATCAGCAAAAAATAGTGTGCGCAAGTGATCGCCTAATCGCCCAAACGGAGACAGAAAAAGCATTTTATGCCAATGCTGGCATGTCGGCCGACCAGATTGTCGTGGCTGGCCCTGGGCTAACCCCAGAAAGCGTTCAAGGTGGAGATGGCGAGGCGTGGCGCCAAAAACATCAGATTTTCGGCACCATTATCGCTTGCGTCTGCACCCTGACCCGTGACAAAGGTGTGCCGGAACTGCTGGCTGCGATGGAAGGCTTAAAAGATCAATCGGTGACGCTTGTGCTCGCCGGAGGGGTGACAGACGAGATAAAATCTTTGCTGTCAGCGGCCGAAGCTGAGCATTTGAACGTCTTGGTTTTAGGCCGAATCTCTGACGAAGAAAAACGTGACTTGCTGGCCGCCTGTGACATTTTCGCGATGCCGTCCCGGATCGACTCATTTGGCATCGCCTACCTAGAGGCTTGGGCCAACGGCAAACCGGTTGTTGGTGCCAACGCTTGGGGGATTGGTGATGTCATCACAGATGGAGAAGACGGGATGTTGGCACCGTTTGGTGATGTTGCGGTCCTAGAGGCCAAGCTGCGCATTTTGCTTGACCATCCGGCCGAGCGGGTGCGCTTAGGGGGGAACGGATATCAAAAGTTAACCCAGCAGCACACCTGGCAGCATAAATTCGAGCTGGTCGAACAGGCTTATCGGGCTGTTGTCTCCGTTGTGAAAGGAGAGGTACGATGAAGATATTGCACATCGTTCATCAGTTTGCCCCTCATTTTGTTGGGGGGACTGAGCTAAATACGGCCGGATTAGCGGCTGAACAGACAAAAAACGGTCACGATGTGGCGATTTTTGTCCCGGCTCCGATCACGGCTGCCGGAGAACAATCATTTACGGTTACAGACGAGGCGTGCGGCCGGGTGTTTCGTGTGCCGGTGGGCGAACGGTCCGGCAGCGCCGTGTTTCGTGACACATTGGCAAACAGCGGTGTGATTGCAGATGCTTTACAGCTGGTGCTCGATCACTTTCAACCTGACCTAATCCATATTCAACATTTGATGGGGCTACCGGTTCGGCCGATTAGTCGCCTGCTAAAGGCTTATGATCGGCCGATTGTTATTACGCTGCTCGACTTTTGGTGGAGCTGTGCCAACGCTCAGCTGTTGACCAATGACACGCAAGAAATCTGTGACGGCCCAAATCTTTTTCTAAATTGCGGCCGCTGTGCGGCGGTTCGTGGCGGGCTACCTGCGCTGAGCGGCCCCGCACTCTCGCCTGTCCTCGCGCTACGCAATTGGTGGCTGCGGCCGTTGTTACAACAGGCTGATGGGGTTTTAGCCCCAACACGCTTTGTGGCCGATTGGTACGCGGCTCGCTTCGATATGGCCCATCCGATTGAAGAAGTCGCGCTTGGGTTTGAACAGCCTAGCAAGCGAGGCATGAACACTTTTAATGAAGAGCCGCCTGCATCAGAGCTGAAGTTGGCCTATGTCGGGGGGCTGAGCCACCAAAAGGGGGTGCATGTCATTATCGAGGCGATTAAAGGGATTGAAACACCGCTTTCGCTGACGATAGGCGGAGATGAAAGTCAGTTTCCTGATTATGTGGCCCAGCTAAAACAGGCGGCCGACGGGCGGGTGACATTTAAAGGAAAATTGAAACAAGATGAGGTGCAGGATCTAATGGGGCAGGCTGATCTGCTTTTGGTGCCGTCTTTGTGGTATGAAACCTACGCGATTGTTGTTTCAGAGGCATTTGCGGCCGGTATTCCCGTTTTAGTTTCAGATCTCGGGGCGTTGGCGGAGCGGGTAGAGCATCAGGTGAGTGGCTTAAAGGCCCCGGCCGGGGATGTGGTCGCTTGGCGGGATCAGATTCGCAGTGTGGTTGAAAACCGATCACTTTTACAGCAGATGGCAGGTAACGCTCCGGCCGCTTTTACCATGCACGATCATTTTCTAGCGGTACAGCAGGTTTACAATAAAGCGCAAAGCCGCCACCTTAGTCAATAAGATAATCACAGTTCTGTGAGACTGCTTGTGGAATTTACAACGGAGCTTATAATTTCTAGTCGTTTGACCTTGCTAAAATAAGGCTGGATTCAAACGAAAAAACCGGGCAGGAAAAAAAGATTGATCGCACAAAAAAACAGCAAACAAACGACCATCATGCACCGCTTTGAGCAAATGTGGCGTTTCAAATACCTAACCCAAAATCTAATCGTACGTGACATCAAGATCCGCTACCGTAATTCTTTCTTAGGTGTGCTGTGGAGCTTGCTGACCCCGTTGTTTATGATGGTGGTGTTTAGCTTGGTTTTTACCGTTGCGTTTGGCAACGACTCGATCCGTCAGTATGCGGTCTTCTTTTTAGTTGGGCTGATTCCTTGGAACTTTTTTAACGGTGGCTTACGCCTCGGGACAAATTCATTTTTAGCGAACTCTGTTCTCATCAAGAAAGTCTACTTCCCTCGGGAACTGCTTCCTTTTTCTGCCATTATTTCAGAACTGGTTAACTTCGGATTCGCCTTTTTGATCCTTATTGTATTTTTGTATGGGTCAGGCTTGCCGCTTACCATTCATGCGTTATGGGTCATCCCTATTCTGCTTACCCAGATTCTACTCACTGTCGGACTTTCGTTACTTTTTGGCTCGATAAACGTCTTTTACCGAGACATCATGATGATTTTAGACGTCGCGCTATTGGCCTTGTTCTTTCTCACCCCCATCATGTACCCGCTGGATCAATATGGGGCGACCGCAACGCTTATGGGTATTACATTCGACCCAGCTCAGGTGATGCGCTGGATCAACCCGATGGCGTCAATTGTCGATGGCTACCGCACGGTGTTGTGGGGTACCACGACGAGTACAGGCCCTGCACCGATGTTTTTCCCATTTTGGTTGCGAACGTTTGTAACCTCTTTACTCATTTTTATTGTCGGCTATGGCGTTTTTCTACGGACAGAATCGCAGTTTGGCGAGAAGTTGTAAGCGCATTTGGTCTAGCAGGTACCATTAGACCCAATAGATATGCAAAACGATGAAAAATAGGTTTCTTAATTTTTCCCTCGCGACTCTGGTCATTCTTGCTGCCGTTTTTGGCGTGTTTTGGCTGCGTTTAAGTGGTGAAGAGGCGGCCGTTGAATTGTCTGAATTGCCGGCCGGCCGTGGCTTGCAAGGTGGGGCACGTTCAGAGTCAGAAAAAACAGAGGCGGATGTTCCGACTTTAGATCCGACCGCTACCCCACGCAGTACATTTACCCCGATCCCGACAATTACAAATACTCCACCCCCTGGTGCATCTTTGACCCCCCGGCCTACCTTCACACCCCGGCCGGAAAAGACCCCGACCAGTCAGCCTACCCCCGTTGTCGAACTGGCTGAAATAGATGAGGATCAGCTGCCTGAAGGGGTGCCAACACCGGTTGAAATGATTGAAATGCCCGCTGGGGTAACAAACATTTTGCTAATCGGTAGCGATACCCCAAGCGATGCCAACGCTGACATCTCTGTTCGCACCGACTCGCTCATTCTTGTCTCGGTCAATCGCGACATTGGCACCGCGTCGATGATTTCGATTCCGCGTGACCTTTACGTCTACGTTCCAGGTTGGGCAAACAACAGAATTAATACAGCCTTTGCCCATGGCAATCAGGTCGATTATCCTGGGGGGGGCGTTAAATTACTAAAAGATACGGTTCTGTATAATTTCGGAATCCCGGTCCATTATTATGCCCAAATCGACTTTTCCGGCTTTGAAGGAATTGTTGATTCATTGGGCGGTATCGAAATATCAAATAGCTGTTCGCTGACAGATTGGAAGTTAAAAGAACCCGGGCTAGATATCGAAGTTGAAGAAAACTGGGAACTGGTAACCCTAGACCCTGGCGTGCATCAGATGGATGGCTTTACGGCGCTTTGGTATGCCCGTTCTCGGCGTACGACCAGTGATTTTGATCGCGGCCGACGCCAGCAACAGATCATGGATGCGATTCTTGAAAAGGGGATCGATCTTAATCTGATCGCCCAAGCACCCTCCGTGTGGGATTCGTTTCAACAGACGGTCAAAACCGATATGGACATAGGCAAGGCGTTGCAATTGGCCGCCGTAGCCCCTAGCGTGCAAGAAAATGGGATTCAGCATTTATCCCTGACCCGTGGTGAAATCGAAGGGTTCGTACTACCGTCAGGGGCAAGCGTGTCCGTTTTAGTGCCAGATGAAGCCAAACGTACCTTTACCCGCTTGTATGACATTTCAGGGCTGAACCGGTCTGCTCGTTCTCCTATTTCTATCGAGCTAGTGAACGGATCCAGCAATCCAGAACTCACCCAAATTGTCGCCTCGACGATTGAGTGGTTCGGTATGATACCGGTCATTTCGGATGAGCAGGTTGAAGCGACTCAACCGGTTGATATTGAATACTATGGCCCGAACTTTAAAGGATCATATAGTGGGCTGGTCAGCTGGGTGTTTGATGTGCCGTTACGAGAAATTGAACTCGTTGATGGAAAGCTAGCCCCTTACAGCTATCGGGTGATACTCGGAGATGATTTTAGCCCCTGTCGAAACCCGCTCTATGCCCCACGCAGTTAAGGCTTTTTCTTCCTTTATGAAAATGTCAACGTGTCGTGCGAGTCTTGACTTCATTTATTCCGCATCCCTTTTAATTGGCCCATATCGATGCCCTGCCAACTATTTGGGTTACTAAATAGCTATCTTTATCAATAAAATTTTAAAGAATTCTTTTGTTTGCTCACCCTGATAGATTAGAATCAACAGTTGAACTTGCCCCGATATCATGTTCGGGACGTACAATTATCGATGAATTGGGGCCATTTGCCTTTAGAGTTGAGCTGTAATCGCCCATATTTATGGGATTCGAAAACCCCTATTCACCCTTTTCAAAAAGAGAGATATTATCTAAAAATATACGGTGCTAAACATCGATCCTCGATTGCCACGTTGAGTGGCCAAAGGCCGAAAGAAATAAGCGAAGGTCCCCATGCATAGCGCCATACATCATTATTAGGATATTAAGTTATGACCCGTTTGAATCATAAAATTGTTTTGTTTAGTTTAGTTTCTATGGTTGCGTTTTTGGTAGCTTGTGGCAGTGATCAGCCGGTGCCAGTCGCGACACAGACAACGGTAGAACAGCCCGTTGCCGTTGAAAGTGTTTCTGAAAACAGTGAATTGACGGCCGAAGGCTACCCTAGCCCCGATGGATACCCAGGGCCAGAAACCCAAGGGACAAACCCCGAGACACTAAAACGGCCGGAGCAGTGGAATCAATTTCCTGGCTCAATCGCGTTTTCTTCTGATCGAATTAGCCTCTCAGATGTCTTTATTTTGAACGGGGAAACCGGATTACTCGAAAAGTTTCCAGTTAATGTTGCCGCATACGAGCCAGATTGGTCACCCGATTGTCAAAAAATCGGGGTGACTGGCGCAACCGCCACCAACGTTTTCCGCTTATTTATCGGCGATGCATCCGGGCAAAATGGTTCTGCAGATATCGGAACAGACAATTCAGAAAACGCCTTTGACTATGGCCTTGATTGGTCCCCTAACGGACAAATTGTGGCGTTTCATCGTTTAACACCGCCTAAAATTAATATCTGTTTTGCAGATGCGGCAACGGGTGAAGTTCTCTCTTGTCTGCCAAATGTGGGCTACAGCAACGCGATGCCAGCATGGTCGCCCGACGGCACTAAATTTGTGTTTAGCAGCGACCGATCTGGGAATTACGAACTGTATTCAGCAAACTACCCAGATGATGGAAATTACACGCAGCTGACAAACAATCCCGACTTAGATTACGATCCTGAATATTCACCAGATGGTTCAAAAATCGTATTCTCATCACGGCGTACGTCTCACTTCGACATATACACGATTAATCCAGATGGCAGTGGCGAAGCACAAATAACTTCGATCGGTAGCGATGAAAAGGCACCGACTTGGGTCGGGAATAGCCAAATCGCCTTGGTGTCTGACCAAACCACCAATGACGAGATTTATCTTGTGGATGCGTTTGGGGGGCCGGTCACCCAATTAACAAAAGATCATCAGCTTACCTTTAATTTAGCGATGGATTCAGACCCAACGTGGTGCGGTTCAAATTAAAATGACAGATTCCCCAAAGTTTGTGCTGATCGGTTTGGATGGTGCGACGTTCGATTGGTTGACACCTTTAACCGAAACAGGCAAGCTGCCTTATCTAAAAACGCTGCTAGATGAAAGCGGTTGGGGGCGGTTGCAATCAACCGTCCCTCCATTTACCGCAACAGCTTGGAGCAGCTTCATGACCGGTTTAAACCCGGGTCAGCACGGCATTTTAGCTTTTGAAATGCGTGACCGGTTTAACTACGACCGTTTAGATGAGGGATTTGTCAATTCAGACCGATTACAGCTTACACTTTGGGAAATTTTAAATGCGGCCGGTAAAACAACCGGCGTTGTCAATGTCCCGCTAACGTATCCAGCCCGGCCGGTAGACGGCTACATGATCACCGGAATGATGAGCCCAAAGCAGGGGGAACGTATAACTTACCCTCCAGAGCTGGCTCAAGAGCTAGACAATTACCAAATCGACGTTGAGTTTATTCGAGATGGGGACGACTTCGACCGGTATGTAAGCCTTGATAAAAAGAAGATGTTGACCGAGATTCGGGACGTGATGCGGGGCAGAATTCGTCAATGCCAGCAGTTGCTCACCCAGCAGCCCACCGACTTCTTTATGGTTGTGTTTACCAGCACAGATCGGTTGTCACACTTTTTTTGGGATGAATTGTGTGAGGTTGCGGCCGGTAAGCTTTCCACTCCGTTGCACCACGATATTTTAGCCTTACTAATCGAACTTGATCAGGGGTTACAGACTTTGGTCGAATGCGCCGGGGCTGAGTCCTCTGTCATGCTGATGTCAGACCATGGTTTTGGCCCTTCGCCTGATAAGCGGGCGCACTTAAACGTTTGGCTGCAGCAGCAAGGGTGGTTGACAAAGCGGGGGCGTGAGTCGCTTACAGACTTAGAATATTGGCGCGTCTGGTTGGGGCAAAGGACCTTGCTCAAAAAGATGCTCCGCGCGCTTATCCCGCAGAAATCGCAAGACAATCTAACAAAATCTTCCATGCAAAACAGCCGAGACATTGTTGATTGGTCAAAGACAAAAGCGTTTTTTGTACCGATTTATTTTCAGGTATGCGGAATATCGATTAATCAAATAGATGAACGGCGTGAAGGCATTGTGGCCAGCGGGGCCGGGTACGATGCTTTAAGAGCAGACATTGTAAACGCCCTTAAAGCGTTGAAAGACCCGGAAACCAATCGGCCGATAGTCGAGCGCGTTCGCTTGCGTGAGGAGCTATTTAAAGGCGATTACCTTGAAGGCTTCCCCGATATCATTGTCGAGCTGGACCCTGCGTACGTCGGTGCCCAGTCTCTGGCGGGCAGCCGAGTAGTTGAACCACACCAACCTTTTCGTTCTGGCGAACATCGGGAAGATGGGATATTTTCGCTGAAAACCCCACATACCAAGGCTTCCCCAAATATCGCGGGATTAAAATTAGAAGATGTCGCTGCTACCGTTTGTTACGCCATGAATGTTCCTTTGCCACATGCGTTTGATGCCCAAGTGCAAAAAAATCTTTTTAAAGAAGATCATCTCGAAGAGCAATCGATTCAACATGCAGATATCAAAGCCAGCTATCGGCCGGATGAATATCACACATTGTCGGCCGACGAAGAGCTGGTCGAGCAGCGTTTGCGTGGTTTAGGATACCTAGAGTAACGATTATGCCAGCAACTCCCCCGCAAATAGCCGTTATCGGTTTAGATGGTGCAGATTGGCGCTTGCTTCGCCCGTGGCTAGATGCCGGGCATCTTCCCACCTTAGCCAAACTGGTCGAAACCGGTGCCTCTGGCGATCTCATGTCGACCATTCGCCCTGAAAGCTCCGTTGCCTGGTCCTCTTTTGCAACCGGTGTGAACCCCGGCAAACATGGGGTCTACGGATTTATGCGCCAGACGGATCAAGAGGGGCAATTTGAAATCTCCAATGGGAGCCATATTCAAGCGAATCGTTTTTGGGACCTGCTTGGCAACGCGGACAAACAAGTTGGCCTGATCAACATTCCGTTTACTTACCCACCCAGACCGGTAAATGGATTTTTGATCAGCGGTATGTTGACCCCCAATGACAGCGTCAATTTTACCCATCCCCCCGAATTAAAGTCACAACTGCTCAATCAATTTAAAAGCCTGACTTTTGACGCTGGGGATGATGTGTCTGATAAGCAAACATTGCTCGACGGCTCAAATAAATTTACTCAACAACAAATCGATCTGTCGATCAAACTGTTAAAAGAACAAACGCCAGACTTTTTTAGTGTCGTTTTTACCGCCTTAGACCGGCTGCAGCATTTCTTGTGGTCCGATTTAGACCCAAACCATCCTGAATTCTCAGACCAATCTGACTATTTTTCGCAACAGCTTTTACAGCACATGCAGCTGGTTGATGCAGGCATTGAGAAAATTATTTCTCAGCTCACAGCCGGTTCACTCGTCATCTTAATTTCTGATCATGGGTTTAACAGTTTTGCCCGCCGTTTTTATATCAACCGATGGCTCATTCAAAAAGGGCTGTTGGTGATTCAAGCGTCACAGAATCAAAGAAATCAAACGCTGGTTCAGTTGTTAGAAAAAATGAAAAATGTAAAGTGGCTGCGAATGCTGAAGCAAGCGCTGTTGCCGACAGATTGGGGTCCACAAAAACTGGCGACCGCATTAAACACACAGTCGTTTGATTGGGAGAAGAGCCAAGTTTATTATTCTCCCGATGGTGGATTACGGGTTAATTCACAAGCGAGCCGATTTAATGGGGCGTTGACAGAAGATCAATCGGCCGAATTGCTCTCGAACGTCACCCAAGAATTAATGGAGCTGATTGACCCTGAAACCGGCAATCGGCCGATTGCCGAAATTTATCGGTCGGCCGATTTATATCAGGGGGATCAACTCTCTAAAGCGCCTGATTTAATTGTAGAACCACAACGTTCTGCAAAGTCACCCCTAGCAAATTACATTCTTGATAGCAAAATCGACAGCAGTAGCGACCTGTTTACACAGTCTGATCCATATTCTGGCAATCACGACCAAAAAGGGATCTTTATCGCCCATGGCGAGCAGATCAAGTCGCAAAATGATGTCGAGATGCATATTATGGATGTCGCGCCGACCGTTTTGTCAGCGTTGAACCTGCCCATCCCCAACTATATCGACGGCCGGCCGTTGATTGAACTGTTTGAGGCAGAGTCTCAGCCAGAAATTAAATACGTCGAAAGCCCTATGTTTGACGAAGGCGCCATACCCGAAGATGAAAACGAAGACGATGAGGATTTAGACGAGCTAATCGAAGAACGGTTGCGCAACCTTGGGTATTTAGACTAACTAAATATCTGGTGCCCCATTTTTTATTAAAGTCCTAACTTTAAATCCCGCTAAAACATGAACCCTGTTTTAAAAGTTCTAAAAAACTCGACCTTGTTGTCGGTCTCAATTTTGTTTGAGCGAATTGCAGGCTTGGTTTTAGCTTGGTATGTGGCCCGCTTTATCGGCCGGGAGCTATGGGGAGAGTACAACACCGTCTTGTCGTTTGTGTTGATCGGCGTTTCTGTTGGTCCCTGGGGGTTAAACACCCTGTTGCCGCGTGAAATCGGCCGATCTCACGAGAAGCTAAAAGTGTACCTTGGCAGCTCTGTCGTGATCGGCACAGCAATTACGCTCATCCTCGTCGCAATCCTCGCATTGGTCGTTTACCTTATCGACTATCCGCCGGAACTCATGCGTTTAATCTTTCTCGCCTTAGCCATCGCCGTGCTACCTCAGGTTGAAGGATTTCTATTTGAGGCCGCCATCATCGGTATCGAACGGATGGAGTGGGTCGTTATCGCCCGCATCCCCATGACGATCTTGCGTATCGGTGCATCTCTTCTTCTATTACATCAGGGCTACCAAATTCGGGTTCTGTTCATTCTTTTAAGCCTCTACCATATCGGTGTCACAACCATCTACTTCATAATTCTCAAAAGAACGTACCCTGATTTTAAATTACAGCCTGATTGGGAACAGGTTAGATATTTCTTTTACCTGACCATGCCTTTTGCGATCGCAACCGGATTTACTGAAATTTTTGGTCAGGTCGACAAGGTCATCCTATCAAAATTGCGTGACTTAGAATCTGTTGGGGTTTATTCAACCGGCATCTTGCTGATACAGCTCATCATTATGCTTGCCCCTTCCATTATGGATTCCCTCTTTCCCAGTTTGTCACGCATGTTCGTTCAATCGCAAGAAAAGTTTGACCAGCTCATTTTGTTGATTACCAAGCTGTTCGTCTTGTTTTTCTTCCCGCTGACCGTTGTGATCTTAAGTTTGGCTGAATTTGTGATCTTATTTGGCTTTGGAGACGATTATTTCGATTCAATTGCTGTGCTACAGATCGCCGCGCTGATTGTGCTGCCATCTTATGTCTCTCGCCTTTGGTATCGGGCGACCCTCGCCAGCAACAACGAACAAAAAGGGATTGCGGTCGCAATTGTAGGGGGGCTGGCTCAAATCGGGCTAAATTTGCTGCTTATTCCCCAGTTTGGTCTATTGGGTGCCGTTTATGCCCTGT
The DNA here is from genome assembly GCA_020629055.1 of Chloroflexota bacterium. GTDB lineage: Bacteria > Chloroflexota > Anaerolineae > Promineifilales > Promineifilaceae > WTJY01. The sequence goes on from JAHDEB010000002.1 coordinate 59,269, forward strand.
GTGGCACGGTGTTTATCCGCACAATCCATAATTTTATCAATGCCAATTCAATCTTGAATGCCGATTTAAGGTCGCTTGTGTTAAAACTATTCGGCTGCATTATTTTAAGTGGGGCCGTTTATTGGCTATTATTCATGGCAGATTTCAATGTGCTGGCGCTTGGTATCAGCTTAATTGTTTTTGGTGGCGCATTGGTTCTATCGAAAACAATTGGCCCAGACGATGTTAAAGGGTTGCAGTTGCTTCAAAAAATCTAAGCGCATCACAATTGATGAACTCTATGAATATTCTTTTTGTTTGCCGTTTTTTACCCCACGACCGTGCCCGTGACAGCGGCCGTCTAGATACCTATCGCTATATCGAGGGGCTAAGCCGCTATCATTCAGTTTCGCTAATTTCTTACGTGGCACCGGAAGAAGAGAGCTATGTTTCTGCCTTAACGCCTGTGTGTGACAGTGTGGTTTCAGTTGAATACCATGAGAATCGATTATTAGATCGCCTCATCCGTTTGGGGTATCGACAGCTGATGAGCCGCGTCTACGGCCGCGTGTTTTCGTTTAAATATAAAAACGCCCTGCAAAAGCTAATGCGTGAAAATCGGTTTGACGTGGTGGTTTTAGACGGGATGATGGGGCTTTACGGCCGCTGGGTGGGGGATGCCAAGATCATTTTAGATGAAGTCGACATTTTCTCGCATATGGCTTACCAAGAATATTTGCAGCAGCCTTCTGGTCGTTTGCGCTGGCACCGTTGGCAAGATTGGCTCCATACAACCCATAAAGAGAATCTGTTTGTACGCCAAGCTGATGGGGTCTGGGTCCGGTCTGAAAAAGACAAGATGATTATCCAAGACTTGAATCCAGCCAAGAGCGTTCACGTCATTCAGCCATGGTTTGAAGGGCTAGATACCTTAAAAGAGCTGAAGGTTGAACGGCCGGCCGGGAATAAAATCTTATTTATGGGGGCGATGAACCTGCCTTCAAACATTCAGGCGGCCACATTTTTCGCCCAACAAGTCTTGCCTAAAGTTCAAGCAGCGATCCCAGATGCCCAATTTTATATTGTGGGCAGTCGCCCAGCTCAACAGATTACCGACTTGGCTGCCGAAAACCCGGCCGTCATTGTGACGGGCGAGGTCGATGACCTAACCCCGTATTACGAGCAATGTGCCGTTTGCGTGGTGCCCCTATTTGTTGGCGGGGGGATTATCGTTAAAACGCTAAACGCCCTTGCGGCCGGACGACCCGTTATCGCGACCCATTTGGGTAATTCCGGTACCGGCGCTATCGCGGGGCGCGACATTTTGGTTGCAGACGCTGACCCGGATGCATTTGCACAGCCAGTTATTGACTTGTTGCAAGATTTGGAACAGTGGAGCTCGGTTGCAAACAACGGCCGCAACCATATTCAGAACAATTTTAATTGGGATCAGGCGATAGAACGGCTCAACCAATTCGTTTCTGGTATGTAGAAATGGGGCGTTTATTGAGCAGGTGCTATGTTTTTCATTAAAAGGCGTGCTGCGTGGAACGTAAAAGTGGGTAGTTGCTAAATTCTACGCTCCACGCAACACGCTGTAATCACACAAATGAGGATGCTGAACAATGACGAGATGGGAATAAAACAGCCTATTTCCTAATTAATCGATTGAATGCCTGAATTTACCCATTTGTCGCCTTTTAACCCATTTATAACCCGTCTACCAGAGAGAAACAGGGGGAGGATTAGTCAAAATAATCCCTATGGGTTATTGATAATTACCCTTTTGAGACCTATTATTTATCGTGAATTAGATTTGAACAGTCAGATCGAGACATCCAACTAGGAGTAATTTTTTAATGACATTCTCAAAACGCTTAATTACAGGCACATTGATTGCGGCACTATCTTTAGTAGCAGCAACCGCAGCATTTGCGACACCTGATCCAGGTACCGCGACAAGTAATGCTGTTGTACAAAACCAAGGCACAACAACCGCTAACGTTGTTGTTAGCTACTACGCACAAGATGGTACAGCTGCACTAACAACTGAAGCTACCATTAACGCTGGCGCAGTTGCTGAGTTTAAAACTGCAGATACCGCATTGGCATCAGGTTTCGCTGGCGCGGCTATCGTTTCATCTGATCAACCGCTTGCTGCGATTGTTAGTTTGAAAAATTCTGACGTAAGCGCTTCAAAAGGTGGAATCACCCAAGGTGCTTATAACGCAACAACCGCACCAGCATCAGACATTAGCTTCCCATCAGTTTGGGGCTTCGCTGGTATTGGTTCAGTTTCAACCATTCAAAACACATCTTCAGATGCAACCGTTTTGACCGTTGACTTCTTCAACCGTGCTGGAGACAACTTGGGTAGCCGCACCATCAACCTAAACGGTTATGGTTCAGTAACCATCGACATGGGTAACGCAAGCGACTTGCCATCAGGATTCCCAACCGACTTCTCAGACGGTTCAATCTCTGTATCTTCAAGCGCAACTGATATCGCTGGTGCTTCTACCGCATATTGGACAAACCGCCAAGGTGCATACCAAGCGTTGACTTCTGCAAATGCAGGCACAACCCTTTACGCTCCTTCTCACTTCGCGTTCAAATCTAACGCATCAGATCCAGACTACGCATTGTTCTCTGCTTTGAACATTCAAAACACAACCGGAACCGCAGCACCAATTACCATCGAGTACTTCACCCGTGGTGATACATCTGGTAACGCTGCACTAAGCCTAACCTGTACAGTTCCTGCGAACTCAGCAGTTGGTCTTAATGTGAAAAATGGTGGTAGTGGTTGTGGACTCAACGCTGCATCATTTGCACCTCTTGGCACAAGCTGGAGTGGTTCTGTAAAAGTTGTTTCTACCGACAACATCAACTTGGTTGGTACCGGTATTACCAACTGGGGTAACAATGGTTACGGTGGTATGTACGCGATGGTTACAACCAACGATGCATCTGACACCATTTACATTCCTGCTCAATATCGTCGTCAACCTGGCGGCAGCTGGGCACAATGGTCAGCCATCAACTTGCAAAACATCGGTTCTTCAACCGTTGCTGCTGCTGACATCACCATTAAATACATCGACACCGCTGGTAACACAGTTGTAACCCTAACCGGTGGACAACTTCCTGGCGACTTGGCTGCTGGTGCAGCGTTTGGTCTAAACACCCGCAACGGTGGTGACTTGGACGCATCTGCATTCAACGCACTTGGTGACGGCTGGATCGGTGGTATCCTAGTTGAAGGCCCAGCTGGTTCACAGTTGGTTGCAGTTAACAACATCGTTTACTCAAATCGTGCGAGTGTATACAACGGTATCCCTCAATAATCGATTGATTCGAATTTAACTAAAGTTGTAACTTGTTATGGCTTTAGCGAAGGCCCGGCTCTTATGAGTCGGGCCTTTTTGTTTTGGGGTGCATTATCTGTATTTGCAAACGGCTGCCACTTGGTTGGGGGTTGGGAACGATTTAGTATCGTTGGGCGAACGTGAGGCTAAGTTTAAAAATGTAGAGGTGAAAGAGGTCGGAAGGGGCCTTGTTTATACAAAATCAAGTTTGGACCGACCTCTTACACCTTACACTTATGGTTGCTTGCCATGATGGGGGGTAAGGGACGGTTCGCAGCTTGGTTTCTTTTTATGCAAATTGTTACCCCGCCCCTTTCTCCCCTACAATTGACTCAAAATGACCTATAGTGTCTGCTACGTTCATAAGCCAATCAAATGTTGCTCAGCCAGCCGTCTTTTAGGCCCCGCCAGTAGCTTTTGACTTCTTGAAAATTAGATG